>NZ_WTLA01000001.1:0-391008 GCF_011378845.1 Pseudoalteromonas sp. Z9A4
TGCCAGCAAAGCAGAAGAAAGCGATGCGCAGTACAGCTTATCTTGAAAAGGTATTGAATTTATAGTGTTTTTTCATGCTCTTGCCCTGGATGTAATGTAAGAGTTGATTTTACTCATCAAGATAAAATGAACATGTATATAAATATAATAATTTACATGTTCTTTGCTACTTTATAGCCAACAACAAAAGTATTGGCTAAAGGGTGCTGATTTTTATATTTATTGATTTTTTAGTGGAAATTAGCTGCTCATAAAACAACAGATAGCTTTTAGTTTTTGCTCATAACTTTACTTTGATAAGTTTAAATAAAGTAAAATTTTACCAATGTTATGACGTTTTTAAAGGGAGCTATCGTCATAGGTACGAGTAAGCAAGAGACAATGCTCACCTTACTTTTGTAATTCATCCGAAACAAAACAAACACTTAATATTTCATAATATGAAAATTAAAACATTAAAAACTTATATTGTTCTATATTTTAGTAGCGTGAAAGAAAACGTGATTACTTAAAATGTAATTACCT
This sequence comes from Pseudoalteromonas sp. Z9A4, assembly GCF_011378845.1. NCBI lineage: Bacteria > Pseudomonadati > Pseudomonadota > Gammaproteobacteria > Alteromonadales > Pseudoalteromonadaceae > Pseudoalteromonas > Pseudoalteromonas sp. Z9A4. Next base: position 526 of record NZ_WTLA01000001.1, read on the forward strand.
TATGACATGTTTGCCGTGTAGGTCGAAAAAATACACGCTGCTATGTACTGCACAGTGAAAACTTAAACAAAATAAGGTAACGGAGATAACTATGGCTCACCGAGTATCTAAATTACTTGCGGCAATAGCCGCAGTATTAACATGTATTTCTATTCCTTCGTATGCCGCTGTTAATGGGCTGACAGAACAAGATGAATTTAATATAAAACTTAGATCAATTTATTTTGACCGTGACTACGATAACGACGCAAGTGACGATTCAACTTTTGCTCAAGGTATAGAGCTCAATTACACATCGGGTTATATAAACGATTTATTGAGTGTGGGTGTATCGACTTACACCGTAATGAATATTAATTCTACGGGTTCAGCCGCAGGTAATATTTTACCAGCAGGTAGTGAGAGCGGTGGAGTTGACGATAGCTTTTCTAAATTTGGTCAATATTTTTTAGATTTTAAATTGGGCAATAACGGTTACGTTAAAGTGGGCGGGCAAAAAACCAAAAGTATGTTACTTAAAAGCTCTGGGAGTCGGGCTATTCCTAATACTTTTAGAGGTGTTTTTGGCGATTATAAAATTGGCAACACTAAATTATACGGTTACGTTTACGACAAATGGAGCCGTCGACACGACGATAGATGGGAAGACTTTTCTACCGACCAATCGGCAACTGGCGCTATTAGTGTAATTTGGGGCGTAGGTGCTACGCATAAAAAAGACAATCTAATATTAGAGGCTGAATACTTAAATTCGCACGATTATCTAAGTAAAATCGCATTAAAAATCAGTTACGACATTAAATTTGAACAAAGTAAGTTAACCCTTTCAACTGGCATATTTACCTCACAAGATGATGGTGATTTATTTGTAACAGGCGCAGAGGGCGGCGATTTAGATGATGAAGATACACCTGGTGCATTAACAGGCTTAACCAAAAGTAAAAACGATGGATTTGCCTATTACCTAGATGCTGATTGGAAAAAAGATATTTGGAGTGTAGGTGCGGCATTTACTAAAGTGAGTGATGCTTGGATTGAAGATAATTTCAGTGGTGATCATGGTACAAACCCATTTCCAACTCGCTCATTAATCGGTGCCGATTTAACAAACCAAAATGAAACATCATGGCAAGCTCGTTTAGGAATTGATTTGAAAGCAGTATCGCCTGGCTTAACAACTAAATTTTACTACACAGACGGCAGCGATGCTGAAAACTCTGCGTTGGGTAAGTTAGGTGGCACAGCCGACGAAAAATATTGGGCTGTAGATACCCGCTATAAAGTTGAGAAAATAAAAGGCTTAAGCTTACGTTGGTTATTTGTAGATTATACAACCGAAAAATCAGGCAGTGTTGATGGTGTTAAAGGCGATAGAGCTGACCATCGAGTTTATGTAGATTACACTATTAAATTTTAACATGACTTTTAATAAGCCAATGCAAATTTTATGCATTGGTTTTGTTTCCTTTTTTAATTACCTTTATGATAAAACTAACAAATCAACAATAAAAATTAAGCTAATATATGTTTTCTCTTCAACAGTGGCAATCACAGGGTCAATTTACTCAAATTAGTGGCCATCAAATTTTTACTAAAACAGCTGGTGATATAACTAAGCCTGCGCTGCTCTTAATACATGGCTTTCCAAGTGCTAGTTGGGACTGGGAAGGTATGTGGCAAACCCTTAGTGAACATTATTTTGTAATTACACTCGATATGCTAGGTTTTGGTTTGTCAGATAAACCTAAAAATGCAGGCTATAAAATTACTGAACAAGCCGACTTATATACTCAATTTTTAAAAACGTTAAATATTAATGATATACATATTTTAGCTCATGACTATGGCGATACTGTGGCTCAAGAGTTATTAGCAAGGCAAGTCGTTAGCCAAAGTGACTTTAAAATAAACAGTGTGTGCTTTTTAAATGGTGGGTTATTTCCGCAGGTGCATAAACCCTTATTTATACAAAAGCTTTTACTTTCAAAGCTAGGTTGGATAGTGCCAAAATTAATGAATAAACAAAAATTTGCCAATAATCTACTTACTATTTTTGGTAAAAGTACACCGCCCTCAAAACAAGTGGTAGACACACTTTGGGAGCTGCTAATTTATAAAGATGGCTTAGCCGTAATGCCCAAACTCATTAGTTATATAAAGCAGAGGCAGCAAAACAGAGAACGCTGGGTTGGTGCCATCATAAATAGCAATATACCACTTACGTTTATAGCCGGCGCAGAAGACCCCATCTCTGGTAAGCATATGATTGAGCATTATAAAAAGCTTATTCCCAATGCGCGCGTACAAGAGTTTGTAGAGCTTGGGCATTATCCGCAAGTAGAAAATCCAGATGCAATTACACAGGCTTATTTGAATTTTAGATATTGCCAATAAAAACGCGGCTACTAAATTAAGTGCCGCGTTTATAAATTTTAGAACTCTGAGTATTTAGGCTTTGAACCTTAATATTTTTGCTTTGGCGCTTTTAATTGTTTTTCAAACTCATCTGAAAACAATATCGTGCCATCATCTTCCTCTGTAGGGAAGGCAGCAATAAGTAAGTCATCTACCTCAAGACCCGGTGTCCAGCGACTAAACCAGTCAGCAAGTGGGATCGCTTTAGCGCTGCAGCCAGCCCATTCGCCAGTTGCCCATGCTTCTGCAAATTCACGAGTTGGCCAAACTGGCACACAGTCGTCATCTTCGTTGGCAAGCATAACGCAGCCATCATCATCGTTTAAAATCCATACTTGCTTGAACTGTCGTACGGTTTCGAACATATAGGCTAGGCGTTTTTTTGCTCCAAGTCCTAAAATTACTGCGTGTTCTTCGCTTAAATTTGGCGTTGTCATAATTAGCTCACTTTTAATTACTATATCTAAATTATATGCACACAAGTATATCGAGTTATATGACAGAGTGTTGAAAAGTTGCTATTTAATTTCAGCAATGCAGATCTAATTTGTAGATTGATCAGTATAATTTCTTACTAATTTGAGCGATCATTCAAAAATAAGCTTGAATGTTTGTAAAAAGGCCACATTGTAGTAAGCATATACTTAATGAAGGATTGAAAAATGACAACTGATCTACTTGCTCCGTTTAAATTAAATAACACGATTGAGCTTAAAAACCGCATACTTATGGCGCCATTAACGCGTTGTATGGCTGACGATAACCTAGTGCCAACACAAGATATGGTTGAATATTATGCTCGCCGTGCCGAAACCGGTTTAATTATTAGTGAAGCAACTATTATTCGTCCAGATGGACAAGGTTACCCAAATACTCCGGGTTTATTTACCAGCGAGCAAATTCAAGGTTGGAAAAAAGTAACTGACGCTGTGCACGCTAATGGCGGCAAAATGTTTGCACAGCTATGGCATGTTGGCCGTGTTGCACACCCTCACTTTTTTGATGGCGATGTACTTGCTCCATCAGCAATTGGCGTTGAAGGCTCTGTCCCTCGTATGCGTGAGCTTACATACATCACACCAAAAGCAGCCACTACTAATGATATTAAAAGTCTAGTTGCTGATTTCGCAAAAGCTGCTGAAAACGCAATTGAAGCAGGCTTTGATGGGGTAGAGATTCACGGTGCTAACGGTTATTTAGTGGACCAATTTTTACATTACGCTGCAAATACACGCAGCGACGAATATGGTCAAACGCCTGAAAACATGTCGCGTTTTGCACTAGAAGTAACCGATGCGGTTATTGCTGCTGTAGGCAGTGATCGTACTGCACTTAGATTAACACCGGGTGCTTACTTTAATATGAGCGAAGATAGCCGCGATAAAGCGGTATTTGATTACTTATTAACAGAACTTGAAAGCAGAGAATTAGCGTACTTACACGGCGGTATTTTTGACGACAGCATGCGCTTTGACTCGCTTGAAGGCAAAAGCATCTCTGAATTTTTACGCGCAGGCTACAAAGGTACATTAGTAGGCGTAGGTAGTTATAGTTTTGAGTCAGCAAAAGAAGCTATTAACGATGCTAAGTTTGACTTAATCGCTATTGGTCGCCCACTTATTGCAAACCCAGATTACATTAGAAAAATTGCAAACGGTGAAGAGTTAGTACCATACAGCGATGAAATGCTAGCTGAATTGAAATAAATTACTATTTGTAATAAGTTCTAGAAAATAATTAAGACACCCAAAGTTAAACCTTTGGGTGTCTTTTTTTGTACATATTCCCGCCATAAATCTTCCATATTTGTTTAATTTTTATGTAAATAAAGTTCATCCTCGTTGTCATATTTAAAATTCATACTGTCCGCGTTTTCATATTTCATAATTAAAATCAAACGGGACAACAATGTACGCTTTAAAAAACAAATCGCTTTTGAGCATGGCTATTGCCATGGCTGTATCAACATCTGTTCATGCTAACGACAACACCATAGAAGAAGTAACAGTGGTTGCTAAACCAACGAGCTACGCTAACAATGTTATTGAGCCTGCAATGCTTGAGCAACAAAGTTCGGTATCGAGCATATTATCGGTTATTGATAATTTACCGGGTATTAGCATAAATGAAGGTGATGCATTTGGTGGCGACGATTGGTCTACTACAATCACCATGCGTGGTTTTAGTATTGATGGAAACCAACAACAATTAGGTATGACCGTTGATGGCATTCCCAATGGTGGCTCTAATTACGGCGGTGGTGCTAAAGCTAACCGTTACTTGGAGAGCGAAAACCTTGCAACGGTTGAAGTAGGTCAAGGTACGTCTGATATTAAGTCGGCTTCACTTGAAGCACTAGGCGGGACATTTAACTTTGTAAGTAAAGACCCAAGCCTTGAAAAAGGCACTACCTTTGCGTATACATCAGGCAGCCACGATGCCACGCGTTATTACTTTAAACACGAAACAGGCACTGTTTTTAATAACACACAAGCGTACGTAAGTTACTCGCAAACAGATACAAGCCGCTGGATTGGTTCTGGCAGTAATGGGGGCAAAGACAACCAACACGCAGAGCTTAAGTTTGTATCTAATTTTGACGATTTAACGCTCACTGGTCGTTTGTCTTACGACGATGTAAGCGAGACAAACTATAACAGCGTAAGCCTTGAGCAGTTTGAACAAACGACCGATTGGGATCAGCTAACATGGAATTGGACGGGAGTTCCGCACTTTGACCAAATGTTTGCAGAAGGGTGGGGAACGCTTCGTGAAAATACCTTAGGCTATTTAAAATTTGAATACGCGATTTCGCCAACTTCATTATTAACCGTTAGCCCTTATTACCATAAAAATTCAGGTCGCGGCGATTGGATCCCACCTTACTTAACAACGCCTGTTGATGAAAATGGCGAACCAACAACCGAGGGCGGTACTAATGCAGGCTCTTATGGTTTTGCTGATAGTGAAGGCAATCCGCTTGCACCAAATGCCGATTGTACGCAAAGTTTGAGCTGGCCATGGGAGTCGGGTCCTGGTTTAAATCCTGCGTGTTACGATGCAACAGCAACGCCGGTTATGTCTTACCGCCATACGCATTACAACAAAGATCGCTTAGGTGTAACGGCAAATTACCAAGCTACATTTGGTGATCACGATATCGAAGCGGGCTTTTGGTATGAGCAAAGCGAACGTGACGAGTCGCGTGATTGGCACAAAGTAATTGACGCGCGTATCTATCATCACTTTGATAGCACGCCTTACTGGACACAATACAAAAACACTTTTGATACCGATACATTCAAATGGTACCTACAAGACTCGATTAATTTTGGTGACTTAACATTAAATATTGGTGCAAAACAATATTTAGTTGAATTACAAAAGTACGACCACTTTGCTAACGAAAGATCAGATAAAGTAGATAGCGACTCAGACGTGTTATTTAGCGGGGGTGTATTGTATCAGCTAAATAACAGCACAGAATTATTTGCCAGTTACAGCGAGAATTTTTCAGCAATAAAAGACGGTGTACTTGAGCGAGATAGCTCAACACTTACAAACATAGAGCCAGAAACTGCCGACAATATAGACTTTGGTGTACGTTATCAAGCTGACAGACTAACGCTTACAGCAACGGCTTACAGTGTTAAGTTTGATAATCGCATTACCTTTATTGCCCCTGGTAGTGGCACAGACGGCATTGATTACACGATTGGTACAAATGGCTCGTACGTAAATGTAGGGGGTATTGACTCAAATGGGCTCGAGCTTGCAGCAAGCTATATGCTAACACCAAGCTGGAACGTTTACTCGTCGTATACTAATAGCAGTTCTGAGTATTCGTCGGATGATCCAAATGCATACGATTCACAAGGCGTAATATTAAGAGATGAAAGTGGTAATGAGGTAGCACCGAGCTTTAGAAAAGGCGACAGCATAATAGATTCATCAGAAGATTTATTTGTGGTATCTACCGATTACTTTAGCGATGGCTTTCGTGTTGGTTTATCGGCTAAATACACCGGTGAGCGCTTAGGCGCATGGCAAGACGAAGACACTCGCACGCGCAATAAAGTAGACGGCTACACAGTACTTGATTTTAATGCAGGTTATTCAACTGACGTAGATGCCGGCCCGTTTAAAGCCATTGACGTATCGTTTGTTGTTTATAATGTTACTGACAAAAGCTACTTAGCAGGTGGTACCGGTAACGGCGCTACTTATTACATTGGTGCGCCTCGCACCGCAGCAGTTACATTTACCGCTGACTTTTAATTAGGTTTTAGTAATTGAATTTAAATATAGCCCATCATTGATGGGCTTTATTATATGAAAGGGCGCAAACGCGATGAAAACAATTATAAAAGTAATACTATTTAGCTTAAGTGTATTAGCGAGTAACTTTGCAACAGCAGCGCAAAATGTAGTGCTGGTAACGCTTGATGGAGTACGCTGGCAAGAAGTATTTAACGGGGCTGATAATAGCTTAATTAATAATACTGATTTTGTTAAAAAGCCTGAGCAATTAAAGAGACAATTTTGGGCAAAAACTGCAAATGAGCGCCAGCAATTACTAATGCCTTTTTTAACGCAAGTAGTGGCTAAACAAGGCGTAATTATTGGCGATAGAGCTAACGGCTCTACTATGTCGGTAAGTAACCCGTGGTATTTTTCATACCCTGGTTATAACGAAATACTCACCGGTGAAGTTGACGAAAATATAAATAGTAACAACAAAGTGCTCAACCCAAATAAAACTATTTTAGAGCGTTTAGATAAGTTACCTGAGTTTAAAGATAGCACTGCCTTATTTGGCAGTTGGGATGTATTCCCATACATTGTAAATACTAAGCGCAGTAACGTGTATGTAAATGCAGGTTTTATGTCAATTGAAGAGAATTTATTCACCGATGCGCCACTCTTAAATGCGCTACAAAATGAAATTCCCAGTCCTTGGTATAACGTACGACTAGATAGTTTTACATATCGCTTTGCTAAAGCGTATATGTTGGCTAAAAAGCCTAAGTTGTTAGTGATAAGTTTAGGCGAAACCGATGACTTTGCGCATGATGGTCATTACGATCAATACCTTAAATCGGCAAGGCAAAGTGACGCCTTTATAAAAGACTTATGGGCAACCATTCAAACTACAGCGGGTTATAAAAATAACACCACACTAATTATTACTACTGATCACGGCCGTGGCAATAATGCCAATGATTGGCAACATCACAGCTCTAAACGTGCACTTGCTGAACTAGAGTTAGGTGAAAATACCTACCCAGAAGGAATTGTCGGCTCTGAACATATTTGGCTTGCAGCCATTGGCCCCGCAATAAAAGGACGTGGCTTAATTAAAACTAAAAATGAGCTTAAACAAGCGCAAATAGCGGCGACCGTTTTAAAGGCTCTTGGGCAGAACCCAAATGAAATAAATTCAAATATGGCGCCTGCTATTAGCGAGATTTTAAAATGAAGAACCTATTAAAACCATTAACCCTATCTGCCTTGGCGCTGAGTTTGGTTATTAGCGCAAGTGTTACTGCCGCGCCATCTAAAATCCTATTTGGTTCGTGTGGGCATCAAGATAAAAACATACCCATATTTAATACAATTAACAAAGAGCAGGGGGATTTGTTTATATTTTTGGGTGACAATATTTATGGCGATACCAACGATATGGATGTACTTGCCGAAAAATACCAACGTTTAGGGGCAAAGCCTGGTTTTAAAACGTTGAAAGCGCAAACGCCTATTATTGCTATGTGGGATGACCACGATTATGGCCAAAACGATGCAGGTAAAGAGTATCCGCATAAAGAGCTATCACGTCAAATTATGCTTAATTTTTGGGATGAACCTGTAAACTCAGCGCGTCGCACTCGTCCTGATGGAATTTATACCTCGTACATGTATGGTGAAAATGAGCAAACCATACAAGTAATAATGCCTGATTTACGTTGGAACCGTGATGCGCTAAACCATGTAGGTGAGCTTGAATACGACACTAAGCGTAAGTTAAATAACCAAGGACCGTATAGTCCTAGTGAAGTGAAGGGCGCATCCATGTTAGGTGAAGCCCAGTGGCAATGGCTTGAACAAGAGCTTAAAAAGCCTGCTGCAATAAAATTGATTGCCTCAAGCTTACAGCTTTTACCCGATTTCACAGGTTGGGAGTCATGGGCAAACTTTCCTGAAGATAGAAACCGTTTATTTGCATTGATTAAAAAGCATAAAGTAAATGGGGTCGTGATCATCAGCGGCGATACGCACTGGGGTGAAATATCAAAGTATCAGCAAAACCTTGATTACCCATTAATTGAGATGACCAGCTCTGGCTTAACTGAAAAGTGGAAAGATGTAAGCCCTAACAAACACCGAGTAGGGAATTTTACTCATAACGTAAATTATGGTGATTTAAGCATAGACTGGCAGCAAATTGATCCCACTATTTCACTTAAATTAAAAGGCATTGATGGCGAAGTAATAATGCAAAGTGACTTTAGTTTATCAAGTATTAGCCCTTATAAATAAACTCACTACTACGCACAGTATATAAAATAGATGCTGTGCGTATAAAAATCTGTAAATTAGTTCTTAACTCTCTGATTTATTAAAGCCAATTACCCGTTTGCGCTACCCCTAATATTGAAAATATCTTACACTGGTTTTATCTCAAGCAAGGTCAGTGCTATATGCTAAATATTATTCAATCAAACCGGATGGAAGCCCTACAAGCGCAGTTCCACCAGCTGTTAAAAGTAAACCCATTGCAAAGCCCGTTCGACAAAGAAGTAGTGCTAGTGCAATCGCCGGGTATGTCGCAGTGGTTAAAAATAGGTTTGAGCGAAAGCTTAGGGGTTGCAGCGCAGGTAGATTTTCCGCTGCCGTCGAGCTTTATTTGGCAGTTGTATCAGCAATTACTGCCAAATGTCCCTAAAGAGTCGGCATTTAATAAGCCCAACCTTGCTTGGAAACTGTTTGCAATTTTACCAAACTGTATTGACGAGCCATTATATTTGCCGCTAAAGACCTATTTAGAAGGCGATATTGACGGGCAAAAAACCTTTGCGCTGTGCGAAAAAATAGCCGATGTGTACGACCAATATTTAATGTACCGACCGCACTGGATAGCCACATGGGATAGCGGAAAAGATGAACTTGATGACGTGGATGTAGCCATTGCCCCATGGCAACCTGACTTATGGCGACGCATTGTAAAGCTAAGCCAAGACCTTGGGCAAAGCCAATTTCATCGCGCTAATATGCAAGGGCAGCTACTAGCAGCACTTGAGACTATGGACAATAGCTTACTGCCACAACGCATTAGCTTATTTGGTATATCGGCGATTGCCAGCTCCCAGCTAGACGTATTTGAAGCGCTGAGTAAAAAAACCGAGGTTATATTATTCTTTTTTAACCCGAGTGAGCATTATTGGGGCGATATTATAGATGAAAAAACAGCAGCTAAAATAAGCGCTAAATACGCCAAAATGCCGCTGGTGGAAGCGCAACAAAAAAAACAAACCAATCCAGATGAAGAATACTACTTTATAGGTAATCCGTTGTTATCGTCGTGGGGTAAATTAGGTCGCGACTATTTTGAGCAACTCGTACAGTTAGATGCCCGTTGGATAGATGGTTTTATTGATGTGTTTGACGACACCTTACTAGGGCAAGTACAAAGCGAGATTTATCAGCTTGCGTTTAAAGGTGAATCGCTGACCGATAACAAAGAGTGGTTTATAAACGACGAAGGTAAGTTACCAATCAGTGCAACCGACACCAGTATTACGCTAAGCGATTGCCATACACCGCTTAGAGAAGTTGAGCGCTTGCACGACTACTTACTTAACTTATTTAATCAAAACCCAACGCTTACCCCCAAAGACATAATTGTCATGATGCCCGATGTAGGCACTTACAGCCCTTATATTGAAGCCGTATTTGGCGGGGCACAAGGTAGCCGCTTTATTCCTTACGCACTGGCCGATTTAGCCATAGAGCAAGAAAAACCCGTCCTTAGTTCATTTGCGAGTTTAGCTAACTTACCGTTTTCGCGCTTTGGTGTGTCGGATATTCTCGATTTATTACAAGTGACGCAAATAGCCGAAAAATTTGGGCTTGAAGCGCACGAATACGAGCAAATTCAATACTGGCTTGAACGTGTAGGCGTTAAATGGGGTATAAACGCAGCGCATAAAAGCAGCTTTGATTTGCCCGCTATCGATTTAAATACCTGGCAACATGGGCTCAACCGTTTACTGCTTGGTATTGCCATGCGCGACGAACAATGCCCGTTTAACGGTATTTACAGCGCTGATGAAGTAGAAGGCATGGCGCTTGATACACTCAACAAGCTCGTGCACTTTATTGATGTACTGCAAAGCTTTAAAGAGCAGCTAACGCCCGATGATACGCTCATTAATAAAGCGCATATTTTAAGCGAGCTATTAAACGCCATATACGAAAGTGAAAGCGACGACAGCTGGGATTTATTAGTACTTCAAAACGTGCTCGAAGAGTTACAAAAACACCACGACAATGGTGATTACAGCAAAGCGGTTTCGCAGCGTATTGTTAGTTACTTAGTTAAACAAGGCATTCAAGAAAAAGGCGTAGGGCAGCGATTTTTGGTCGGGCAAGTAAACTTTTGTACGCTTATGCCCATGCGCGCCGTGCCATTTAAAGTGGTATGTATGCTGGGCTTAAATGATGCCGACTACCCGCGTAACGTACAGCCTATTGGTTTTGATTTAGTGCCTTATTCTAAAAAGCAAAAAGGTGACCGATCACGTAAATTAGATGACCGTTACTTATTTTTAGAAGCGCTACTGAGTGCCCGCGACAACTTATACATGAGTTACATTGGTCGCTCGTGTTTTGATAACCAACCGCGCATGCCATCAACCCTTGTAAGCGAGCTGTTAGAATACATAGGGCGCAGCTTTGTATTAAGCGATAAAAGCGAAAAAACGCTGCCCGCATGTCTAATCAATCAGCAGCATTTACAGCCTTTTAATAGCCATTATTATTTAGCAGATGAGCAAGCCAATACTGTGCTGAGCAACCACAGTTACAATCCAATTTGGCTGCCAAGTGAGTCAATTAAACCACAACCGGTTATTGCACTTGATGTGACTGTGCCAGAGCAGCTAGATCTTGATGTGTTTATTAGAAGTGTGTGCAGCGCACAAGAGAGCTTTTATCAACAAACATTAGGTTTACGCCTGCCACAATTTAACGAAGTAGCAAAAGACGAAGAACCATTTAGCCTAGATGCGCTGCGCCGTTATTTTTACCTTGATGAAATACTTAAAGCCAATATAAACGAGCAACCACTGAGTACCGAGCAAATACTGCAGCGGGGTGAGTTACCTCAAGCCAATGTAGGCAGCCTCATATTTGAGAGTATGGAGTACCGAGTTGATGCGCTTGCAGGGCAAGTTAAAGAGCACATTAAAGGCGGAAAAAGTGAGCCAATAGAAGTTTTGCTTACCATTGAAGGCACCAAAATAGAGGGCTGGCTCAATCATGTGTATTTGCAAAAACAAGTGTTTTACCGCAGTGCGAGTATTAAAGCGAAAGATTTAATTAAAGGCTTTATTTATCACCTTGCAGCGCAAAGTATGGATCAACAAGTAGAAACGTTGCTACTTGGGCTCGATAAGCAAATTACCTTTGCGCCCATAAACAAAGCCGATGCCGATGCTCTATTAGCTGATTGGTTTGAGTTATACAAAGCGCTGCGCGCAGAGCCTGTGCCGTTCTTCCCGGTAAGTGGCTATGAATACGTTAAAAGCGGCGGCGATATAACAAAAGCAATGAGCAAATTTAGCCCGCAATATATAGGGCGAGGCGAGGGCGAAAATCCGTATATTCGCTTAACGGTGCAATCGCTAAACGACTGCCAAGAAGAATTTATAAAATGGAGTGATAAATTGCTCACGCCTTTATTTGAACACGCAAAGGAGAGTGACCATGCAAGCGCTTAATCCTCTTACTATGCCGCTCATTGGTCAAAGTTTAATAGAAGCCAGTGCAGGTACTGGTAAAACTTATACGATTACGGGGCTGTATTTACGCTACTTATTAGGCATGCAAATAGAAGGTGAGTTAAATACGCCGCTCAGTGTTGAGCAAATTTTGGTAGTAACCTTTACCGACGCCGCCACCCAAGAAATTAAAGACCGCGTACGCAGCCGAATTATTGCTGCGCGCGACGCATTGCTTGGGCAAGACCCAAATGACGAACTCATTGAAGGCGTAATTGCCAAAATTGATGATAAGCACCGCGCGTTTGATTTACTCGATGCAGCTGCTAAATCAATGGACGAAGCCGCTATTTTTACCATTCATGGCTTTTGTCAGCGAATGCTAAAACAACATGCGTTTGAGTCGGGTGTGGCGTTTAATCTCGAATTTATTTTAGATGAGCGCGACATATTACTCGAAACCATTAAAGATTTTTGGCGCGCATTTGTATACCCACTAAACAAAGAACGCACCGATGCTATTTTAGATGTATTTGCCGCACCAGAGGCTTTATTCGCTCAAGTGGCGAGCATTTTAAATAAAGCTAATGCGCACATTACGCCACAAATAAATTTAGATGATGTATGGAAAGCCCGTGACGAGTACATAATCCGTGTACCTGCATTTAAAAAAGCGGTGTTAGAGCAAGAGTTTATAGGTGCTATTAAAGGCTCGGGTTTAAGCGGGTCTAAAACGCCAGCACGAAAAGGCAGCCTTAGTGCGCTTGAGGCATTTTGTTTAGGCGGCGATTTGTTTTTTGAATTTGGCACTAACAAGTATTCGTTTGAAGTGTGGAGTACAGAAAACCTAAGCGATGTGAGCAATTATAAAAAGAATCAGCCATTATTTGTGCATCCATTACTGAGTCAATTTGACGAGCTTGCCGCACTTAATAACACCATAAACCAAGGGCTCAAAATAGCAGTTATACAACATGCAGCACGCTGGGTAAAAGCTGCAATAGTTAAGCGTAAGCAAGAGCAAAGCGTGATCACCCCAGATGACTTACTGACCAATTTACACAGTGCGCTTAATAACGAGCAAGGCGACGTACTGGCGCAAAAAATTGCGCAGTTGTTTCCGGTTGCCATGATTGATGAATTCCAAGATACCGATCCGATTCAGTACGGTATTTTTAGTAAAATTTATGGGCAACAAAATACCACGCTTGCCATGATAGGCGACCCTAAACAGGCTATTTATGGCTTTAGGGGCGCGGATATTTTTACGTATATTGGCGCAAAAGAAGCTGTACAGACTGATCAGCAATTTACGCTGGGTACTAACTTTCGCTCAAGCACCGACATAGTAAATAGCGTTAATAGTTTATTTGGCAAACACGCTAACAGCTTTATTTATAACGACGCCATACCGTTTAACGCAGTAGCAGCTAAAGGTAAAAAAGCGGATGACTCTTTTTTAATTGATGGCAAACCCGCTACCGCATTCGAATTTAATGTATTTGTAGATGAAGCCGCCGATGAAAAGAACAAACCAACTAACAAAGGTGTAGGGCAAGCGCATTTAGCCACTCACTTTGCGAATAAAATAGTGACCCTGCTTGAAAAAGCAAAACAGGGGGACGCGTGTATTGGCAGTATCCCTATAAGCGCTGCCGATATTTGTATATTAGTGCGCGACCGTGTTGAAGCACAAATAATAAAAAAAGCGCTAGATGATGCCAAAATTTCCAGCGTGTATTTATCGCGAGAAAGCGTTTTTAGCCAAGAGCTTAGCCATAACCTACTTAACTTTTTAACAGCGCTGCATGGTCAATATGACGAGTCATTGCTGCGCGGTGTTTTAGCTGGTCCATTATTTTGTTTAAGTTATAACGAAATACATGCACTCGCCGATGATGAAAATAAATGGCAAGAGCATTTAAACTTTTTTGCACAACTTAGCCACATTTGGAACAAGCAAGGCGCTATGGCCATGCTTGAGCGCTTAATGAGCCATAACCAGCTTAGCGCTAAATGGCAAGGTTTAGGGTATAACGTTGAGCGTTGGCTGACGGACTTTAGGCACTTGGGCGAAATACTTCAGCAAAAACAAATAGAGCTTGAAGGCACGCTGCGTTTGCTGCGATGGTTTGCACAAAAGGTAAGCCAACAAGATGGCGAAACAGTACAAGTGCGCCTAGAAAGTGACGCCAATTTAGTTAAAATTGTCACTATGCATGCCTCAAAAGGGCTTGAATACCCACTGGTATTTATGCCGTTTGCCAGTGGCTATCGCGAAACAAAAGAAGCGCTTTATCATAATAATGGCAAGCTAGTTTACGATTTAAGTAAAGACGAAGATGCCCTGCAAAAAGCAGAGCAAGAACGCCTAGCTGAAGATTTACGCCTGCTTTATGTAGCGCTTACTCGCGCCGTACATTTTTGTGCGCTTGGTGTTTATAACATTGGGCAAGGACAAAGTAGCCGCTTGGCTATGCAAAGTAGTGCACTTGGGCATGTTTTATTTGCAGGGCTTGAACTTGCCAGTAGCCAAACATGGCGCACGCATTTAAGTGAGTTTTGCGACGCTAATAGTGCGATGAGCTATCAGCAATTTACCTCACAAACATTATTAGAGCAGGGCACGCTTTGTTTTAGTAATAGTAAAATTGCGCAGCAAACATTAAGTGTTAATAGAGTAACGGCAAATATTGAGCGTAACTGGCGAGCAACCAGCTTTAGTGCGTTAAGCTTTAAAAAGCATAGCGACCAATTAGCCCCAGGGCGAAGTGATGAAGATCACGAAAAAGACGAGTTTGCAGTGCAAGAGGACGAACTGCCATCACCTTATAGTTTTCCTAAAGGGCCAAAGCCGGGTAGCTGTTTGCACGAAATATTTGAACAAATAGATTTTATTAGCCCAATAGTTCACCCAACTAATACCGAGCAAAACTTATCTGAGGTAGTTAAGCGCAGCCTTGAAAAGTATCACATAGGTGAGCAATGGCGAGAAGTGGCTGAAAAGTGGGTGCTTGATGTTCTTGCGTGCCCCCTAGATAAAAGCTCTCTAGAAAACAGCCTTCTTTCATTAGGTGTGCTTACACCCAATGACTGCCTAGTCGAAATGGAGTTTAATTTACCACTTGAGAGCTTAAGTGCACCAAAGCTAAACGAAATGCTGGTTAAACATTTTGGCTTTACGCAAAGTAAGCTTGAATTTTCGCACGTAAAGGGCTTGTTAAAAGGCTTTGTCGATTTAATATTTTGCTACCAAGGCAAGTATTATATTTTAGATTATAAGTCTAATTATTTAGGCAGTACGCCAGCTGATTACGAAGGCGATATGCTTGAGCAAGCTATGAGCAGTCATCAGTATCATTTACAGTATTTAATTTACACCGTAGCACTGCATCGTTTATTAAAACAACGTATAGCTGATTACTCAATAGAAACCCATTTAGGCGGCGTGTATTACACGTTTTTACGTGGAATGCCGGCAGGGCAAGGCGTGTACTTTAAAAAGCTAACTGTAGAGCAAGTAACTATTTTAGATGGCTTATTTAGCCAAGGAGCTATGCTATGAGCGATTTAAATGAGCAACCTGGATTGTTTGACGATATTGACGAGACACTTAATAATGAAGCCGCAGAGCCTCTTACTTCAAAAAATGTAGCACAAGATGCCCCATTAGAGGACATTGTGTTAAATAATACGATTACCGAAGTCCCGTTACTTGAGTATTTATTAGCGCAAAATCGACTGCGTGTAGTTGATGTGAAGCTCGCTGAATTACTGTGTGCTAATGACATTGAGCAAACTCACAATGAACTGTTTTATATTATTTTATTGCTGTGCTTATCGCAGCAAAGCCAGCATAGCTGCCTAACCTTAAATGAAGTTGATTGGAGTAACCCTTTTAATTTGCGCAAAAGCGACTTTAATAAACTCGATGGCAATGTACCCAGTACGCTAAGCCCGTTTAGTGATGATTTTAACGTACATACGGCGCTTAATTATTTACAAAGCCATGAAAGCGTGGGCGAAAATAAACCACTGCAGCTGTTTAACGAGAGACTTTATTTTGCGCGCCTTGCAGGTTATGAGCAAACACTCGCAGATAGATTACTAAGTATGAGCGAGCGAAAGCTCAATATTAATAATGAAGTATTGGCAGCGCTTTTAAATACCTATTTTCCTGCTGATTCAACTGTTGAAACTGATTGGCAAAAAGTGGCGTGCGCGATTGCTGCAACCAAAGGCTTTAGTGTGATCACGGGTGGGCCTGGCACAGGTAAAACCACTACAGTGACTAAGTTGTTGGCTATTTTACAGTCACTTTATGAAACAGCACCCCTTAGCATTAAACTTGTGGCCCCTACAGGTAAGGCCGCTGCTAGGTTGAGTGAATCAATATTGGGTGCTAAAAATAAGCTCACAACAATTCCTGATAATATAAAAACGTTAATACCGCAAAACGCTCAAACAATTCATCGCTTGCTAGGTGTAAAACCGTTCACAAATAAATTTAGACACGACAAACGTAACCCATTGCATTTAGATGTACTAATTATTGATGAAGCCAGTATGGTCGATTTATCGCTGATGGCTAAATTAATAGAAGCACTTCCTGCGCACGCGCGATTAATACTCCTAGGTGACAAAGATCAACTTGCATCGGTAGATACCGGCAGTGTAATGAGCGATTTATGCCAAGGTTTAACACTTGGGCAAACGCCAAGCTACTCGCAAGCACGTTGTGATGAGCTAAATAGCTTATGCTTTAATAATGAGCCTAAGCTCGTAGCGCAAAGCGTGAGTGAATTTAAACTCGCAGATTGCATTGCCTTTTTACAACACAGTTATCGATTTGATGCACAAAGCGGCATTGGTCAACTCGCACTTGCGGTAAACACCAATAACACCGGTATTTTAAATTACGTAGAGCAAGAAAGTAGTGAAGGGCGCTTTAACGATGTAATTTTAGATTACGACTTTGTAGCAAAACCAATTGAAAAGCTCGTTAAAAGTGCAGCAAGTCATTATGCAAAGTACCTTAACTTAATAGCTCAAGGTGCAAGTGTTGCACAGGTGCATGCTGCTTTTGCGAGTTATCAGCTTTTAGCTGCGGTACGAGAGGGCGATTACGGCGTTCATAGCTTAAATCAACGAATAGAGCGCGTGTTGCAACAGCAAGGTTTAATTACCGTAAGTCCTAATACTCACCACTACACGGGTATGCCTATTATGGTGAGCCAAAACGATTACCAGCTTAAGTTATTTAACGGCGATATTGGTATTTTAATGCCCGATGAAAGTGGGCAGCTCAAAGCCATATTTATTGATGAGCAAGGTAATCAACGAGCATTTTCACCTGCACGACTCCCTGCGCACGATAAAGTCTATGTAATGACTATTCATAAATCACAAGGTTCAGAGTTTAGCTACACAGCCATGGTACTGCCACCGCTAAAACAAGCGCGCATGGGTATTAACAGGCAATTAGTGTATACGGGAATAACCCGTGCTAAAAATAAGTTTGAGCTGGTGGCTGATAAAAAAGTACTGCAATTAGCAATGAATAAAAGCGTATCGAGAGCATCTGGATTGTATGAAAGATTAAAGTTTGAGATTCAAAAACTTTAGCGGGAAGTTAAGCGCTATTAGATTAATTTATTTATAGTTATTTTGTATTGATGTGTTGTAGCGACTTTATATAAATCTATGTGTTTTGAGACTTTAGTAAGTAAAGCTCTTATTATTTATCGCGCTATGAAAATTAACTTCTATACTAAAATAAATTTTATATTGATTGTATTAGTAAGGATATTAATGTTTTTTTCTAAAAATAAGCAAAACGAAATAGTGTCTTTAAAAGCTGAGCTTTACCCATTACAGCAAGTATGGGAAGGGCTTTACCGAGAGATGCTAGTACTTAATATACTCTATGATGGGCGAATCTCACACGCTAATGATTTGTTTTTAGATAAATTGGGCTATAACGAAGATAGTTTAACGAATAATCCTTTTAATGACTTTGTTACTGAGCAGTCGCGCAAATCAAAAGATTTTATAAGCTTGCAACAAGCAATTAAAAAAGAAGGTCACTGGGGCGGTACATTACAAATAACGCGTTTTGATGGTAAAGCTGAATGGTTACGTTTAATAGTACATCCAGTAAAAGGGGAGCAAGATCAGTTGCTCTATTTTTCTATATTCGGAAGTGTACTTACAAAAACAATTACGGCTTCTCGCGAGCAAAGCGATACTATTAAAGCGATATATCGCTCTATGGCGGTAATTGAATTTGATTTAGAGGGCCATGTCTTAAAAGCAAATGATCAGTTTTTAGCTGCAATGGGTTATCAAGAAAGTGAAATACTAGGTAAACATCACCGTACGTTTTGTGAGGCTTCAGAGTATAACTCTCAAGAGTATCTGCAATTTTGGGCTAAATTAAGAGAAGGTAAGTTTATTGCTGAGCGTTTTAAGCGCGTAGATAAACATGGCAACATTGTTTGGCTAGAAGCGTCGTATAACCCAATCTCAAATGACGCGAATGAGCTTTATAAAGTGATGAAGTTTGCAACTGTTATCACTGATCAAGTAAATCAAGAAATTGCGATATCACAAGCTGCCGAAATTGCTTATAGCACCTCGACCCAAACTGATAAAAAAGCAGAGCAAGGCGCGAGCGTTATACAAGATACAGTCGCAGTAATGACTGAGCTGGCTATTAACATGGAGCAAGCTGCAAATGAAATTTCAGCGCTTGATCAGCAGTCGCAACAAATATCGAGTATTGTACAAAGCATTAGTAGTATTGCTGAGCAAACAAATTTATTAGCATTAAATGCCGCAATTGAAGCGGCAAGAGCTGGCGAGCAGGGGCGAGGCTTTGCTGTGGTTGCAGATGAAGTGCGATTGCTTGCATCGCGTACCTCAAAAGCAACAGAAGAAATTGTAGAAGTTGTACAGCGCAACCAATCACAAACCCAAAATACGGTGGCTGTAATAGAAAAAGGTAAAGAGAAGGCAGAGCAAGGCTTGGCGTTATCTAAAGAATCTGGTGAAGTGATGCAAGAGATCCAACAAGGTGCACAAGAAGTTGTAAATGCGATTGGGCAATTTACCAGTGAACTTAAAGCTAACGGTTAGATTAGCTTCGTCCTTATTCTAAAGCGGGCACTTTCAATGGTATCCGCTTTAATCTTACTACCCTCAATATACCCCTTGAAACCCATCTAATAATTTCAAATATAACAACTATACCTCTATTAACTCATTAATCGGTATGAAATAAGTTTCTTCTCTTCCCTAAATGATAATAAGTTGTTGCATTTTTGTTCGTTGTTCCTAATACTAGAGTCTGTTGATCTTTCAAGGTTAAATTTGCAGCAGTCTGTTTGGTATTTAGGCAAGGCAGAGCCTAAGTAGTGTGGTTGTTCCCCATAAATAGGCGATAACGTAGCATTAATGCCAAACAGACGCTGCCCAAAGGGTACTTCCTAGAGGCTATTTACTCTTTGTTGCTCGTTTTTTACTTATTCTACATGGATGTAAGCCAGTAGAGTAACGCAGGAGCAGTTACCGAGCCCACTAGGTTACAAATCTCGCGCCGTGATTAAATAGCCTCTAGTTTGAACGAATTTTAATCCGCAAAGAACAACAGACCCTAGTGAACACCTAAGCTGACAAGCTTATGTAAACCAACATGAATACCTTAAATGATAATAAAATATTAAGTACACAACATTAAGGAATTGTATGAACAACACAAAGCGCACACACAAATTAATTAAGCCAAGCCACCTAATTGGTGCGGGGTTAGCTATGTTAATGAGCTTTTCTGCAGCGAGTAAAGACTACAAAATTATATTAATTCATGGGTTACAAACTTCGCAAATAACAAATAAGTCGGGTAGTGATGTAATCAATGATGGTGAAACATATTGGCAATCGTACTGGAATAATCGTGCAGATGAGCGAATTGATTGGCCTGCTTATGAACGTATTGAAGGTAAAATTGCTACCGATTGGGTGTGGCCAAAGCTAAAGCAAATTTCACGCTCTAATTTATGCAGTGATGGCTGTGTATTTGTAACACATTCAACAGGAGACTTAGTTGCACGCCATATTATTGATAATCAAGAAAACTGGTTAGAAAACGAAGGCTTAGAGCCGCTTAATATTGTTGCTACGTTTGATTTAGCAGGTGCGGGTGGTGGAAGTGAGCTGGCTGACGTAGCTGTTAGTGCTTTAACTGGCGCATCATGGAACTTTGCGGTCGATGCTGCACTCAAATGGTGGCTAGGAAGTGATGTAACCGAAGCTGTTGGTGTATTACACGATTTAAAAGTAAACAATGCACGTAAAATTTCACCATTCCCAGATGCACGTACGCCACGTTTACGCTTTGTTGCCGATGGAAATGCATATTTGGGTTTAACGGGTGGTTTTTTAAAAGGCAATGATGATTCGGTTGTTGCATCGCACTCTTCATGTGGTGCCAGTTCGGCTGGCTCGTTTGGAAGTTGTAGCAGCAGTATTGATACAAATGGCCATTTAAAATCGCAAGGTGATGCAGTAAGTAGCTTTATGCCAAACCATTATCCAATGATGATGAGTGACAGTTATAGCCATAACGAAATACATAACGCGCAGCGAAAAGGTAATGTAACAATAGCCATGAATAACGTAAATGTGGAAGGTGACACTGTAGGTTTTAATACGTTTGATAAAACTACAGGTAGTTGGTTTTGGAAAAAACAATATCGTTATATTAAGGATTCAAATAATTTAAGCGCATCAGCACTTATTTATAATGTGATTCCATAACATACAAGGCGTGTAGTTAAAAACTATACGCCTTATAAAAGATTGAAATATAAAAATGAAAAAATTTTATGTCGTTGCTTTAATTATTAGCACTATTTTATTCTCGCTATGGTTTACAGGTAAAAATGATGCTCATAAAGTTGCTGAGCCAATAACACCTCAGGTTAAACACAGTGCGAGCGTAGCTGATTTATCGCCAGTAAAAGTGATCCCTATAGATGTACCTACAGCAAAAAAAACACAATCAAAAAAACAAATCGCGTTTAATGAAGACTTAACAAAAGCAGCGCAGCAAGTGGTTATGCAATATGAAAGTGCACTTAAATTTCCTCCTTATTCTCAGCCATTGAGTCCATTAGATGAAGATCGATTAAAGCCAAATCAATTCTACCCGGTATCGAGCCCTATTGATGAAAGTGGCGATGCTTTAACGTTAAGTCTTAAGCAATATCGTTTTGTATACCCAGAAGAAATAACAATAAAGATAAGCGCTCAAGGGCTTGGAAAAGTGGTCGTTGAGCTTGCAAATACAGATACAAAAGAAGTGTTAAATACCCATACAGGCAATGCGCGTGACGGTGAAGCAATTATAACATTTGAAGAGGATGAAGATTACCCTCGTAGCTTACAAGTGTTTGTAGAGGGTGATGTTGCCGGTAAAAAAGTTCCCGTAGTTGCACAAATTCAATATATGCCGCCTAGTGCAACTTTAACAGGTTTTGAAACTGCTTATGCACAAAACGAAAATATGATTTTGCCAGCTAACATAGCGGTAGTAAAAAGTGGTTTGTATCGTGTTAGGGCTAATTTATACAGTGGCGATACACCACTTGCTCATTTAGTATCTAAAGAGCGGTTAGCACAAGGAAGCCAAACACTTAATTTGAAAGCCCACTGGTCGGTATTACCACAAGGCATTACAGATATGCGCTTAAGCGACTTTGTTATTGAGAGAATGTCGCCAAGCCCAGGTGAGCGAAACAGCTTTGGGAATAGTGAAATAAGTCATTTTGATATTAACGATTTTTCGTACGATAGCTTGCAGCAATTACCATATCAGGCTAATGCACAAGAAAAGTTAAGTTTGGAATTTTTACAAGGCTTAGCTGAGAGTTAAAAATAGAACGCAATGCTGAATTGGTAAATTTAAGGGGGTTGTACATAAATACAACCCCCTTAAATTTGTTAGCTTAGATTTATAGTAACTACACTTGGCGCTTCTTGTTCATCAAGCTCATTAGCAACAGGCACTTTAGGAATATCTGGTTTATCAAGGGCTATATCGCCACCATCAATTACTTCACCTGTTTGTAAGTTTTTAAAATCAAACAAGTCGGCGTCAGCTAAATGTGAAGGCACTATGTTTTGCATTGCTGTAAAAATGCTTTCAATACGACCTGGGTGCTCCGCATCCCATTTAGCGAGCATTGTTTTTGTATGTTTACGCTGTAAGTTTTCTTGCGAGCCACATAGGTTACACGGAATGATAGGGTAACCTTGTACAAATGCGTATTGGCTTATGTCGCTTTCTTTACAGTATGCAAGTGGGCGAATAACCATATGCTCGCCGTTATCACTCATTAATTTAGCCGGCATACTTTTTAGCTTTCCGCCGTAAAACATATTTAAAAACAATGTTTCAATCATGTCGTCACGGTGATGCCCAAGGGCTATTTTAGTAGCGCCTAGCTCTTTTGCTGTGCGGTATAAAATACCACGACGTAAGCGTGAGCAAAGTGAACACGTTGTTTTACCTTCAGGGATAATATCGGTAACAATACTGTAAGTATCTTCTTCTACAATTTTGTATTCAACATTTAATTTATCAAGATACTGGGGTAAAACATGCTCAGGAAAATCAGGTTGTTTTTGATCAAGATTTACAACAACTAGGTCAAACTTTATAGGTGCTACACGTTTTAAATGTTGAAGCATTTCAAGCATTGTGTAGCTGTCTTTGCCGCCAGAAAGACATACCATTATACGGTCACCCTCTTCAATCATATTGAAGTCCATAACGGCTTGACCAGTTTGGCGACGTAAACGCTTTTGCAGCTTATTTAAGTTAAATTGAGCTTTAGCTTGATCTGAGTGTGACAATTACGCCCCCTAGTAAAACAATACAGCAAAGTTATTTGCTAAAAATAAAGGGGCGTATTATACCCAAACCACCTGAATATGCGAGTTTAGGATGTAATTAAAATTGATTTAAACATGCCTTATTAACACGTAAAAATAACTCGCTTATAACTTGCACATAAAGCTTAAAATTAATCCTTTGCCATAGGGCTCACGTAACCATCGGGTTTGAGTGCCAGTACATCACAGTCTAGGCTATCAATTACATGCTCTGCTGTATTACCTACAAGAGCGGCACTTAAGCCCGTGCGGCCTACAGTACCAATAACAACTAATTCGCTATTTAACCGCTTCGCTACATCAGGGATTACATCCTCTGGCAGGCCTTCTTCAATAAAACATTGCTCTGGGTTTAAATTAAACTCTGCAGCAAGTGCATTGGTTGATTCATGATGATGCTTTTTAACTGATTCGTTATAAAGTCCTGGGTTAAACTCAGGAATTTCGATGGCAATATTAATAGGAGTTGCAGGGTAGGCATTAACTAAATTAAGTTTTGCGTTGGCAAGTTCACATAAATATTGTGCGTCTTTAATAACGCGTTTATTAAGTGCTACATGTTCTTCGTTTTCACTAACCGCATTTACAGCAGCTAAAATATTACCGTTTGCTGGCCATGCCATTTCTTTTACAAATAATACCGGGGCTGGGCATTTGCGTACTAAGTGCCAATCGGTCGGGGTAAAAATAACTGATTTAAGTGCACCATGTTGATGTGTGCCTTTAATTACTAAATCGTACTTTTGATCAATTACAGTATCGATTATGGCTTCGTAAGGGCGATTATGCCAAACCACTTGGGTTTCAATATTTATATCTTTGTAAGGGGAAACTAAATCGTTTAGCCATAGCTGGCGATCTTTTAGTACGGCATCGCGCATTGCTTCGCGTTCATCGCCAGATAGCATAGTTGTCATTTCGTAAGAGAAGTCGTAAACCGTCATAAAGGCGGTAATACTTGCGCCAGATTTTTTAGCTAAATCTATTGAACGTGCTAAACCGTGTTGATCATCTTTGGTGGGGTCAATAACCGCAATAATGCGTTTAATAGTGTTCATATGCTACTCCATTTACCTAACGGGTGTACATTTAGTGTAACGTAAATATAAAACAGTTAAAGGGGTAGCATATAAATTGTTGTTCTAAATCAAACTATTTAATTTAGCGAGGCTTAACTATCGCCGCTGTTTTAGCCAAGGCATCATTATCTAAAATTGTAATAAATTTACCCTCTACTTTAATTAAGTCAGCTTTTTGAAAACGACTCAATAAACGACTAATGGTTTCTACTGTTAGGCCTAAGTAATTGCCTATTTCACCGCGAGTCATCGTAAATCTAAATTCCTTACGCGAAAAACCACGCTCACCAAAACGCTCCGACAAGTTATAAATAAAACTAGCTAAGCGTTCCTCTGCTGATTTTTTATTGAGTAATAACAGCATTTCTTGATCGTAAGTAATCTCGCTACTCATTAAACGCATTATTTGTTGGCGAAGTTTTGGTAATTTTCCTGATAGTTCATCAAGAGTATCGAATGGGATTTCGCACACCATTGACGTTTCAAGTGCTTGCGAAAAACTGGGATGAGTCATTTTACTTATTGCGTCAAAACCAACTAGGTCGCCCGCTAAATGAAAGCCGGTAATTTGCTCATCACCTCGCTCCGATAACGTGTACGATTTAAATGAACCAGAACGAACCGCATAAATAGCCTGTAAAGGTGCACCTGATTCAAATAGATAGTCGCCTTTATGGAGTGGTTTTTTTCGCTCAATAATTTCGTCAAGCTTGTCCATTTCTTGGCCATTGAGTGAAAATGGCAAACACAATTGACTAATACTGCAGTTATTACAGCTAATAGCACAATTACCTTTAGCGCGACTTTGAGAGAAATCCATAATTTAATCCGTTTAAATTTTTATACACGACTGCAAAATAACCTTAAAGGTTAATAATGCGAATAGATTAATGTACCAGTTTGTCAGTTGCAATAATCAATAAGTAGATACCATACCAAATTATAACACTGCCTAATACAATTCGGGTCCATGGATGGTTAATAATAGTATTTAGTTTTTGCGCGGTAATGCCTAATGTGATCATCGCGGGAAAAGTACCCAAAGCAAAGCAAAGCATAACTAAGGCACCGTCAAGGGCACTTGGGCTGGTCATCGCCCATGTAAGCGCTGAGTATACAAGCCCACAAGGCAGCCATCCCCACAAAGCACCATAACCTAGGGCTTTAAAAGGAGAGTTAATAGGCATTAAATATTTATTTAGTTTAACAATGTGTTGCCACACCAAGGTTTTACCAATTTTCTCTAACCATTGCAAAGTAGGGCCCAAGCGCATTATATACACGCCAACGAGGAGCATAAAAATAGCTGCAATGAACGAAAGTACTAAAGAGAAGGAGGTGTTTTGCCTTGCAAATTGGCTGCTAATACCAGCAACAAGTGCGCCAGCAGCCATATAGCTTAGTGCACGTCCAATATTATAAGCAAATGAATAGGTAAATGTTTTACGTTTGTCACTTGCTAGTTGTAATGAGCTTGCAATACCGCCACACATAGCAATGCAATGACCGCTACCTATTAGCCCCATTAAAAAAGCGCTGGTATAAAGAGGGTCAATCATTACTTTTTTTATGTTGCTCTTTGTCATCTTCAAACAAAATACTATGACCTTGCTTGTTTAAATCCGAAAACTGCTCGCTTTTCACTGCCCAAAAGAAAACACCAATAGCAATAATGACGAATAAAATGGCGATAGGGATCAAAATGTAAATTATGCTCATAACTTTAATAGCCTTAGTGAATTACTAATCACAATAATTGAGCTGGCAGACATGCCAATAACAGCCATCCAAGGAGCAACTAAGCCCAACGCTGCCAGTGGTAATATTGAAGCATTATACAATAAAGACAGCGCAAGATTTTGCTTAATAATACGTCTGGTTTGTTTTGCTACATTAAGTAAGTGACCAATGGAGGCTAAATCGCTATTAAGAAGCACTACATCGGCGCTATTTTTTGATATGTCTGCACCGGTTTCCATAGCAATAGATAAGTGCGCACTAGCAAATACCGGGCTGTCGTTTACACCATCACCTACCATTGCAACGACTTCATTTTGTGAAGACCATTGCTCAACGGCGGTTTGTTTATCTTGTGGAGAACATCCAAATTGCACACTTTCAAGTTTAAGTTGCTTTGATACTTTTTGCCCAGCATCTGACGCGTCACCGGTTAACATGTGACACGTTAAGTTTTGCGATTGAAGTGAGTCTATAAGCTTTTTAGCATCGCTTTTTACTTTATCAACAAAGTAAAAGCGTGCAACAACTTGCTTATTTATATACAAGCTCGCTTGTGCATTCGATTTTTTGCAATTAAACCAACCACTTTTACCAATTGCGTAATGATTAGTTGCATCTTGTGCGCTAATTCCCAGCCCTGGGTGTACTTCAACGTTATTAAGACTGCGGTGAGCTGGCGTAAACTCATCAAATGCACTGGCGATAGGGTGCTCAGAATAACGCTCTAGCATGGCTGCCATATCTAGCACTTGAGCTTTTGTATACTGTTTATCGATTATATCTACTTCATCAAGGCTAAATTTACCTTGCGTAAGTGTGCCTGTTTTATCAAATGCAAATAAAGTAATTTGTGAGAGCGTTTCGAGCACATGCGCTTGTTTTATTAATACGCCTTTGCGGGTAAGCGTTGCCACTGCACATGTGAGCGCGGTAGGTATGGCTAAACTCAGGGCACACGGGCAGGTAGCAACTAAAACCGAAATAGTGATCCAAAATGCGTGTTCAGGATCAATTTGGTACCAACCAATAGCAGTAAGCGAAGCAAATATGAGTAAACACGCAATAAACCACTGTGCTACTTTATCAGTAATTTCAACCAGCTTAGGCCGCTTAGTGAGTGCGTTGTGTTGTAGGCGTATAATTTGATTTAAAAGTGTATTTTGGCCAATTTTATTGATTTTTATTTCAATAACGCCGTCGTGGTTAACGCAACCAGCATAGACATTGTGACCAATAAATTTAGTTACGGGTTTATGTTCACCGGTCATCATAGACTCATCAACCGTGGTTTTGCCTTTAATAAGTTCGCCATCGGCAGGAATCGTTTCACCCGCTTTAATAAGTACTACGTCATTAAGTTTTAGTTTTTTAGCCGCAATTATAAGCTCGTCACCACTTTCGTTAATGGTACGCGCTGTTAATGGCAGTAGTTTTTGTAAGTTGGCAGTAAATTCGCTCGCTTTTAAACGCGCTCTAAATTCAAGATATTTACCTAATAACAGTAAAAAGGTAAACATGCATACAGATTCAAAATACACTTCGCCGACTTGCATAAATGTGGCGTAACAACTTGCACCAAATGCGCCAAAAATAGCCAGTGATACGGGTAAATCCATATTGAGCTGTTTTGCTTTTAATCCATTTATAG
Source organism: Pseudoalteromonas sp. Z9A4 (assembly GCF_011378845.1). Lineage (NCBI taxonomy): Bacteria > Pseudomonadati > Pseudomonadota > Gammaproteobacteria > Alteromonadales > Pseudoalteromonadaceae > Pseudoalteromonas > Pseudoalteromonas sp. Z9A4. The sequence continues at coordinate 28,362 of NZ_WTLA01000001.1, forward strand.
CACTGGTTAAAAAGGGCAGTGCGCTATATAAAATAACCGGAGAGGCCAGTACCAAGCTGATCCATCTAAAATACTGCTCAAAGTTACTGTCCATGCCTGAAAACATGCCAAAGTACATGGCGAACGCAAACATCATTACTTGCATGGTCATTAAGCCTGCAACACCTAAGCGCCGAATATAGGCTTTGGCAGTTTGTTGTTTTTGCTGAGCTTCAATATCTGATTGAAATGGGTAGGCTTTATAACCAATTTTAGCTAAGGAAGTAATAACCTCACTCAACGGGGTGCTGGTTTTATCCCATTGAATCATCGCGCGGTTGGTCGATGTATTTACATCAACACGCTTAACTGAGGTTAAATTTAAGAGTTGTTTTTCGATAAGCCACGCACACGCTGCGCAGGTTATACCCTCAACGCTCAATAATACCTCTGAGATATTATCGTTAGTGGCTATAAATTCGTCTTGAATGTCTTCGTTGTCATAACTTTTTATAAATGCGAGTTGCTCAGGTACTAGCTGTTCTACTTTACCGGCACGTACGGTGCGGTATTTGTAGTAATCGGTCATACCTTGGTCAACAATGTTTTGTGCAACAGCTTGGCAGCCAATGCAACACATTGGCTGGGCTTTGTCGTCAATTATAACGCTGGCACTAAATCCATTTGGCACACTCTCAAGGCAATGAAAACAAGAGTTAGACATAGTTATTACTACTTATAATTAGGAGTAACTAAAACGGTTTGTTCAGTTGGTAACGTTATATTTTCTTTCATTTTCCAACTGCCATCTATTGGCTCAATAAAGACTGAGTAGGCGCCTTGTGTATACTCATTAAGTAATGCAGTAAATTCTTGATTGGCATTAGGAGTAAGTGTTGCTTCAAAGTCGTGTGCTTTTATGGTGCGATGGTAAAACGAGAGTTTTAACACATGCACATTGCTGCTGTCGCCTTTTGTAAATTTAAAGCTTACACGTTCGTTAGTTACATTTAACTCGCCATGTAAATAAAGTGCCTTTGCTTTTTCAAACTTAGTCAGTTCTAAGTTTATTGCTTTACCTTTTTTATAGTAGTCGTCAACAACCATGTCTGGGCCGTTACCTATTGCTGTAATAAATAAGCTAATACAGCCAATAATGGCAACTAACGGAAAAAAGATTAAAAACCAAGGCCAAAAATTTTTATACCACGGAGTAGGTTGCATAGTGTCTCTAAAGTAAGTTTAGGAAGCGTTATTTTATAGGAATTATACGTAAAAGACTAAAAAAAAGCCTCACAGTGGAGGCTTTTTTGATCTGGATTAATCTATTGAATTAAATAAATTAATTTATAAACATTTTATTAACCGCGTGCTTATTTATCTTGCGATAAACTGTAAACATAGGCAGTTAATAAGTGAATCTTATCTTCACCTAAAATGTCTTTCCATGCAGGCATTACACCGGCACGGCCGTGGTTAAGCGTTTCTTCAACAGCACGTTGAGAACCACCATATAACCAAATGTTATCAGTCAGGTTAGGCGCGCCAAACGGTAGGTTATGTGCAACCGACCCTTTACCGTCAGCACCATGACATGCGGCACACATTGCAAACTTAGCAGCGCCTGCGTCTGCGTCTTTTTGGTTAACAGTACGACCAGAAAGGCTCAGCACATGTGCTGTCATTTCTTTAACGCCTTGTTCGCCAAGAGCAGGACCCCAAGCTGGCATTGCTGCAATACGACCATAAAGAAGTGTTTCTTTAATTTTGTCAGGTGTTCCGCCATATAACCAATCTTTATCAGTTAGGTTAGGGAAGCCAGTACCACCACGTGCATCAGAGCCATGACATTGCGCACAGTTTTGTGAGAATAAACGCTGACCAATTTCAATGGCTACTTGGCCATCTGTTTGCTCATGTTTATTATCATTATCAAGTGCTACTTGCTGCGCTGCATCACCTTCAAATTTAGAATTAACTAAATCTAAAACGGGTACTTGTGCAAGTTTATTAAAAATAGGACCAAAGCGCTCTTCTGCAGCTTCGTACTCTTTATCAAGTTTTACAAAGCGACCATCCGCTTTTGCCTCTGCAACTGCTTTTTTAGATTCAGCTAAAGACGTAATACCTTGATTAGAGCTCGTCCATTTACCAAAACCTTCCCAGTTACCTAAACCCGGGTAAGCCGCAAGATAGTATACAGACCAAATAAAGGTTGCGAAAAACATGTAAGTCCACCATTTAGGTAGTGGATTATTTAGCTCTTCAATGCCGTCAAATTCATGTCCACAGCTTTCACCTTCTTTTACGCCAGCGTAGTTTTTTAAGTTCCAAACTAACAGGCCAAAAATGATGCATAAGCATGCAAGGGTTAATACAATAACCCAAATACTCCAAAAGCTAGTCATTTTTCAGACTCCTTTTCCTCGTTAGAGAGTGTGTTGTCATGTTTTTTTTCATCTTCGAAAATGGCATTAGCGGCGCTGTCAAAACGAGTTTTGCTTCGCTTGCTATATGCCCATGCAACAATCACAATAAACAATACTAAAATTACCAGAGTCAAAATGCCTCTGTATGTTCCGTAATCCATAATTTTTACTTCAAGTGGGTGCCAAGTTGCTGTAAATACGCGATGAGAGCTTGTATTTCTGTTGCGCCTTTGCCGTCATTCATAGCATTAACTTTATCAACATCAGCTTGAAGCTCTTCGTCGCTGCCATAACCTAGACCCGGATGTTTAGGGTTTTCTGGGTTAATAGCAAAAGTATCACGGAAAATTTGTAGTTTTTTCAGAGTGAGGCTGGTATCAACCGTATTCTCTGCTAACCAAGGAAAGCCTGGCATGTTCGACTCAGGAACCACTGCACGTGGATCAACTAAGTGAGCATAGTGCCAATCATCTGAGTAACGCTTACCAACACGAGCTAAGTCAGGACCAGTACGTTTAGAACCCCATAAAAACGGATGATCCCAAACAGATTCACCGGCTACAGAGTAGTGACCATAACGTTCAACTTCATCACGAAAAGGACGAATCATTTGCGAGTGACAGTTAGAACAACCTTCACGCACGTAAAGGTCGCGGCCTTCCATTTCTAAAGCGTTAAGAGGGCGTAAACCTTCTACAGGCTTAGTTGTATCGTCTTGGAACATTAGCGGAGTGATCTCAACTAACGCGCCAAAGCTAATAGCAAAAACAGTCAGAATAGCCATAAGGCCAACGTTCTTTTCTACTATTTCATGTTTGTTTTGTGAATTTTTCTTGCTCATCATCTCACTCCGTTATGCTAATTGTGCTTGCGCGTCTAGTTTCAGAGATTCTTTCTCAGCTGAAATAGTACGGTAAACGTTATAAGCCATAACTAACATACCTGTTACGATGAATACACCGCCTACAAAGCGCATAATATAGAAAGGATGCGACGCTTCTAAAGACTGCACAAAGCTATACATCAATGTACCGTCAGCATTTACTGCGCGCCACATTAGACCTTGCATTACACCTGAAATCCACATTGCAACAATGTATAAAACAACACCTACAGTGTGTAACCAGAAGTGGGTATTAACCAATTTAACGCTATACATACGACCTTGCGCGAATAATGCAGGAATTAAGTGATAAATAGCACCAATTGAAATCATAGCAACCCAACCTAGCGCACCTGAGTGTACGTGGCCGATTGTCCAATCTGTGTAGTGAGATAACGCATTTACAGATTTAATTGCCATCATAGGACCTTCAAACGTAGACATACCGTAGAAAGACAATGAAACAACTAAGAAACGCAGTACTGGGTCGGTACGTAGTTTATGCCACGCGCCAGATAGCGTCATAATACCGTTAATCATACCACCCCAAGACGGTACGAATAGGATAATAGACATAACCATACCTAAACTTTGCGTCCAATCAGGAAGCGCTGTGTAGTGAAGGTGATGAGGACCAGCCCAGATATATAATGAAATTAAAGCCCAAAAGTGAACTACCGATAAACGGTATGAATACACCGGACGACCTGCTTGTTTTGGTACAAAGTAATACATCATACCCAAGAAACCAGCAGTTAGTAGGAAGCCTACAGCGTTATGACCATACCACCACTGAACCATCGCATCTACCGCACCTGCATAGATTGAGTATGATTTAGTTAACGACACAGGCACTGCCATACTGTTTACAATATGAAGGACTGCAACAGTAATAATAAAGCCAGCGTAGAACCAGTTAGCAACATAAATATGCGACACTTTACGCTTGATTAAAGTACCAAAGAATACAACTGCGTAAACAATCCAAACCACAGCGATTAAAATATCGATTGGCCATTCAAGTTCTGCATATTCTTTTGAGCTAGTAATACCTAAAGGTAGCGTTATTACAGCTAATACAATAACTAGCTGCCAACCCCAAAAAGAAAAGGCGGCAAGTTTGTCTGAGAAAAGACGCGTTTGACAAGTACGTTGTACGACGTAATAAGACGTCGCAAAAAGTGCACTGGTACCAAATGCGAAAATTACTGCGTTCGTGTGTAACGGACGTAGTCGAGAGTAAGTTAACCATGGTGTATCAAAGTTAAGTGCTGGCCAAGCTAATTGGGCAGCAATCAGAACCCCAATACTCATGCCAACGATGCCCCAAATCACTGTCATAATAGCGAATTGGCGTACAACCTTATAGTTATACTCAGTTTGTGATGCTACTGTTTGGCTCATTTTCTGGCTTCCGCTGCAATAAATGCGTTTAGAAATGAATTACCCACCTTTAAAAGTGGGGCCTACTATTTTCTCAAGCGTGTTATCTAAAACTTTCAATACATGAAAGCTTCAGAAAAAAAACTTGAGAAACCCTTATTTTTTGCGGGTGAAATGATAAATTTTTTGGCCTAAAAAAGATAGGTCAATTACATAAAATTATGACATCAATCAATGTTTGTGAGCTTGTTGTTTATTTTTTGATACAGTTTGTGCCTTATTTGGTCTAATAGTAACACTCGCACTTGTTATTTGCAGTCGCGATTATTAGTATTTGCTTTTTTTTAGTGCGAAATTGTTATGCTTATATATAGGTTAAGTTTATTCACGGCGGTGTTTTTTTTATTAACAGCGTGTGATTTTTCTAAAAATACAGATGAAAAATTTCTTAAAAACGCCCAGTGCGAAGTCAATTTACCGTGTACTTTTTCAAATGATGTTAAAGTATGGTTAAGCGAGAAAACCCTTTCTCCCGAAACTCCATTTACTATTTTTAGTGATTTACCAACAAACCTTACAATTGAAGATGCCAAGCTTAAAGGCATTACTATGTATATGGGTTACATTCCTCAGCAATTTAAAAAACATAATGGCCTGTGGCAAAGTGATACCATGGTTGGCATTTGTTCTGAGCAAAATATGCTCTGGAATTTAGAGCTAACAGTCAAAGATAATACAACCTCTTTAATACAAACACTAAATTACTCTTTTTATGTAACGTATTAGATTTACTCCTACCGACTGATTCCTTCGGTACAGCTCACTTTTCTAACGAGAATTGATGTTTGCTATTCATACGATTATTAGAGCAACAAGATCAATTAATTGCCTCCTTAAATTGTGTCACCTGTCAAAATACTAATAATGCCCAATTTATCTCAAAAAGTTCAATTTTAATTATGACTGAGTGAAAATCTAATCAAAAAACCTCCTAAAGTAGCTAAACAAGACTATTCAAGCACTAAACATGCATAAATAGGGTTAGTAATTAACATTTAGTTTTGCGGTTTTAATAATGTGCTGTGATTAACTTGTTAATTTATTCAAACTTGGTACGCAATCCAGTTGATTACATTTAATTACAAAGTAAGCCAGTTTGATTTCAGGTGTGTTTTTTAAGTGTCTAGATATCATTAGTTGATTGATACTAAAGTGTATTTTCTAGTTAACAATGAAACAAGTTGTAACGTATGTTCCTAATAAAGATGTTCTATTTTGTTGAAGCATACAAAGTAAGCAGTTATTAAGTTTTCGTTCAGTTAAAGGCGCCTAAGTTGCCCGCCTGACTCACTATTCTTATAACAAGTGAGCATTACCAATAAAGGTAAATTTCAACAAGTAGGGTTCTTTCATGAAAAAATCAACTCTTGGTTTAGCTGTCATTGCAGCGATCCCAATGTTCTCAAGTGTGCAAGTTTTAGCGGCAGACGAAGCTGCGAAATCAATCGAAAAAATTCAAGTAACGGGTTCTCGTATTAAGCGTTCTGACATGGAAACCGCTAGCCCAGTTACACTAATTGGTGCTGATGAGATCAGAGCTTCCGGCGCTACATCAGTTGATAGTGTGCTTCAGCAAATGACCGCCGCTGGCGGTGCAATGACTAATCCTGGCGTTAACAATGGTTCAGGTGGTAATGCATCTATTAACTTACGCGGTTTAGGCTCAGCACGTACTTTGGTACTTGTAAACGGCCGTCGTATGATCAATTCAGGTACTGGCGCAGCATCTACTGTTGATTTAAATACGATACCAGTTTCAATGATCAAGCAAATTGAAGTACTTAAAGACGGCGCTTCAGCCGTATATGGTACAGATGCTGTTGCTGGTGTTGTAAATATTATTCTGAAGAATGATTTTGAAGGCCTTGATTTAAACGTAAACACTGCAATGACATCAAAGCACGATGCAACTGAAAACTCTATTGACTTTACAGTGGGTACTTCATTTGACAAAGGTAATATTGTCTTTGGTGCACAATATACAAATCGTGGTGAAGCAAGCCAAAGTAATCGTGATTTCTCAAGCTGTCCAATACTTGAAGATGAAAACGGTTTATATTGTGGTGGCTCTTCATTCAGTGAAGGTGGTCATATTCAAAGCAACGTGACTGCACCCATTTTGAATAAAAAAAATGAAATTGAACAAACTGGAGTTGCTAATGATAGTGGCTTGAGCGGATTAGGTGGGAGTTTACATCGTTACACAACAGCTGCCGATGCATATAACTACGCAAGTAGCAGTTACTTATACACACCAATGAACAGATTAAATATTACAGGTCTTGGAACTTATGAAATATCTGATGACACAAGCTTTTTTAGTGAATTCACTTACACTAAGCGTTGGTCAGAGCAGCAGTTAGCACCGCAACCAATTAACTTTGCATTTGATTACGACCCAAGCACTATGGGTGACAGTCTGTTAGGACAAACCTACGACAAGCGCGAAGTTGCAAATAACGCATTCGTGAAGGGAGCTGATGGTCAGTATGTGACAACAGCTACAAACTATGCTGCTGGTGATCCAATTAGCTACCGTCGTAGAATGAGTGAAAGCGGTACACGCAATTATTCTCAAACAGTTGATACTGTTCGTATTGTAGTTGGTGCCGAAGGTGTAATTGATGATTACTCTTGGGATATTTCAGCTAACTTCGGTCGTAATGACTCTGTAAGTAAAACAGATAATCTTCATAATGTTTCGTCTCTAACAGCAGATGTAGAAGCTGGAACATTCAATCCTTTAAGCGAAGCTGATTGGGCTCAATCTAACGTAAGTCAATATATTTACAAAGAGCAAGAATCAGGTGGAAGTCAGTTATTTATTGTATCAGGCTCTCTTTCAGGCGAAATGTTCGAGTTACCAGCTGGCTATGCTGCGTTTGCTGCAGGTGTTGAGCACCGTCAAGAAAAAGCATGGCAGGATCCAGATTCAATAGCTGCACAAGGCCTAGGTAACGACCCTCGTATTGATCCAACAAGTGGTGGTTTCAATGTAGATGAAGCATATGTAGAATTTGCAATACCATTATTGGCTGATGCTCCTTTTGCTGAAAGTGTTGAATTAAGTGCTGCAATACGTGCGTTTGACTACAGCACATTTGGTTCAGATAATACTTGGAAGCTAGGTCTAACTTGGCGCGTAAATGACGAACTAATGCTACGTGGTGTTCGCTCAACGGCTTTCCGTGCACCTACAGTAGATGAGCTATATTCTGGTAAAGCAATATCTTATGATGGCGTTACTTACCCTGGTGCTGATGACCAAGCAGAAGTAACAGTTGGTGGGAATGCTGCTTTAACACCTGAAGAAGCAGATACACTAACGTTCGGTGTTGTGTACGAACCACAATGGCTTGATGGTTTTTCAATGACTGTAGATTACTACGATATTGAAATCGAAAACGCTATTAGCACCTACACAAGTCAATTTGTTGTAGATCAGTGTATTGACCCTAATGGTACTGGGACTACACTATGTGAAAATACAGGTGCTTTTGTACGTACAGATGGTCGAATTGTATTTAATAACCAGTTACGCAATATCGGTTCAGAGAAAACATCAGGCATAGATTTAAACTTAAAGTATTCATTTGATGCGTTAGGTTTAGCTTGGAAAGCAGGCTTAGATACAACGTATTTAGATGAATATGTTGTTGATACAGGTGCTGTAATTGACTATCAAGGTTACATTACAAATGGTAGCGGTGGCTATGCTGACATTAAATCAAATCTTCACTTAACAGTAAGTGGTGATAGCTGGGATGCTACTTACGAAGCACGTTACGTTGCTGGGATGGATAGCTTTACTTGTAGACTTGATCAGAGTGAATGTGTTGCACCAACGACACCATCAATTGTGTATCATGATATTAGTGGTTCTTACATGGTTAATGACTTAGTAACTGTCTCTGCTGGTATTAATAACATGTTTGATAAAGAGCCTCCGTATTACACAGGTAATTACGATTCAAATACTGATCCGTACACTTATGACACATTAGGTCGCCGTTTATTTGCTGGTATTAATATTAAACTATAATAACTAGCACATTAATCGTATTAAGGCTCAGTATTTACTGAGCCTTTTTTATTGAACAAAACAAAGGAGACAAGTACACTAAAACGATATTTTAGAAGGAGAACTGATTGTTAAAACAAGATGAAAACTTATCTTTTGTCATTGAACCAGAGCTAACTCCTCGTTCTGAACAGCGCATAGATCTGTATTTTTCTATCCCTAATGAAATGGGGATTAATCCGCAAACGCTTACCGAAGAATCTTACTTTAATAACCACTTTAAATCGCATTTAGCCTACAATGCTAACAATATACACTTGCCATTAGTACGAAGCCGTTTTGTTAGTAAAAACAAAGGTGAGCAGCAAGATTACCGTCAAAACCTTAATTTATTTTGTTACCAAGTGCGTTTAGCCCTTGATGCCGACATTAAAGACGCGTTAAAAATTGATGAAGCAGAAGACTTTTATAAACGCGCTAACGAAGTATATGAACAAAGTGAAGGACTTTTAAAAAAGCTGCGTCGCTACACGCCAGATGACGAAAAACTACTTCCATTTTTTACCAATGCTGACAACTATTTAAGTTGGCATGTTGAGCAATCATTTTTAAAGCTTTTAGATGAAGGCCCACGTAGTAGCGATTATGCAAAAGAGCGTAACGATTTACTGCAGTTTTGTAAAAACGAAAATACGTACCGAGCAGAGAAAAGCTACAATTCTGAAACCACCATGCAAGACGCAAATCGAATAACAAATAAAATGCGCTTGTTACAACGTTTAATTGAGCATGGCGTTATATTACAGCGCCAAACGCGTTTTCTTAACAGCTACCTTAAACGATTAGTTAAAGGCACTGTAACAGCTGTTATCATGGCATTTGTGATGGTTGTGATACTTAATGCCCGCTCAACGTTTACTGAAGTCACCGCGACGCTTATTTTAATTTTAGGGGTTATTTACGGGCTACGTGAAATATTTAAAGAAGACATTACACGTATGATCTGGCGAGCTATTGTACAAGGGCGACCTAAGTGGCGATTTAGTTTTAAAAATAGTATTACCAAAGACAAAATAGCGAGTCAGCTAATTTGGCTTGAATACACACGCTTTAAAAAAATACCTAAAGAAGTTAGATCTATTTTTTCAAAGCGTCGTCAGCAAAATAAACAAGCCGCGCAGTGGTTACACTTTGCAAGTGAGACACGTGTTAGTGCAAAAGAATTTTTACCCGGTTACGATACACTGCAACAAACACTGCAATTTAGTCTTGCACCATTTGCGCGTTATTTAAAGCGTGGTGAAGGGAAGTTATATCATTTAGATAGTAATAAAATTTCTAAGCAGGCGGTTGAACGGCGCTATCAACTTAACATGGTGCTTGTGCTAACTGAGGAAGATAGAACACTCTACCAACGCTATAAAATAACGTTAAATCGTAGTAAAATCGTTAATATTGAGCTTATCTACTCCAAAAAATGAATTTTAGTAATTAAAAAAGGGACTGATAAAATCAGTCCCTTTTTTAAATTTATTTATTAGCTAAACCATGTTTACTATATAAAGTTACTTTGTTTGATACTAGCGTGATCTCGATATTTTTTGCTTCGTCGCCCCACACACAATTAGTATGCAGTGTTTTTTCAACACAATTATCTGCACTTCCCAAAATGGTTTCAACTTCAGTCTTATCCATACCTACTTTGATTTTTTCGTAACTTTCAAGGCTTACCTTAGAACAAGCCGCAAGGCTTAATGTAGCTGCGATGATAAGGAGTTTTTTCATTGTTATATCCTACTTAGTATTAATGTTTGAATTTTCTGATTTGGACGATCATGCCCATTCGTGGGTGGTCAAAGTAATGTACTTCACCACTTATTACACGTCTAAACTGAGAAAAACGGGCTGACTCTATATCACCATTTTCTAGTTTTTGGCTAATATCAAAATTAGCCGTAATATATAAATAATGTCGTAAGTGTATTTTAAATAAACCGTCTAGTTCCCATTCTGCTTTTGATTGGTTTGGGTCGTTAAACAGTTCAGGTTGTGAGTTTAATAAACTTACAAAATCAGGATTTGAATAGCTAGGGGTTACGTTGGAATCACTTTTAAGGTGTTTACCTGCTATTAAATGCATACTTGGAGCACGCGATTTACTTGCGCCTTCAAAGCGCCAGCCAGTATGTAGAATAGGTGTTAATCCTTTGCGATCTAGCTGTCGGTACTGCGCTTTAAATTGCAGTTGTTCTGGCGCTAATAAATAAGTTTGCTGCATATCATCTTTAGCGGGTGCTAGAGGTGTTACAGGTAGCTCATCGTAGCTTTGTAGGTAGTTTGTACTGTCACCGCATACACCCGATTGTGGGTTTGAATTAACTAATGAATCGGTAAAAGAGCGTTTTTGAAAACGCTCATCACCATCTATACAGGCTTGCATTGCTTGCTCTGTATAAAGAGGGGTCATTAAATCTAGAGAGTTTTTATCCTCAATAGCTTTGTGCTTAAGTGTAAAATCTTCTTGCAAATACGGAGCAGGGCGCTGCTTAAATACAAGCACCTCAACCTCAAACCAGCGTTCTGCAAATGCAGTGCTGCTAAACAAGCAGCATAAAATAACTAGCGATTTTTTTAGCAACATTAATGGCTAACCTTTTTTTCGAAATCTGCAATCATTGCAGTGACCATTTTTAAGCGTTCGCGAGCGTTAGCTTCACTAATTGCAAAGCGCAGTTTATTTGCGCCATCCATTTTGTACACCTTAGGCGCACTTTGTATCAAACCAATGATGAAGCTAGGGTTAACCTTAGTATCTTGGCTAAACTCAAAGTAACCACCTTTTGGATTTGCCTCAATTTTTGTTATCCCTAAATTACTTGCCTGCATTTTTAATAGTTGTAGGCTAAATAGGTTTTTAGCGGCATCAGGCAGTAAACCAAAGCGGTCTATAAGTTCTACCTGTAGTTCATCCATATCATCAAGGTTAGCACAACTAGCAACTCGCTTGTACATACCTAGGCGTGCATTAACATCGTGTATGTAATCATCAGGTAATAGTGCAGCCAGTTTTAAATCTACTTCGGTTTGTTTTTTAAGTAGATTTTCAAGCGTTGGCTCTTTTCCTTCACGTAGCGCATTTACGGCTTGCTCAAGCATTTCCATGTACAAACTAAAGCCGATTGTTTGCATTTGACCTGATTGATCGTCGCCAAGTAACTCACCGGCGCCACGAATTTCTAAATCGTGTGTAGCGAGAGCAAAACCCGCACCTAAATCTTCCAACGATTCGATTGCTTGTAAGCGTTTACTCGCGTCTTTAGAGAGTGCTTTAGGGTCACCTGTGAGTAAATAGGCATACGCTTGATGATGGCTTCGACCAACTCGTCCACGTAATTGGTGTAATTGCGCAAGGCCAAGTTTATCTGCTCTATCCATAATAATGGTATTGGCTGTCGGTACATCAATACCGGTCTCAATAATCGTGGTACATACCAGCACGTTGTATTTTTGATGATAAAAGTCAGTCATTATTTGCTCAAGCTCTTGCTCGCGCATTTGACCATGGGCTGAGGTGACGCTTGCTTCAGGCACCCATTCACTAATTTCTTGCGCAACACGGTCAATAGTTTCCACATTGTTATGCAAAAAGTAAACTTGGCCACCACGTTTAATTTCACGTAGTACAGCTTCGCGTATTAGTTCTACATCGCGTTGGCGTACAAAGGTTTTTACCGCTAAACGTTTAGCCGGTGGCGTTGCGATTATTGATAAATCGCGCATTCCGCTCATGGCCATGTTAAGTGTACGCGGTATTGGCGTTGCAGTTAGTGTGAGTATGTCTACATCGGCACGCAGAGCTTTAATTTTCTCTTTTTGGCGAACACCAAAGCGATGCTCTTCATCAACAATGAGTAAGCCTAAATCGTTAAATTTAATGTCATGCTGAATAAGTTTATGTGTGCCAATAACTATATCGAGCTTACCGTTCGCCATTTTTTCAAGCGTGTCTTTTTGCTCTTTAGTGGAGTTAAAGCGCGAAAGTACACCTACTTCAATAGGAAAATCAGCAAAGCGGTCTTTAAAGTTTTCAAAGTGCTGCTGAGCCAGCAAGGTGGTAGGCACTAAAATGGCTACCTGCTTATCATCGTTAACCGCTACAAAAGCAGCACGCATGGCCACTTCTGTTTTACCAAAGCCTACGTCACCACACACTAAGCGGTCCATGGCTTGCTTTGATTGCATATCCCCTAATACCGCTTCTATGGCATTACGCTGATCGTCAGTTTCTTCAAACGGGAAGCTATCGCTAAATTGGCGATATGCAGGGGCATCTAGGGTAAATTTATTACCGGGTTTTGCTTGGCGCTGAGCATAAATATCAAGTAATTCGGCGGCAACATCGCGGACTTTTTCAGCCGCTCGTTTTTTAGCTTTTTCCCATGCATCTGAGCCAAGCTTATGCAGCGGGGCGCTGGCTTCTTCGCCACCCGAGTAGCGGCTAAGCATATGCAGTGCAGACACTGGCACGTACAATTTAGCTTCACTTGCATATGTGATGGTAACAAACTCAGTAATTACACCTGCAGCATCAATTGTTTGCAAACCTTGGTAACGCCCAACACCATGGTCGAGATGCACAATAGGTTGGCCTTCTTTAAGCTCAGCTAAATTCCGGATTAGCGCATCTTGGCTGGCTTCGTACTTGTGCTTGCGGCGTCTGCGCTGAGATACTTTAATGCCTAGGAGTTCTTGCTCGGTAATAATAGAAAGGCTTGGTTTAGTACCAAGTACTACACTTTGTTCAAGCGGGCTTACTATTAAACCTACATCACTCGCGCTTTTTGTAAATTGTTCGAGTGTTTCAAATTCTTTAAATTTTAAACCGCTGGGTTTTAAAATGCTCAGTAATGATTCGCGACGACCGTCCGATTCAACACTGAGTAATATGCGGCCTTTTTTCTTTTTTTGCTCTGCTACATAATTTATAAACGCGGCATAAGGTTCATGCTGCTTATGATCAATTCGAATAGCAGGCAGCTCGCTAACGCTTAAGTTTTTATTGCCCGCTTTAGTACCAAGCTTTGCAAGGGATAAACGAATACGTGCAAAATTGCCTAAATTAGAAAACAGCTCTTCAATAGGCTGATAAAGCGCATTGGGTTCAAGTAATGGACGAAGTGGGTCAACTCTGCGGTTCTCATAGCGTACATTTACATCGTGCCAAAAGGTGTCTGCCGCGTGCTCTAAATCACCCAGCTGCATAACAGTTGTCGTATCTGGCAAGTAGTCAAAAATAGTTGCTAGCTTTTCAAAAAACAACGGCATGTAGTATTCGATACCGGCAGGCCAGTTACCTTTGCTTACTTGCATGTATACAGAATCTTGCTGCGAACTTGCACCAAATTTTTCGCGGTAGCTTATTCTAAAACGTTCAATATCAGCGTCGTTAGTAGGAAATTCATGCGCTGGAAGTAGCTCAATTTTATCTACTTTTTCATCAGAACGCTGCGTTTCTACATCAAATAAGCGAATGGTATCGAGTTCGTCATCAAAAAAGTCGAGTCTAAATGGATGCGGGCTACCCATTGGGTATAAGTCAACGATAGAGCCGCGTATAGCGTATTCGCCGTGCTCCATTACTTGTTGAACATTTAAATAACCAGCTTGCTCTAAGTTGTCACGAAAGTTATGTGTGTCTAGCTTGTCGCCCACTTTAAAGTTTATTGTTGAACCATAAATAAACGAGGCCGGGGCTGTGCGCAACATTAAGGTAGATACAGGCACAATTAACACACTTTGTTGTTCTTTTTTTAAGGTATTTAAAGTGGCTAAACGGGCTGAAATAATATCTTGATGGGGAGAAAAGTGATCGTATGGCAGAGTTTCCCAATCAGGAAATACCATTACTGGGTTATCGGGTAATAAATATTCTAATTCTGTTTCAAGGCGCAGTGCGCTTGGTGTATCAGGCGTAACAATCAAGACTAAGTTGTCTTGTTGTTTAACGCCTTCAGCAATGGCAATACTTAAACCACTTCCGCTTAGCTGGCCCCATTGAATTTTATCTTTATGAGATTTTACCCAAGGCAAGGCTGCCCATTGCTCAAACGCCATTTATTACTCCATTTATAGTTGGCTCTTAGCAAGTAAGAGCCATCTTGAGTTAAGATTACTTAGTCTCGGTATATTTTTGTTAGGTCTTTATAGTGATCAATTCGTCGGTCACGCAAGAAAGGCCAAATACGTCTTACGTTTTCTGAGCGTTTTTGATCAATTTCAACCACTAAAATTTGCTCATCAGTATTATTAGCCTCTGCTAATAATTCACCTTGTGGGCCTGCAATGAACGAATTCCCCCAAAACGCAATACCATCGCTTTGCGCACTTGGGTCACTTTCATGGCCGACACGGTTACAGCTAATTACTGGTACACCATTGGCAACAGCATGGGCACGCTGACTAATAACCCACGCATCTTTTTGACGAGTTTGCTCAGCAATGTCGTCGTTAGTATCCCAACCAATAGCGGTTGGGTAAATTAACACTTCAGCGCCTGCCATTGCCATTAAGCGGGCAGCTTCAGGAAACCATTGATCCCAACATACTAGCACGCCTAATTTACCCACCGAGGTTTGAATAGGCTCAAAACCGATATCACCAGGGGTAAAATAAAATTTTTCGTAAAAACCAGGGTCATCAGGAATATGCATTTTGCGGTATTTACCTGCTATACTGCCGTCTTGCTCTAATACAACCGCAGTATTGTGATAAAGGCCCGTAGCGCGTTTTTCAAATAAAGAAGCGACAATAACAATGCTTAGCTCTTTAGCAAGCTCACCTAAGGCGTTACTGCTAGGGCCTGGAATGGTTTCGGCTAAATCAAATACGTCAACGTTTTCGGTTTGGCAAAAATAGAGGCTTCGGTGTAGCTCTTGAAGTACAACCAGTTTTGCACCTTTTTGAGCGGCTTCACGAATGGCACTCATTGATTTTGCCATATTGTGCTGAGCGTTATCGGTATTGCTTTGTTGCACTAACGCAACGGTTAATTTTGCAGGGCTTGTCATTGTGCTGCTCCAGCTAAAAATCCACGAGGTAATTGCATTGTAATACAGTGCAGGCTGCCAAATTGTTCAATTATTGGTTGGCAATTAACGCCAATAATAGTGTGTTGTGGGTATGCTTTTTGAACTTGTGCTAGAGCACGTTCATCATTGGCATCATTATACGTTGGCACAAGCACAGCATTATTAATAATTAAGTAGTTAGCGTAGGTAGCCGGTAAGCGTGTTTGCTCATCGTCATAAGCGGCTTTTGGCCACGGTAACTCAATTAAGTTATATGGGGTGTTATCGGCAGTTTTAAAGGTTTTTAGTTGTTTTTCCATTGCATCAAGTGCGCTAAAGTGCTCATCAGTTTTATCGTCACACTGCACATATACAAGGGTATTATTTGGAGCAAAGCGCACTAAGGTATCAATGTGGCTGTCGGTGTCATCACCGGCTAAATAGCCATGATCAACCCATAAAAAATGTGTTGCGCCCAAGTGCTCTTTTAAAAGTACTTCTATGTCAGCAGGGTTTAAATCTGGGTTACGGTTTTTGTTAAGCAAACATTCGCTGGTTGTTAGCAACACACCATGCTCGTTTATTTCAATACCGCCACCTTCAAGTACCATATCGAGCGCTTGATATTGGTTGTTTATGCTACTTAGCTCTTTTACCAAAGTACGATTAATTTGATTGTCTAATGCGCTTTCAAATTTATTGCCCCAACCATTGAAAGTAAAATCATATACTTTTAGTTGCTCTGGTGAATCAATAGCGGCGCAAGTAAGCGGGCCATGATCGCGCGCCCAGGTATCGTTGGTAGGCGTTACTACAAAATGAACACGATTAAGAGAAATGTCAGCGCTATTTAGCAATGCTGTAATATGCATTTTTAAGGCACTGTTATGCGCCACAATAACAAGCTGTTGCTGCGTTGTTATATGCTTAGCAAGCTCAATATATACAGGTTCTACACGTGCTAAATTATCAGCCCAATCTGTGTCTTTATGAGGCCATGTAAGCATAACAGCGTCTTGCTCGGCCCATTCTGGTAAAAGTCTAAAGTTCATGAATTTTATATACTAATTAAGATGACGCTAGTTTAGCATTTTACATAAAGATGTCAGCTAATTATCACTGTTTAGGTTGGCTTGGTTTTGATCAAGTTCTTGACGTTTTTTAAGTTGGCGGGTTTGAGCATGTAAACTTGCTCTAACAATAAGTTCTTGGTCAGTGGTTCTAATTGCGGTAAAGAGCATGGTGTATTGATAATGTTCGTTATCTTGTTTTTCTACTGCCACAACTTCGGTGTAACAATAAACCGCAGAGGCTTCGTGGTGCAAAAACAGTTTTGTTCTAAATGCTTGGCCAATTGAGTGTACTTCGGGTGATGTAAAGCGAATACCGCCACCGCCGTAGCTATCACATTGTATTGCATTATCTTGGGCTTGTTCTGAGGCCAAAATATGGCTCATTATTAAATCTATTTTACGTGACTGCGCTTGTAAAAATGTAGCTAGCTCTTGTGCTATATCGCCCAAGTTACGCAGTGGTCGTAACGAGCTTTGCTCAAGTTCACTTACTTCATTTGCTAATCTAAATAGTGGGGGGATATCGTCTTCTAGCTCAAGCTGCGATTTAGGAACTTGTCCGTTCGATACGGCGAATAAATTCACTCTTATACTTTCATTAATTTGAAAGTACTGCTCAAACTCACCTAATCTTTCACTATTCATTATGTTCTCCACCACGTATTTATTTAATAGTAGCGTTGTGAGTACTAAATTGCTAGCAGATAAAATAACTCATAGTGGGCTAAATGCTTTGTTTACATTCAATTTTTAACATACTGATTATGAAAATAAATACACTAAGACATATTTAGGGGTAGTTATAAAAAAGCGGCCAATGTCATCCTAACATTGGCCGCTTGGGTATTGATTCATCAGCGCATACTTATTTAAGTAGAGCGGCTAATTCATGTAAATCTTTCACAACGTGATCTGGTTTTTTAGCTAATGGGTAAAGTGCTTTACCTGGGCGTGCAATGAAAGTGGTTTGTAAGCCTGCTTCTTTTGCGCCAGCAACATCCCAGCCATGGGCTGCAACCATCATAGCTTCATTTGGTGCTACATTTAGCTTTTTAAGTACCCATTCATAAGCACGTAAGTCTGGTTTGTAAATTTTAATATCTTCAATGCTGTAACGTGCATCAAAGTAAGACATTAAACCAGCGCTTTCAAACTGTGCCTTTACACCTTTGTTTGAAGAATTTGTAAGGCTTACTAACTTATAGCCCTGAGCTCTAAGTTTTGCCAGTCCTTCTTTAACATCGCTGTGTGGAGGAAGCGTTAAAAGAGGCGTAACAATAGCTGTTTTAGCTTGTTCACTTGTAATATCAATATTGTTGTTTTGAGCTACCATAAGGAGTGACGCCACCCCGATTTGCCCAAAGTCGTGATAACTACCGCTTACTGTATCTACTAATGAATGGTGCAACATAGTTGAAAACCACAGTGGTAATAAATCTTCACGTCCGCCTAGTGCTTTACCGATAGAGGTACGCATTGACGTTAAATCAAGTAGGGTTTCGTTTACATCAAAAATAAGCACTTTGGGCTTTGTTTGTTCTTTTGGTTCATCAGCGACTGCATAACCAGATACAAGGCTTGTGCCTACAAGTAGTGAAAGAGTAAGTGTTTTTAACGATTTTAAAATAGACATTAGTTATTCTCCGATTCAAGTGCTGCGATAATATCAATAGGTTCTGCGCGTAGGGTGTAGTCTTCGTTCAAAAATGCGTATGTAATAACACCTTTTTGGTTTATCACATAAGTAGCCGGTAGCGGCAATTTAAAGCTTTTATCGCCGTAGTAGTGTTCAAAATCAATACCAAATTGTGTGTACAACGCTTGAATACGCTCATCGAGTGTAAACAATAAACCAAATTGTTCAGCTACTTTATTACTAACATCTGAAAGCACATCAAATTCAAGGGCGTTTTTTTGTGCAGTTGAGAGAGTTTCATCAGGCAGTTGTGGTGATATTGCGACTAACTGAGCACTTTGAGTTTTAAATTGCGGTAAGTAGTCATTAAGTGCTTTTAGCTCTAAATTACAATATGGGCACCAGCCACCACGATAAAAGCTAATAATTACCGGGCCTTTTTTTAATAAATCCGCAAGGTCAATGTTTTCGCCTTTATGATTGGCTAGGCTAAAGTTTTCTACTTTTTGACCAATTTGCAACGCATTGTCTTTAATATGCTGTGCAATAAGTTCTTCGTTTTTAGTGTTCATTAATGCTAAAACGTCAGCCGGTAACTTGGCATCTTTTTGTACGTTATAGGCATCTATTTGCGCTTTTAAACTCATGATTGAACCTCAATAATTAGACTATTTGCAATTATAGTGTTTTACATATTTAAATAAACATTGCAAAACTGAAAGCTTCATTCGAAAATGTTAAACATTGAAAAGTGCACAATGGCATCTTTATGTATAATTTAAGCGACCTAGAAACATTTATAGCAGTAGTTGAAAATAAAGGGGTGCTTGCTGCCGCGCGTGAGCAGCGTTTATCGCCTGCAACGGTAAGCCATCGCTTAAGTAAATTAGAACGTGAGCTTGCAACAGTACTTGTTTTTAGAGATAGCCGACGAGTACGGTTATCTCCCGCAGGTGAAATATTTTATACGCGAGTTGGCGCTATAATGGAGGCGCTGCACGACGCTGAGCATAGTATTGGTGCGCGTAGTTCATCTGTGAGTGGTTTATTACGCGTGACTATGCCCCCTTGGATTTTTTCAAAATACGTAATGCCAAGACTTAATGAGTTAGAGCAGGCCTATCCTGAACTTAAACTTGATTTTTTAATTACTGATCATTTTGTAAATGTGGTTGATGACGCACAAGATGTGGCAATTCGTGTAGGACAATTAAATGATTCCGGTTTACTGTCACGAAAAATAGTAAACAACAAACGTATACTTTGCGCAGCTCCTAGCTACATAAAAAAATATGGCATGCCTAAAAGCTTAGCTCAATTGAGCGAACACTATTGGGTTTGCCTGCCGTGGCAGCGCCAATTAAAGCTTTTTGATGAACAAGGTAAAACACATACTTTTAATGCAAGAACACGCTTTACTATTTCTAATTCCGACAATATGACTCAAGCAGCCATTGCAGGTCATGGCATTGCAATTAAATCAATGATAGCTATTCATGAAGATATTAAAAATGGCATTTTAGTTGAAGTTATGCCCGGTGTAATGGCACAAGATGATGCACCAGTTTGGTTTTTGCGTCCGCAAAATAGCTTAACTACCCGCAAAACCGATGTATTTTATGACTTTATGAAATCACTATTTTTGAGCTGCGAATAAGCGTTTAAATGAGCGTTTTACTCCAGTTAAAAACAAATAACCAGTAAGCTCGGCAAGTAAGGCAACTATAATAGCTGCAACAATGGCGGCTATAATAGAGTCTTTTTTTAAAATGATTTGACCTTCGAAGCGTTGCCACACTTGTTGCTTTACATCACTCATGCCACTGATCATAGTAAAAATATATGGAGATTGCGCAAACCTATTTACAGCGATTTGTAAGTCTTGTTGTCGTGTGTAAAGTGTACTGATATTACTTGCACCTTTATTCACAATCCCATCATCAATATTTTTATAATGTTTAATTAGCTTATTTAAATCATCATTAAAATACTTAGCTGCATCGCTTTTAAAAGGCGCAATAGCATTATTAGCTTCAATTAATTGGGCTGATAATGCTTGGCCAAAATCGCTTACAAATGCAGGAATTTGCACTCCAAGTAGTAAACCGAATGCAAAGAAACTAAGTCGGATATAATCTAAAAATTTACTCATTTATCTTCCTATACATTTAAATAACCCAGAATTAACATTTGAGCTTGTTTTTATATCAAAAACTCGTAATCTAATGGGGCGTGTTGACCTTTGTGGATTGAAATTTGTTCAATCGAGGTACGATTTAATCGCGGCGCGAGGTTTGTAACCTAGCGGGCTAAGTCAAAACCGAGCAACAAAGAGTTAATCGTCCCTAGAAAGAACCCAACGGGCAGCGCATGTTTGGCATTTATGCTGCGTTATCACCTATTTATGGGGAATAACCACACTACATAGGCTCTGCCTTGCCTAAATACCAAACGTACTGCTGCAAATTCAACCACGAAAGGCCAACACGCCCTAATAATAAAAATAACAACAGGTGGATGTTAAGGATGACGAAAAAAGTAAAGTTCACGTCAACATTTGTTGATATATCTAAACAGCTCAAACGTTTTGTATCGCGCATTGTTCAACCCGACGATGTAGAAGATATTGTGCAAGAAACCTTTGTAAAAAGCTACGAAGCTGATTTAAAGCAAGATATACAGTTTACCCGCAGTTACATGCTTAAAACAGCAAAACACCTAGCACTTAACCATATAGCTAAGTGGGACAACAAATTTAATGATTCGTTAGAAAATGATAACGAATTACCCGTATTACTCAAATCAATGAAGCTTGAAGATGAATACACATCTAAAGAGCGTTTTTTACTTTTTTGTAGAGCTACTGAGCAATTAAGCTCATCGATTCGTAAATGCTTTATATTAAAAAAAGTTTACGGCATGAGCCAAAAAGAGATCGCAGACCAAATGCAGTTAAGCCAAAGCACTGTTGAAAAACACATTGCCAAAGGATTGTTACAAACCATGTTGTACATGCGTGAACATGAGCAAAGCCCTCAAACAAACCCTAAAGCTCAAGCACACCCTATCTCAGTTAAGAGGGTCGCAGAATGAGTAATGTTCATCAATTTAATTCAAAAGATTTAATTTTAGAAAAGTCATGTGATTGGATAAGCGCGATTGATCGTGGTTTAACTGATGATGAAAAAGAGCAATTTAAATTATGGATGATGCAAAGCATCGCCCATCAAGACTCTATATACGAGCTTGCTCAGCTTTGGGATGAGCTTTCGGTATTAAATGAATTAAGTCATTTATTTCCTCAGCGTAACAATACTAAAGCATCAAAAAATAAGTGGATGTTTTCTTACTCAATTGCAGCGAGTTTATTTGCAGCACTAATGGTATGCAGTTACTTACTAATTAATTTAGAAAACGGCTATAACCAAGAGCTTGCAAAAGTTAACTACACTAAAATTTACAAAACAAAAGTAGGCGAGCAAGCAACGTATGTATTGCCAGACGGCACTATAGTGCAGCTAAATACTAATAGCTTACTAGAAGTTGCTTATAGCAAAGGCCGCAGGCAGTTGTTACTTAGTCGAGGAGAAGGGCGTTTTAATGTAGCAAAAGATGCCACGCGTCCGTTTAGTGTTATGGCCGGCGACAAAAGTTTTACCGCACTCGGTACCGTGTTTAATGTACAGCGTAATACCTCATCAGATTTAGAGCTTGTTGTTACCGAAGGCAAAGTGATGATCACCGACCCTAGTGTAGCGGTTGACGCAAATGACTTTAAAGATTATCAGCTTGCAGATAACAGCACGCAAAAAATTCGTCAAATTAATGCCAATATTGTTACCTCAGGTGAAAAAGTAATTATAGAGCAGAGTGTTACAAAGCCAATTACCCAGCTTTCAATGAACGACGTACAACGCGATTTGGCATGGCAAAATGGCATGCTTATTTTTAATGGAGAAGAGCTAAGCGATGCTTTACATGAAGTAAGTCGCTATACCGCCACACGTTTTGAGCTTTCATCAGCCGAGCTTGCCAGCATTAAAGTAGCTGGGGTATTCAAAGCGGGTGACGTTGAAGGTTTACTAGAAAGTTTACAAACTAATTTTTCGATTGATCATGAGCGTTTAGGTGAGCATGTAGTAACGCTAAAACACCATACAGAATCATAAGTAGACGTTATGCAAATCAAACTAATGTTAGATAAAGTTGCATCAATAAAGATTGAACGTAAAAAAAACATTAAAAAGAAGAAACGAAACCATAGAGGATTTTTGTTTGTCAGCTGTTTATATAAGTTGCGCAGTAACCAAACGCATTTATTAAGTGGATTTAGTGTGCTTGTACCGGCTATTTTTAGCTTGAGTGTACAAGCAGCAACTCAAACCACTGGGCAAATGGTGCAATTTGATATAAAAGCGCAGCGAGCAGACAAAGCCTTAATTGAATATGCTAAACAAACAGAGCAAACCGTGGTGTTTTCTTATGAGTTGGCAAAGCAGTATGACGCAAATTCAGTTTATGGATTTTACACTCAGCTAGATGCCCTAGAGGCATTATTAGGTGGGACTGAGCTCGATGCGGTTGTTGATCAAAATGGTTTACTGAGTATAAAACTCAAACAAATCAACAGGAATGATAACAACATGATGAAGCTTTCAGCGGTCAGTGCAGCAGTATTACCAGCTTTACTTGCAGTAAATTCGCAAGGTGTAAACGCAGCAGAAGAAGTCGCTCAAGAAAAAATTGAAAAAATTGCTATTGTCGGTAGCCGTGTAGCAGGACGTTCAGTTGAAGATTTACCCGTTCCAGTAGATATCTTAAGTGCAGAAGCGCTTGAAAATACAGGCCAAACAGAAGTTGGTCGTATGCTACAGTCTATCGCCCCTTCATTTAACTTTTCAAGCTCTGCAATTAGTGACGGTACTGATGCTTTAAGACCTGCGACACTTCGCGGTTTGGGTCCCGATCAAACATTGGTGTTAATTAACGGCAAACGTCGTCACCAAGCAAGTATTATTCATATTAATGGCTCTGTTGGGCGTGGTACCGCAGGTACTGACATGAATGCAATACCAGCCTCTGCAATTAAACGCATTGAAGTATTACGTGATGGCGCTGCTGCTCAGTATGGTTCTGATGCTATTGCAGGTGTTATTAATATTGTGCTTAAAGATGGTAGCGAAGGTGGCAAAGCGGCTATTAACTACGGTCAATATTCTGAAGGCGATGGCGAAACCATTAACCTTGATTTTAATAAAGGCTTTGCGCTAGGTGATGACGGTTATTTAAATACAACTATCAATTACCGTGACCGTGCACCTACTAACCGTGCAGGTTTACATGGCTCTTGTCAGTTTTATGGTTGTACAGAACTAAGTGACGGTACTTTACTTGCTGGCGATCCGCGTGAGCTGACAGCCGATCGTGATACATTCAGAATTGGTGATGCTGATTCTCAGCAGTTTGGTTTAACAATTAATACCGGTTACGAGTTAGGTGATGGCGAGCTTTACGGCTTTATTACTTACTCAACACGTGAAAATGAGTCGGCTGCATTTTTCCGTCATAATGCAAATGCAGGTGGTAACCCAGTACTACAAGATAATGATGCGACGATTCCGCTAGGTTTCTTACCAAAAATTAATACAACTATCGATGATATCTCGTACAACTTTGGTTATAAAACTGAGTTTGATAACGATGCAAGCCTTGATTTATCTTACACCTATGGTGAAAACAGCATTGATTACACGACAAGTGACACTATCAATGCCTCATACGCTAACTTTTTACGTTATGACCAAGGTTTAAGTGCTGCTGATATTCGTACAACTATCCCACGTGAAGCATACGCTTATGGCATGGAATTATCACTGCAAACAATCAATATTGATTTTACGCAAAACTTTGATGATTATTCTTTAGCAATGGGTGCAGAAATCCGTACTGACGAATATCGCATTTTAGAAGGTAATGAGTACGCATACCGCGATTACGATACAACCAACGGTGTAAGTATTTACAACGGCTTAAGTGGTGGTGTTGGCTCTGAAGATGCATCAGGTGGTTCACAAGGTTTTGGTGGTTCAGCTCCTGCGTCATCAGTTGATGAATCGCGTGATGTAATTTCATTTTACATAGATGCAGAAGCTTATGTGATTGAAGATGTAATTTTATCGGGTGCACTTCGCTACGATAACTACAAAGGCTTTGGTGATACAGTAAACTTTAAGCTTGCTGGTAACTGGTCTGTAACCGACGATATTTCACTACGTGGTGCATTAAGCTCAGGTTTTAGAGCGCCTTCAATGCAGCAGCTTTACTTTAATAACGTAAGTACGCAATTTGTTGTTGGTACTAATGGTAATTTAGTTGCAGAAGAGGTTGGTACATTTAGAAATGATTCAACACTTGCGCAAAGCTTAGGTATTCCAAAGCTTAAAGAAGAAAAATCACAAAACCGTAGTTTAGGTATTGTATATAACGTTACAGATAATATTAATGTAACCGTTGATTACTACTCAATTGATATTGACGACCGTATTGTAATTAGTGACCGCTTAGGTAAAGGTTTATCTACAAGCCTTGATGCTGCACTAAATAGTGCGGGTGCTGGCGTAGGTCAGTTCTTCTTAAATGGTGCTGATACAGAAACTCGTGGTGTTGATTTTGTAGCAACGTGGAACACTGAAGGTTTAGGCGGCACGCTTGATTTTACACTTGCAGCTAACTTTACTAAAACAGATGTTGTATCGTTATTTTCGCCTGCTGGCTCAAGCCTTGAGACAGTAAACGTAGAAGATATATTTTCAGCTGAAGACATCTCTATTATTGAAGAGTGGCAACCAGAAGATCGTATTAACTTAAGTGCGCTTTATCAACGTGACGATTGGACAGTTAACCTGTCACTTAATCGCTTTGGTGAGTACACAGTAGAAGATGGTGGTCGTCAAACGTATGGCGCAGAAATTTTAACTGACGTTAAAGTTAACTACTTCGTTACTGAAGATTTGTCGGTAAATATTGGTGCAAATAACTTGTTTGATGTTTACCCAGATAAAAACGAAATAGGTAACTCTCGCTCAGGTACTATTGTGGATGCTAGTGGCAACACAGTAATAAGTAGCTCAGGTGTGTTTGACTACTCACGTCGTTCTGCTCCATTTGGATTTAACGGTGCTTACTACTACGTAGGCGCAGAATACCGTTTTTAATTAATAACCTCCCTTTCGTTATTTAACTCAAAGGGCCGTAAGGCCCTTTTTTTGGTTTTATATTGGGCTGTTTTATTTAGAAATCAAACTTATTGAATAATCATCGTATTGCTTAATATTATTCATTACACTCATTAAAGTATTATGTGTACTGTTTTCGTCTGCGGTTATAAGTACCGAACTTATTTCATATTTAGCCGCGAACATCGCTAAATTAGTCGCAACTTGCTCTAAATCAATTAACCTCCCTGAAAAATATACTCCGTTGCTTTCATCAATTCTAAATAAAGCATTTTTAACAGGCTTATCTATTTGAGGGCTGTCGAGTGGTCGGTTTAATTCAATAGCTACAGGTTTTACAAAAGATGTGGTTACAATAAAGAAAATTAGTAATATGAACACTATGTCTAACATCGGGGTCATATCTACATCAGCATTATTTTGCAGTTTAGTTAGTTTACTTTTCATATTGGACCTTATTTTTAATTAAATGCTGCGGCGCCACAGCAAGGTTTTAGGTACCTATTAACAAAATTAGCACAGCAAAAATAAAGCGTGGTTAAATAAATATTCTAATAACATTAAATATTTGTATTCATTATGTATTTAAAATGTGGCGAAATAAGGTGGTGTTTGTAGCAATCTGCTTATATGGGGTCTATATGGCATCGTTATAGTGTGATTTAATTCGTTAAATTGCTTAAAGATTTATGCAGATTGGTATTAGAGGCAATAAAAAACCCAGCGCTAGGCTAGGCTGGGTTGTATTTATGCGTTATGTAAGCTTACTGCTTTTGCATACGGCTCATTTCTGCATGGCAGCTTTGCATTGTTAATAATGTTTTAGCCAGTGCAGCTTCGCAATCAGCCGGTTGTGGTTTATCCATAGCGGCTTTAATTTCTACAAGCGTTTTATCTTCTACTTCTTCAAGCTCTTTTACATACGTGCTGTCGTTATGTGAGGTGAATGTAGTAAGTAAGGCTGTGTATGCACGTCGTGCTTCAACTGCGAAAGATGAACCATCTTCGCGTTCGCCTTTTTCATTAATTGCATATGGCTGCAAGCGCTCAACACTCACTTTTCGGGCATCTATCATGCGCTGAAAAAGTGCGCCAATAGCAGGGTCTTCAACTTTTTCCTGTGCTTTTTGATAAAAATCGATGCCGCTGTTCATAACTTGAATGATGTCAGTAATATGATTTACTTCTGATCCTTGATGGGTGTTCATAATGACCTCTTTAATTAAATGAATGTATAGTTCAATTTAATTAAAGCAAGGTGTGTTCCAAGTTCATGACTTGTTTTAAGTTTATGTTTATTAACGGTTTGTTTTTTGTTTTTGGAGTTGCTAGGTTAATAGAGTAGGTATTAACCTAGCAATTTTTACATTATATTGTGTAATAAAGTTATTTTAGCTCTTCAGCTACTTCAGCTACTTTTTGGCGTAACCAGATGTGGCTCGCATCGCGATGTAACAGTGGGCTCCAAATCATATCAAGCTCAAAAGGAGGAATTGGAAACGGTGGCTCTAAAATTTTAAGCCCCGGATCATCTAAGTATATATTTGCGGCTTTTGAAGGAAGGGTCGCAATCAAATTTTTCTCTTTAGCTAAATGAATCGCTACATGGTAGTTACGCGTAAAAGTGGCAATGTTACGATGTTTACCAAAGTGGGCAAGTGCTTCGTCAACCCAACCAAGTTTTTGCACATCTTTAGGGTCCATGCCCACGCCTACACCAAAACCTGTTTTACTCACCCATATATGGCGCGCTTTTAAGTAGCTGTCGAGGCTAAAGTTTTCAATAATAGGGTTGTCGGCCTTAACTAAGCAGCAAAAACTGTCTTTCCAAATACGTTTATGATGAAAAGACTGAGGTAAGTTTTCAAAACGGTTGATTGCCATATCTACTTTACCGTTTTCTACGTCATGAAAGGTTACATCACTTGGTGTGAGTATATCTAAAGTAGTATCGGGGGCTTCTTCGTGTAGTTTACTTAAGAGCTTTGGCGCTAACGTACTTGCAGCGTAATCACTGGCCATTATTCTAAATACACGTTTACTCTGGCTTGCCTCAAATTCTCTATTAGGTGCTAGGGTTTCTTCAAGCGTCATTAATATGCCACGAATAACGGGTTGTAACTCTAAAGCGCGCTCTGTCGGGACCATACCATCGCTGGTACGAACTAAAATAGGGTCGTTAAATAAGTTACGAAGACGTTTAAGGCCATTACTCATTGCGGGCTGCGTAATACTCAATTGATTAGCAGCGCGTGTTACATTGCATTCTCGAAGCAATGTATCGAGATAAACGAGTAAATTTAAATCTATTTTACTTATATTCATTGTGTGTCCTTTGCGTCTACCAGTGATGGATAAATCGCTGTGCTGTCGGGTAAGGGTAAATATGACTTACCTGCCCATTTTTTATATTTTGTTGAGCCTGCTTCCAAAAGCTAACATCTATAAGCTCTGGATGAGTGCTGAGGAAAAACTTTTTATACATAGGATTAGGCATTACAAATGTACATAACTGCTCTGGGAATACATCTTGTGGTGCAACAGAGTAACTTTGTTCATCCATTAAATAATCGTCGTAGCTCTTTGCTTTTGGTAATGCTCTAAAGTTCATATCTGTTAGGTATTGAACTTCATCGTAATCGTAAAAAATAATACGTTTGTGCTTACTTACACCAAAGTTTTTTAAGAGCATATCGCCAGGAAATATATTAACGGCAATCATTTCTTTTAGAGCTTGCCCGTATTCTTCAATCGCGTCTGCGGCACTTTCTTCATCAGCATTTTCTAAAAATAAATTGAGTGGTGTCATGCGCCGTTCAATATATAAATGCTTGATGATCAACCATTCGCCTTCAATTACCATTGATGAGCCAATTGTTTTATGTAATTGCGCAAGTAAATTACTATCAAAACGTGCCAAAGGAAATACGACGTTAGAATACTCTATGGTATCGGCCATTCTGCCAACGCGATCATGGTTTTTTACTAGTTGATAACGCTTTAATACGGTATCACGGCCGAAGGGCTTACTTTCACCAAATTTGTCTTTTATTACTTTAAAAACATAACCAAATGAGGGAAGGGTAAATACCATCATCACCATACCGGGAGTACCCGGTGCAATTGTAAACTCATCATTAGAGTGAGATAAGTGATTTAAAAACTCTCGATAAAACTCAGTTTTACCCTGCTTATGAAAACCCACTGCGTTATAGAGCTCAGCAAGTGTTTTGTTTGGCATAAGCTGATTCAAAAACCGGACAAGTGCTGAAGGTGCATGAGTCTCTACCATAAAGTAGGCGCGGGCAAAGCCAAAAATGACACGCATTTGAGATGATTTAGTTAAAAGTGCATCTAAATATAATCCGTCATCTTCATCGTGCAATACGGCGATTATAAAAGGCTGAACCCCACTTTTTGAAACAACACGACCAACAATATAAGCTGCTTTATTACGATAAAAAGGTGTGTGCAAAATATCAAAGCGCATTTGCCAAGGTTGGTGATGTGTATCGGGTGCTTGTTTATAAAAAGCTTTAACAAGAAGGCGAATATCACGCTCTAAATTTACAAATGGGGCTTTAAAATCAAAATGATTAATAATGCGTTTTATTGTTGGCTTTAGGCCATCAACTACTGGAAAGTATGTCCTATATTCGGCCTCAACAGGCACTGAAGGAGCATCTTTCAAAGTTGCTTCTACAAATATAAAGTCATTATGAAAATAGCGCCTATGGTACAGCCTGCAAAATACAGAATTATAAAAGGTTTCGGCGAGTTCTGCTTGAGGGTGGAAACATAAAAAGTGCTGATATATCTTTTTAACTTCGAGCCATAGGCTTTCATCTAATTGCTCTGTTGGGGTTTCTTTTTTTAGCGCTTGTGTGGTTTCGTTAACACGATCATCATAATAGCTGATACGCAAACGGCTGATATCATTAATTGCTTGCCAATCTTTTTTTGCAAAGGCGAGAGGGGCTTTGGCCGTTGTTTTTTGAAATAGCTGATAGTGCCTTTTAAAACCCGTTAAAATTAATTCAGCAATATGGCGAGGCTGCATTTACACTCCTTAATAGTCCTTAGAGCTTATACTCTATTATGTTAAGGGTATGTTATTTTAAGTTTAAAACCAAGATAAATATTACTCACTATTTTGGAGTGATTTATTGGTATTGAGCTATCTTTTTTTCGAGTATTTTAATTTGTTTAGTAATAACCAATACGTTTTTTTTGTACTCTTTATTAATTGTTTTTAGTGTTTTAGTAATGTCTTTGGTAATACGCTTTTTATCTTCAACGGCTAGAATATGATTTAACCGTTCTTGTTGTTTATATTCAGCACGCTGCTTGTTACGATCAAGTATTGTTAGTTTGTGGTTATTACTGCGAAGCTCTGCCTGTAAACCTGACAGGAGTCTTTCACGTTCAAGCTCATTTAGTTGTTTAGTGTAATCAATTTGAGGGCCTGAATACTGACTACCCGTTGTGTTAACTTTATAAGTTGTTGCTTCGTCGTCACAGGGGAATTGAGAAAAGACAGTGCCTTTTTCTGTTACACATTTGTAGTAAGTGGTATCGCTAAAGCTAAAAAAACTGATAAGTAAAAAGCTAGAATAGAGAATATAACGAGAAGTTTTAAACATGTATGCCGTCCTTGATTTTTATATTTTTTAGTAAAACAATATAAAACTATAACCTAGCTTGGTGGTATATCAAGCTAGGTTAGGATAACGGCTATTGGGTGAAGGTTTTAAGCTTTTTAATACTCTGTACTAAAAATGGTATATCTAAACCTTGTTCAATAGAAAAACCTTCAGCGGCAGAGATGTTTTTAAAGTTACCATCTGAATCTATTAAGGTAATCCTATCTTTTTTATAGGCTATAACAACACCCTGAGAGTAGTTAACGCCCATATCATCTTTTTTCTTGTATAAATTAACGCCCAGCATTGTTTGCTTAGCAATGGCTTTACAATTTAAATATTGGCCAACACTTGTTGCAATTAAATCGCTAGGTTGAATAAGTCCATCTACTTTAGAAATACGTTTGTCGGAGCTATATAAAGTTGATGTTGTTACTACTTCTTGCTTGTTATTGGCAAGACTAAAAGCAAAAACCTGTGTTTTATCATCTCGTACAACGGCGTTATCGCTACTTTTAATAACTCTAATTGCGCTAGAACTATGTGCTTGATCATTTATAAAACTAAGTTCTTCCACGCCGGTTACTTCAATGCTGCGGCGCTGACTTTGCCATGCGGGAAGAGTTTGATCTCTTAAAATTGCTGCTTTATAAAAAGCTGGCAAACCATACACTAAGCTAAATAGCATATCGTCGTGATTAGTTGGCTGTAAAAACTGCTCTGTTTTGTGTAAGTTTTTATTATCGGCAACAAATTTAGCGAGTTGTTGCTCGGTTTCAAATACAAAAATATCTACATTGGCTTGTGTGTAGTCTTCACACTTATCAAGCGGGCTTGGCATTTGATAACTAATGTTTTGGTTATTAATTTTTACGTTATGTGCTTGCTTATAGCTTTCTATATCAAGCAGGTCATTTTTAGCTAATAAACTTTTAGCGGTAGTAGGGTATGACAGTGGTAGTACATTATCTTGCTTTGTTACATCAAAGTTTAGATTGGCGTCAGCCCAAATATGAATACTGTGGCTAAGTGAAAAGCACACGATTAAAAATGAAATTGCGTAACGTGCAAATTTATATTGTTTTAAGCGCTCAAGATGGTGCCATGTGTAATTACTTACAAATAGCTGAAAACCTAAAATAATTAATACAATCCCACTGGCTAAAATCGTTGTTAAAGCAGGTGAACTGGTTAAGCGATGCCATAGTAGAGAAATAATCTCAGCTGAGGCAGATATACTTAGGTGATAACCCAAATTAACATACACATAAGCATCAAGAGTAAGCAGTGATGCGCCCAGTGTGGCTATAACAGCGGCCATGCCACGTATATGCCGTGGGTAGGGGAAAATTAAACTAAGCGGAAACACCGTCAGCACAAATGCTAAGAAGGCTATAAAACTAGTATGGCTCAGCCACGTAACTAGCATGTAGGTAATGCCCATAAAGCTTGTTGGTGGCGAGTCGGCAAATAAGTAGCTTAAGCTAATAAATAGCGCCAAGCCAATATTGGCAAAAGTAAACCAATGGCCCCAGCTTAATAGCTGACTCGCTTTTGATGAAAATTGATTGTGCTGCGATAAATTCATAGAGTTTATTTAACCGACTGTGATAGAGCTTTTGCAAAGTTCTCAGTTACGGCTTGTCTTTTCCCTGTTGGTACATGCTCTTTTAAGATATGCGTGATAGAATTTCCTAAACACATAAGGCTTAAATCTACCGGCGCATTGTGTTTAGTTAGCACATCAATAAGCTGATCGACGATTTGTTCTACTTCTTCATTAGAGTATTTTGATAAGATTGGCATCAGTTGGTTCAATAAAATAGTTATATTCTCGTATTTTAACACTAGAGGCGTGAAAAACAAAGATGACAACAGACGTTAAAAAATTAGTCGTTCACTATGTAGACAAAAAAGACGACGATACGCAAATTCACCTTCGAAATGATGAGATGGTAATTAACGATAAAGTAGCCGTTTTTATCGAACAATTACATCATGCATATAATGGCAAGCCAGGTAAAGGTTACTGTGCTTTCAGTGGTGATAAAAACAGCGTTGTAGCCTCTGCAATGCAAAGCTACCGTAATAATGAGTTAGGCTTTTGGCATATGACCGAGCAAGCCTCAACGGTTTTAAAAGAAGAGTTTGATAAGTATGCATTTAGCGAAACAGGTTATTTAGTATTTTGTCATTATCAGTATGTTGCTACCGATTACATGTTAATTGCGATGATTAACATTAAAGAGCATTATTCTATGACCTCTGAGCTTGATTTAGCGGCTTCTCGCCATTTAGACATCTCTCGCATGCAACTCGCTGCTCGTATCGATTTAACAGCATGGGATACGCAAGCAGAAGATAATCGTTATATTTCGTTTATCAAAGGACGTGCGGGTCGTAAAGTTGCTGACTTTTTCTTAGACTTTTTAGGCTGTGAAGAGGGTATTGATTCAAAACAGCAAAGCCAAGTAATGCTTAGCGCAGTAGAGGATTATTTATCAGAGCAACAGTTTGATAAATCAGAAAAAGACGATTTACGTAAACAAGTATTTGATTACTGCAATGATTGCGTAACCACAGGCGAAGATGCAAGTGTGAGCGATCTATCTACAACGCTTACAAAAGGCGATGACAGCCCGTTTGATAGTTTTTGCAAAGAGCAAAGCTATGACTTGGAAGAAACTTTTCCCGTTGATAAAAAAACAGTTACCAGTATGGTTAAGTTCTCAGGCCTTGGTGGGGGTGTAAGTGTAAGTTTTGAACGTAAACACTTAGGTGAGCGCGTAACGTACAACGAAGCAACCGATACACTAGTGATTAAAGGTATTCCGCCAAACTTGAAAGATCAGCTACAACGTTTTATGGAAAATGAAAAAGAGTAAACTCATTTGAGCTAGTTGAAAGTTGATTTAAGAGTGCGATATTTATATCGCGCTTTTTTGTATCGGTATCAAAATTCATTGAATCGGAACAAGGCCACTAAAATATCTATTGTACAAAGAGAAGTGAAAGAGGAGTAAATGAGTAAACACAAGCCATGCTTTATTAGCAAGACTTAGCCTTATTACTACCTCTAAAAGCGCAGCGTCTCTTAACCTCTTTGTGAATAAATTGCTTATTATGGGCGTGAAGAAACTTTAATAATTATTCAAAGCATGTAAACAAAAAAGCCCCGCTATTTATTAAATAGCAGGGCTTTTTAATAAGTGTTAGTTATTAATCAACACTCAATGTTTTAGTCATTGCAGAACTTGCACGACCAGCAGGTTTGATAGAACCCGCACGTAAACCACTGTCTGGCACTAGTTCACGCTTATCGTGAGCCATTGCTACAGATGTATGTTTTACTTCGCTATCAGCTACAGGAGTAGGCTGTGCCATTGGCGCACTTGCAGACCCTTGAGTTACCGCTGTTTTCACATGCGGTGCTTTAGTCACAACAGGAGTTTCAACTTTAGCAGGCTCTTCAGTTACTACAGGAGTTTCAACTTTAGCAGGCTCTTCAGTTACTACTGGAGTTTCAACTTCAGTTGGCTCTTCAGTTACTACTGGAGCTTCGACTTCAGCAGGTTCTTCAGTTACTACTGGCGTTTCAACTTCAGTTGGCTCTTCAGTTACTACTGGAGCTTCGGCTTCAGCAGGTTCTTCAGTTACTACTGGAGTTTCAACTTTAGTTGGCTCTTCAGTTGCTACTGGAGTTTCAACTTTAGCAGGCTCTTCTACAGCTTCAACTTTTGCTAAGTCTTCAACGGCAACGGCTTGTTCAATTTGCTGCGCTGCATCCACAGGTGTTTCTTCAGATTTAGCTTTAAGTTCTGCTTCATATTCTGCAGCTGCTTGATCAGCAACTGGAACAAATGCAGGGGCTTCATCAGATTTAACTTCTGCTTCACCTTCAGGACGACGACGACGTTGACCAGATGCACGAAGATGACGAGGAGAACGGCGTGAGCGTGTACGTGTTTGCTCTTGCTCGTCTTCTGTAGTTGCTGTTTCATCGTTAGAATCAACAGTTTCAACGTCAACTTTTTCTTCTTTAATATGCGCTGTTTTTTCTGCCGGAGCTTGTGTTTGCTTTTCTACAACAGGAGCTTGCTCTTGAACTTGTGGAGTATCAGTAACTACCGCTTGCTCAGGTGTTTGCTCTGTTGAGTTAGCTTGCTCAGCGTTTTCATCTTGCAGACGTACTTTTTTACGTATGTTACGACGTTGACGGCGAACTTTAGGCTTTTGCTCTTTAGGCTCTACAGCTTGAGCTGGCTTAGAATCAGTTTCTACTTCTACTTCTGCTTTTACAGGAGCTTCAGCTTTAACTTGATCTTTGTCTTCGCTTTTATGCTCTGGGCGCTTACGAGAGTTAGGGTTACGACGACGCTTATTGCGGTTCTCGCTTCTCTCTTGAGTCTCAGTACTAGTTGCTGCTGGTGAGTCTGTTTTAACTTCCTCTTCAGCTGCAGGGCGCTCATTGCGTGGTTTATTAGTGCGCGGGTTATTATTACGACGACGTTGGTTGTTATTACGACGACGATTATCGTTACCACGGCGAGCGTTATTACGCGCTTCTTGCTGCTCTTTTTCTACAGCTTCTTTTTTCTCTTCTACTGTTTCGCTTGCAAATAACGATTTAAACCATTTAGTGATTGCTTCAAACAAGCCACCTTCAGTTTTACTCTCTGTTGCTACAGGCTGAGCTACTGGTGCAGGCGCTGCTTGTGGAGCCGGTGTAGAAGGCATTACAACACCTTTTAACATTGGCTCTTCACGTACTGGTGCACTTGGTGATTTTGACATCTCAAATGCTTCAGGTTCTGGCGCAACAACTTGTCCGTAACTTACCGTTTCAAGTGTTTCGTCTTTACGTAAACGCATAACTTCGTAATGTGGTGTTTCCATATGTTGATTAGGAATAATCACTACGTCACATTTATGATGTTTTTCAATGCGATGAACACTACGACGTTGCTCATTTAGTAAATAAGCAGCAACGGCAACAGGCACTTGTGCATTTACTTGTGCTGTGTTGTCTTTAATTGCTTCTTCTTCAATTAAACGAAGAATAGAAAGTGCGATAGATTCGTTTGAACGAATAGTACCTTGTCCACTACAACGTGGACATGGGCCTTGGCTTGCTTCACCTAATGAAGGACGCAAACGCTGACGCGACATTTCAAGTAAACCAAAGCGTGAAATTTTACCAATTTGAACACGCGCACGATCTGGACGAGCAGCATCTTTTAAACGATTTTCTACTTCACGTTGATGACGTGGAGGCGTCATATCGATAAAGTCGATAACAATTAAACCACCTAAGTCACGAAGACGTAATTGACGTGCAATCTCATCAGCGGCTTCTAAGTTAGTATTAAGTGCTGTTTCTTCAATATCGCCGCCTTTCGTTGCTTTAGACGAGTTGATATCGATAGATGTTAGTGCTTCAGTTGGGTCAATTACAATTGAACCACCAGAAGGCAAGCGTACTTCACGCTGGAACGCAGACTCAATTTGGCTTTCAATTTGGTAATGCGTAAATAAAGGAGTGTCACCTTGATAAAGCTTAACACGGCTCATAAAGTCAGGACGAAAACGCTCAATGTGCGCTTTAGCTTCTTCAAAAACACGTGGTTTATCAATTAAAATTTCGCCAATATCACGACGTAAATAATCGCGTATCGCACGGAATATTACATTACTTTCTTGGTGTATTAAAAATGGCGCTTTAGCACTATCGGCTGCTTGTCTAATTGCTTCCCAATGTACTAATAATGCTTTTAAATCGTAGTTTAATTCTTCAAACGATTTACCAACACCCGCTGTACGAACAATTAAGCCCATACCTTTAGGAAGTTCTAAACGACCTAATGCTTCTTTAAGTTCAGTACGCTCATCACCTTCGATACGACGAGAAATACCGCCAGCACGTGGGTTGTTAGGCATAAGAACTAAATAGCTACCTGCAACACTGATAAAAGTAGTTAACGCTGCGCCTTTTTGGCCGCGTTCTTCTTTATCAACTTGTACTATTACTTCCTGACCTTCTTTTATTACGTCGCGGATGTTAGGGCGACCATGAAAAGTGTAACCTGCAGGGAAGTAAGTACGTGCAATTTCTTTTAAAGGAAGGAAACCATGACGGTCAGCACCGTAATCAACAAATGCTGCTTCAAGAGATGGTTCAATGCGAGTGATTTTGCCTTTATAAATATTGGC
This sequence comes from Pseudoalteromonas sp. Z9A4, assembly GCF_011378845.1. Classification (NCBI taxonomy): domain Bacteria; kingdom Pseudomonadati; phylum Pseudomonadota; class Gammaproteobacteria; order Alteromonadales; family Pseudoalteromonadaceae; genus Pseudoalteromonas; species Pseudoalteromonas sp. Z9A4. Next base: position 64,981 of record NZ_WTLA01000001.1, read on the forward strand.
TTTTTTCTGTTCGTGACCTGGGCTTTCGATATCTAAATCATAAAGGCGTTGGCCATCAACCAGTGCTACGCGCATTTCTTCTTGCTGCGTTGCATTGATTAGCATACGTTTCATATTGTTACTCTACTTATTTATGTCTCTGACATGACGATGTTTACTCGCCTGTTCAGTTGTCCCTATTTTTAGAATGTGCAGCCTCACGACTGGGTCTTTAACGGAACGGCTCTGTTTCTCGTATGCAGTATTTTAAATGCTGGCAAACAATAGCAATTATTATCGCTATTAAATTCTTAATGGTGCTAAAACTGTCGGCTTTTCAGCTACGTTTACAAGTTTTACCCAGAAGTCGACCTGTCATATTAATCTTGCTAAATATCATTCATATTAGGCGCGTAGGGCTCATTAAGTTGGTGAGCAATACATACTGATGTATCGCTAATATCCGTTTTAAGAGCAAAAATCGCTGCCGATGTTAATGAACGCTTATTTATTAGATTTTTTTAGTTCTAAATAAGCTGCTATACAGTACTACAATAATTGAGCTAGTGCTGAACGACATTTTTTACGTCGTCACTATCAGACAAATTATCTGTTCATTGCTTTCTCTAGCACGTTAAAAATCACTTCATGTTCAAACTTAACCGGCAATATATTACGCGCATTGCCGTTAATTGATCGCACGTGTTAACTGAGGAGGCATAAAAGCTTTGGAAAACTTAACTCGGATCTGTATGATCGGCTACCCAGAATGTGCATCACGAATGTTTTAATGTGTTAAAAAGCACCGTTGTTATTTGCAAATACTAAATATTTGCGCTGCTGATTATCCCACTATTATTACAGTGTTAGCAACTAAATTATTTTACTTAAATTAGTGATTAGGCAATGTCAGAAAAAAACGACTTACAAGTAACTTATGTCACGATCAACGAAGACCATTTAGGTCAGCGTATTGATAACTTTCTTATTACCCATTTAAAAGGGGTGCCTAAAAGCGCTATTTATAAACTTTTGCGCAAAGGTGAGGTACGCGTTAATAAAAAGCGTATTAAGCCTGTATATAAACTACAGCTTGAAGATGTACTTCGTATTGCACCTATCAGAGTTGCTGAGCGTGAAGAATTTGTTCCATCAAAATTAGACAAAGTAACTCGCCTAGAAAACGATATTTTATTTGAAGATAAATACCTTATCGTCATAAATAAACCTTCAGGTATGGCTGTTCATGGCGGCAGTGGTTTAAGTTATGGTTTAATTGAAGCGCTGCGAGCACTTCGCCCAGAGGAACGTAGCCTTGAGCTAGTTCATAGGCTTGACCGTGATACATCGGGTTGTTTACTTATAGCGAAGCGTCGTTCGGTGTTAACAGCATTGCATGAACAACTTCGCGAAAAAACAATGGAAAAAAATTACTGGGCACTTGTAGAAGGGCAGTGGGATTCTAAAACTAAAAACGTAACCGAAGGGCTGCGTAAAAATACACTTAAATCGGGCGAGCGCGTAGTACGCGTAGATAACACTGAGGGAAAACCTTCACATACTCGTTTTAAAGTACTTGAACGTTTTAACGATTGCTCATTGGTACAAGCATCGCCTGTTACAGGGCGTACGCACCAAATTCGTGTGCATACGCAATGTAAAGGTCACCCAATAGCGTGCGACGACAAATATGGCGATCAGGGTTTCGACGATTCTATGCGTAAAGTTGGGTTAAACCGATTGTTTTTACACGCACATGATTTAAGTTTTTATCACCCTAAAAACGAAACCACTATGCGTATTGAAGCACCGCTAGATAAAACGCTTAAAAATACATTACTAAAATTACGAGATGCAAAACTGTGATTGCAGTGACGCCAATTAAAAAATATAAGCTCGTCATTTTTGATTGGGATGGCACTGTTATGGATTCAGTCACTAAAATAGTTAACTGTATTCGTAGTAGCGCTGAGTCACTTAATTTAGTGCCACCTAGTGACGAAACCATTAAAAATATTATTGGTATGTCGCTTGAAAAAGCAATTGACGTTTTATTTCCTGATAATGTAGCGCAGCACCAAGCGTTAATTTCAGGTTATAAATATCAATACAGTGTAGATACTACTCCCACGCCTGTATTTGCTAATGTCGTCAGCGTTTTAAATGCCTTAAAAGAGCAGGGCATTGTTTTAGCGGTTGCAACAGGTAAAGGTAGGGGTGGGTTAGAGCGTTTGCTTGAACAAAGTCAATTGAGGCATTTTTTTAGTGCGACACGTACAAGCGACGAAGCGCAATCAAAGCCCTCTCCAGATATGTTGTATCAATTACTTGAAGAACTTGGCATAAGTGCTCAAGACGCTGTAATGATTGGCGACACTCAAATAGACATGACTATGGCAAAAGCTGCTGGCATGGATAGAATTGGCGTAACAATGGGTGTACACAACGCACAGCAGCTAAATAAGCTTAGTCCTGTTGCAACAGTAGATAACTATCTGCAGCTGCAACAGGTTTTGCTTGGCTAATTTATTTACCCTGAGCAGTAAGTACATCAATACCAAACTCAGCCAGTAACTGGCTGAGTTTAATTAATGGTAATCCAATTAAGCTATTAGGATCGTCTCCGCTTAACTTTTCAAATAAACAGATACCCAACCCTTCACTTTTAAAGCTGCCAGCACAGTTATAAGGCTGCTCAGCATCGCAATAAGCGCTAATTTGTGCATTACTGAGTGTTTTAAACGACACGTTAAAAGGTTCTACGCAGGTTTTTTTAGTGCCAGTTACAATATCGTAAACACAAAGCCCAGTTAAAAATGTTACAGTATTACCGCTAAATAAATTTAGTTGTTTTACGGCATTTTGTTTATTATGTGGTTTACCTAAAATTTGATTATTAAACACAGCGACTTGGTCTGATCCAATAGCTAACCCTTTGTTAAAGTGTTTATTAGCCGCTGAGGCTTTTAATTCACTTAAACGCTTAACCAGTTCGGTAGGTGTTTCGCATTCAAGTGCTGATTCGTCAACGTCTGGTGAAAACGTATCAAATGGTAAATTAAATTTTTGTAATAAAGACTGCCTAAAAGGCGAGCTTGACGCTAAAATGAGTGGATGCTTCACGGACTGTTTTCCTACGATAATTCAGATTGAGTTAGGATAAATCAGATCCGAGAGTAAAACACGTTAAAAACCAAGTAAAAATGGTTTTTTACTTTGACTAACAAACTAACTATCTATATGATGCAGCCCCTATGCAAAAGGTGAAAATTCCCATCACTCTTCATCCAGGCAAAGCAGCGCAGCACCGTTTAAAGTATGACGGAATTGTACCGCTTGAAAAACTTACTCGTTTAGAGAAAGTTGTGCAGGAAGAAGTAGGTGAAATAGCGGTAAAAATACATTGCAAAAACGATGATCAAGGTTTCGCTGTGATTAGAGGCAATTTGTCCACACACGTTACTGTCATTTGTCAACGTTGTAATGGTGATTTAGGGTTGGATTTGGTTCAAGACTTTGCATATTCACCAGTAGGTGAAGATACAGAGTTAGATATTTTTCCAGAAGACTACGATGAAGTAGCGCTTGATGAAAATGGTGAAGTTAACGTTTTTAATTTAATTGAAGACGAACTAATTTTAGCAATTCCATTAGTGGCTACCCACAACGAAGCTTCATGCAGTTATTCAGCAAAGCCTGCCAGCTTTGGTGTATTAAAGGCGGAAGATGATAAACCTAATCCATTTGATATTTTGAAACAACTTAAGAAAGATTCTTAGGAGAAGACTATGGCTGTACAAAAAAGCAAAAAGTCTCGTGCAAGACGCGGCATGCGCCGTTCACACGATGCGATCAGTGGTCCAACTTTAACTGTAGATCAAACATCTGGTGAGACTCATCGTCGTCACCATGTGACTGCAGATGGTTACTACAAAGGCGTTCAAGTAATTTCTAAATAAGAGATTACTTATATGCTGAAAGATCTAACCATAGCGTTAGATATGATGGGGGGCGATTACGGCCCCCGTTCATCTATTCCTGCTGCCGTTTGTGCAGTAAATGCTCATGCCAATTTAACTCTCATTTTATGTGGCAATGAACACGTTATATCTAAAGAACTCGAATCCCTCGATTCTCTACCTCATCCTAGACTCATAATTCGTCACTGTAGTGAAATAGTCACTAATGCCTGTGAACCTGCAATTGCTGTGCGTTCAAAAAAAGATTCATCTATGCGTGTTGCCCTAGATTTAGTTAAATCGGGCGAGGCTCAAGCATGTGTTAGCTCAGGTAATACCGGCGCTCTATTTTTTATGGCTCACTATGTATTAAAAATGCTGCCAGGTGTTAAACGTGCCGCACTCATTTCATCTGTTCCTACAGAGCTTAAAAACCCAGTATATTTACTCGACTTAGGTGCTAATGTGCATTGTGATGCGCAAATGCTCTATCAGTTTGGCATTATGGGCTCTATTGTTGCTGGACAAGCACTTGGTTTGGATAATCCTCGCGTTAGTTTATTAAATATTGGCGCTGAGGACATTAAAGGCCACGACGACATTAAACAAGCTGCACAATTAATGCAGCAAAGCCCACACATAAATTATATTGGTTACAGCGAAGGAAGTGATATTTTTTCGGGTAAGGCTGATGTAATTGTTTGCGAAGGGTTTGTTGGCAACGTAGCACTTAAAACATGTGAAGGCATTGCCAAGCTTATTATGAATAAGTTTACAACCGCACTCGAAAAGCACCTTTTATATAAATGTATGGCGTTTATATTGCGCCCAATAATAAAAAAACTCTATAAAAGGGTGAACCCCGACCAGTATAACGGTGCTTCTCTGGTAGGATTGCGCGGTATTGTCGTTAAAAGTCATGGAAATGCGTCAGCTAAAGCATTTCAAGCAGCAATTGATGAAGCGGTAAAAGAGGTTGAACGTCAACTTCCTGATAAAATAGCCGCTATTTTCGAAAACACACATTCTAAAGACACGGCGGTTAATCAATAATTGATGTGCCGTGTATTTCATTATTTATTTGTTTAATTAAAAAGAGCAAAGTATGGCACAAAAAATTGCACTTCTATTCCCAGGTCAAGGCTCGCAAAGCGTTGGTATGTTACAAGAACTACTAGAGAGTTCTGATATTGTTAAAGCAACATTTGCAGAAGCATCAAATGCACTGGGTTACGACTTAGCAGAGCTAGTTCTTAATGGTCCAGAAGAAAAATTAAATCAAACCCACCGCACACAACCTGCATTACTAACTGCAAGTGTTGCTATTTACCGTGATTGGTTAGCAGCTAACCCTGATGTAGACGTTGTTATGGCGGGTCACAGCTTAGGCGAATACTCAGCGTTAGTATGTAGCGACGTATTAAGCTTGAGCGAAGCCGTAAAGCTTGTTGAAAACCGCGGTTTATACATGCAAGAAGCCGTGCCAGCAGGCGTAGGTTCAATGGCTGCTATTATTGGCTTAGGCGATGAAGAAATTAAAGCGGCTTGTGCTGCCTCAGCGCAAGGTGAGGTTGTATCTCCAGTTAACTACAACTCTCCTGGTCAAGTTGTTATCGCAGGCCATAAAGCGGCAGTAGATAGAGCATCGCAAGCATGTAAAGATGCCGGTGCTAAACGTGCATTACCACTTTCTGTTAGCGTACCTTCACATTGTGAGTTAATGAAGCCAGCAGCTGACAAGCTAGCAGCTGACTTAGCCGCTTTAACATTTAATACACCTAAGTGTGATGTAATTAATAATGTTGATGTAAAAGCTGAAACGTCAGCTGATGCAATTAAAGACGCACTAGTACGCCAGCTTTATAGCCCAGTTCGCTGGACAGAAACAGTACAAGCCTTGGTTGCGCAAGATGTAACACAAAGCTACGAATTTGGTCCTGGTAAAGTATTAACAGGACTTGCTAAACGAATTGATAAAGCAATGATCTGTGGCTCAGTAAACGACGCCGCTTCAATTGATGCAGCTAAATAAGAGTATATAAAATGTCTAATTTATTTTCATTAGAGGGCAAAGTTGTCCTAATTACTGGCGCCAGCCGTGGTATTGGTAAAGCAATTGCAACAACATTAGTTGCACAAGGTGCAAAAGTTGCAGGTACTGCGACAAGTGAGTCAGGCGCTGCTAAAATCAGTGAATACCTAGGTGACAATGGTAAAGGTTATGCATTAAACGTAACCGATCCTGCATCTATTGAAGCAACACTTGCTGCAATAAAAGCTGATTTAGGCGATATTGACGTACTTGTAAATAACGCAGGTATTACACGCGATAACTTATTAATGCGTATGAAAGAGACTGAGTGGGACGATATTATTGACACTAATTTAAGCTCAGTTTTCCGTTTATCTAAAGCAGTACTTCGTCCAATGATGAAGAAAAAAAAAGGCCGTATTATTAACATTGGCTCAGTAGTGGGTACTATGGGTAATGCAGGTCAAGCTAATTATGCAGCGGCTAAAGCGGGTGTAATTGGTTTTTCTAAATCACTTGCGCGCGAAGTTGCATCACGTGGTATTACCGTTAACGTAATCGCACCTGGCTTTATTCAAACAGACATGACTGATAATTTAACTGATGAGCAAAAAGCAGCTACGCTTGCAAATGTTCCAGCAGGGCGTTTAGGTCAACCAGACGAAATTGCTGCTGCAGTATGTTATTTAGCGTCTGACGCGGCTGCGTATGTATCAGGCGAAACTTTGCATGTAAATGGCGCGATGTACATGGTTTAATAGCCATTGTACCTAGAACGAAACTTAATAAAGTTAAGTAAGTTACCTTAAAAACATTGAATTATTTGTGAACTTGCTTTAAACATACTTGAAATCGCTGCGAAAATAAGCGATAAAAGACAAAACACACACTCAGAGGTTTGACCAGACAATTATTTATGGTCAAATCATTGAATCAGAGAATTATGCGGCGTAAACTACGCCGCAATCTGAAAATAACGCATTGGCGTTTTTAATAAAGGAAAGAAGAATGAGCGATATCCAAGAACGCGTAAAGAAAATTATCATTGAACAACTAGGTGTTAAAGAAGAAGAAGTTAAAAATGAATCTTCTTTCGTAGATGACCTAGGTGCAGATTCTCTTGATACTGTTGAACTAGTAATGGCTCTTGAAGAAGAGTTTGATACTGAGATCCCAGATGAAGAAGCTGAGAAGATCACTACAGTACAAACTGCTATCGATTACGTTACAGCACACGCTGAGTAATTAATCGCACGTTAAAGGCAGCATCCGCTGCCTTTAATTTTTTATATCCAAACCACCTCAAAGTTCGTGATCCAAAACTTAAATCTCCATGCTCAATTTTAGTTAAAAATTAATTTTGATTGTGTTATGCGTTTTAATCTATTTTGGGACTAGCACTTTGAGGTAGCTTGGGTATGATCATCCCCTTGTAAAATATCCCTTATTGGAGGCAAACCGTGGCTAAACGTCGAGTCGTCGTAACTGGCTTAGGAATGTTGACGCCGCTAGGTAATGATGTTCAATCAACCTGGCAAGGCTTATTAGATGGTAAAAGTGGCATTCAAACAATAACGCACTTTGATACATCAAAATTTGGTACTAAATTCGCTGGTTTAATAAATGACTTTGATGCAACTGCATACATGTCAGCGAAAGATACTAAAAAAATGGACTTGTTTATTCAGTACGGCATTGCAGCGGGTGTTCAAGCCTTTAAAGATTCAGGCCTTGAAATCACTGAGCAAAACGCAGCACGCATTGGTGTAGCTGTAGGTTCAGGTATTGGTGGGCTTACGTTAATTGAAGAAAACCACATTAAGCTATTAAATAGTGGTCCGCGCAAGTTATCGCCATTTTATGTGCCGTCTACCATTATTAATATGATCTCAGGTCATTTATCAATGATGCATGGACTTCGTGGTCCAAATATTTCAATTGTAACTGCCTGTACTACTGGTTTGCATAATATTGGCCATGCAGCGCGCATGATTGCCTACGGTGATGCAGATGCAATGGTTGCTGGCGGTGCAGAAAAAGCGTGTACCCCAATTGGTATGGGTGGCTTTAATGCTGCGCGTGCACTTTCAACACGTAACGACGATCCACAAGCGGCTTCTCGCCCTTGGGATAAAGACCGCGATGGCTTTGTGCTTTCTGACGGTGCAGGTGTTGTTGTAGTTGAAGAGTACGAACATGCTAAAGCTCGTGGCGCTAAAATTTATGCTGAGCTAGTAGGCTTTGGTATGAGTGGCGATGCGTATCACATGACGTCACCACCAGAAGATGGTGCGGGCGCTGCACTTGCAATGCAAAACGCACTAAACGATGCGCAAGTAAACGCTGAGCAAATTGGTTACATTAACGCACACGGTACATCTACAAATGCAGGCGATAAAGCAGAAACTGCCGCTGTTAAGTCTATTTTTGGTAATGCAGCTAAAGATGTAATGGTAGGCTCGTCTAAATCGATGATGGGTCACTTGTTAGGTGCTGCAGGTTCGGTTGAATCAATTATTTCGATTTTATCACTGACAGATCAAAAAGTGTCGCCAACTATCAACCTTGATAATCCAGACGAAGGGTGTGACTTAGATTATATTGCTCACACTGCACGTGATGCAAAGTTAGACTTTGCACTGTGTAACTCGTTCGGTTTTGGTGGTACTAATGGCTCGTTGCTATTTAAAAAGGTATAATCTTTTTTAACAACGAATCAAATTATAAGAGCTCAGTTGTTTAACTGGGCTTTTTTTATATGCCAAACAAAATGCAAACAATAATAGCAGTAGATCAAAACAGCACTTTAAGCACGCGTGACAGGGGCTTAAATTACGGTGATGGCTTTTTTACAACCGCTAAGGTTGTTGATGGGCAAGTACAGTATTGGGCTCATCATAAAGCGCGTTTGATTGAATGCGCACAGCGTTTGGGTTTTCCTGAGTTAGACTTTAATAGCCTTGAAAATCAAATTGCTTTGCATATAAACGCTGCACCACTAAACGTGCTTAAAATACTTGTAACGCGAGGCGAAGGCGGACGTGGTTATGGGCTGCCAAGTGAGTGTAATGTCACTATTTTATTGAGTGTGTTGGACTACCCGAGTAATTACAAAGCGCTTGTTAAAAAGGGTGTAAATCTCGAAATAAGCCCGATTAAATTAGCGGCACAGCCTTATTTAGCAGGCCTTAAAACATTAAACCGGCTTGAACAAGTGCTAATTAAAAAAGCGATGCAAACGCAAAACTGCGACGATGTGTTAGTGCTCGATTACAATAACAATGTAATTGAAGCTTCAGCAGCTAATATTTTTGCGATTAAAAATAAATGTGTGTTTACGCCATTGCTTGATGAGTGCGGAATAAAGGGCGTTTATCTACAATCGTTATGTGATAAATTGCCTGTTGAATTTAAACGCGTGAAAGTAGAAGATTTAACCCAAGCAGACGCCGTATTTGTGTGTAATAGCTTAATGGGAGCAGTACCTGTTAAAAGTATTGAGCAACAGGTATTTAATACAGACGACAGCCACGCATTACTAACTAGATTATTAGCCAAGGAGGCTGAGTGTTAAAAGTTATTTTATCGGTACTTTTTTTAGCTGTTATAACCACTGCTATTGGTTACCAGCAATTACAAGCAACAATAAATAGCCCGCTAAAGGTAGCACAAAACACACAATTTGAAGTTAAGCATGGCACTGGCTTTAATAAGTTATGTCAGCAGTGGCAAGCTAATAACTGGGTGGAAGGCTGCTGGCGTTATCAAGTAATTGCCAAATTAGATCCCACACTTACCGACTTAAAAGCGGGCCTTTACGAGCTAACAGCCGATAGCGTTATCAACAACGTAAAAAAAATTAATCAAGGCCAGCAAATCAACTTTAGTTTTACCATAATTGAAGGGCAAAACTTACGTGAAGTACTAAGTGCTATTAAAAAAGCCGATAATTTACAAAACGATTTAAAAAGAGATGAGCTAAGTACACAAATACTGGGCAATAATACGCACTTAGAGGGCTGGTTATTTCCCGACACGTATCATTATCATAATAACGATACTGCAAGTAGTGTATTAAAACGTGCAGCGCAAAAAATGCAGCAAACGTTAGACGATGCTTGGCAGCAGCGCGCAGCTGATCTCCCTTACAAAACAGCATACGAAGCACTAATAATGGCTTCAATTATTGAAAAAGAAACAGGCCTTGCCAGCGAGCGTCCGTTAATTGCATCAGCGTTTGTTAATCGATTAAACACTAACATGCGCCTGCAAACCGATCCAACCGTAATATACGGATTAGGCGCTGATTTTGATGGCGATATTAAACGCAAAGATTTACGCGATTATACGCCTTACAATACGTATCGTATTAATGGTTTACCGCCAACACCGATTGCAATGCCATCAAAAGCCGCTATTTTAGCTGCAGTTAATCCGCCACAAAGTGAATACGTTTACTTTGTATCAAAAGGCGATGGTAGCCACCAGTTTTCAACCACGTTAAAGCAGCATAACGCGGCAGTTAAAACGTATATATTAAATAAAAAGAATTAATTTTTATGAAATCAAAATTTATAGTAATAGAAGGGCTAGAAGGCGCCGGTAAATCAACCGCTATTTCGTTATGCCAAGACTTTTTAAACAAACAAAAAATAGACTTCATTAACGTCCGCGAACCTGGCGGCACACCGCTTGCTGAATCGCTTCGTACGCTTGTAAAAGCAGAGCACGAAGAAGAAATTGCCTTTGAAACCGAGTTGCTTATTATGTACGCAGCACGTTCGCAATTAATGCACAATGTTATTACCCCAGCGCTTGATAAAGGCCAATGGGTACTTGCCGATCGTCATGACTTATCGTCTCAGGCGTATCAAGGTGGTGGGCGTGGTATTAGCTCAAATACATTAGCTTCACTTTCGTCAATGGTATTAAAGGGCTTAAAGCCTGATTTAACTATTTACCTTGATATTGATCCAGTGATAGGCCTTGAACGTGCAAAAGGGCGTGGTGAGCTTGACCGTATTGAACAAGAAGCCATTGAGTTTTTTCAGCGTACACGTATGCGTTATGTTGAACTTGCTAATGACGACAACACAATTAAAACGGTTGATGCAAACCAAAGTATTGATAAAGTACATCGCGATATAACCAATGTACTGCATTCATTTTTTGAAGGCCTAAAATAATATGCCATTGCCGTGGCTACATGATACTCAAGCACGTTTAGCGCAAAGTTATCGTGCAGAGCGTTTTCATCATGCGCAATTATTTTGTGGGCCTGTTGGCGTAGGTAAATTTGAGTTAAGTGATGAGCTTGGTAATGCTTTGTTATGCCAAAATATAGCTAAGCAGGTAGCTGCGCAAAACAGTATGCTAAAACCTTGCGGGCATTGTAAAAGCTGTTTACTTACTCTTGCGGGTACTCATCCCGACAAGCGCTTAACGCAAGTTGATGGGCAAAGCATAGGCGTAGATGATATACGCGGCATTAGTGACTTTATGAACCACTCAGCAGCGCAAAATGGTAATAAAGTAGCGATAATCGAAAATTGCGAAAAAATGACTACAGCAGCAGCAAATGCACTTTTAAAAACACTTGAAGAGCCAACTAATAGCCGTTTTCTAATATTAACTACAAGCCAACCAGCACAGCTCCCTGCAACTATTTTAAGTCGATGCGCTAAAAGTGACGTAAAAATAACAAATATAGCACTTGCTCAGCAATGGTTAGAGACATTAGATATACCTAACTATAGTTGGCTAGCACTTTTTTATAACCAACCGCTGCAAGTAAAGCATTGGCAACAGCAAGACCAGCTAAAAAATATTGATACACTGTATAAGTTTGCAACTGAGTTTAAACAAAGCCATAATTTCAAAGCGTTAGTCGATATAATAAATAAACAGCCTGAACTTGTTCGTATATTTACTTTGTTTTTAAGCGTGCAACTAAAGCAGCAATTACTGCAAGGTATGAGTTTTGACGCTTATCAAAGTGCGCAAAATGCATTAGGCGAGTTTTTACAAAATAACACACAAGTACTTGGCCTTAATTTACCGCTTGCTGTATCACGATTAGCATACACATTGCGAAATTCTTAAAAGGATTAATCATGCAAGAACTACTAGTAGACATAGACGATTTAGACGAGTTATACCGTTGTTATATGCCTTACTTAAAAAAAGGTGGCTTATTTGTACGCACTAATATGCGTTACGAAGCAGGGCATTCATTAGCGCTTAGAGTTACCTTGCCCGATGCCTTAGAAGATGATGTAGTAACAGGTAAAGTGTCGTGGATCACGCCACAAGGGGCACAAAGCTCTAACCCTCCAGGTATTGGTATTAGCTTTTTAGACGATAAAACAAACCTAAACGCTAAAATCGAAAAGCTACTTGGGACTATGTTAAACTCAGGCGATCAAACATATACCATGTAGTTATAGGGTCGGTTTTTCATTGAGATTAACGCCGCCCTATATTGGGTTCTTTTAATTTCTAACATAATAAATTAAACGAACAAATTTAAACCCTGAACATAATACAGGCCTTATAGTGATTGTAGATTCTCATTGCCATTTAGATCGTCTTGATTTTGATAAATTAGACTTAAACCTTGACCAAGTTCTTGATAAAGCGCGTGCAAAGCAAATCGAGCACTTTTTATGTGTAAGCGTAACGCTTGATCAGTTTCCAAGCATGCTTGATAAAATTAAGCATTACGACGATGTTTCAGCCTCATGTGGTGTACATCCACTTGATCAAAAAGACGCCCTTAATAAACAGCAACTAATTGACCTAGCTTCACACGAAAAAGTCGTTGCTATTGGCGAAACGGGTCTTGATTACTACTATTCAAAAGATACTCACGCAGTGCAGCAAGCAAGCTTTGTTGGGCATATTGAAGTGGCTAACGAATTACAAAAACCGTTAATTATTCATACTCGTGATGCCCGCGCCGACACCATTAATTTAATGCGCGAGCACAAGGCCGAAAACTGCGGTGGTGTGCTACATTGCTTTACTGAAGACTGGGATATGGCTAAAAAAGCCATAGACATGGGTTTTTATATTTCTATTTCGGGCATTGTTACCTTTAAAAATGCATTAGAGCTAAAAGAAGTAGTAAAACAAATACCGCTAGATAGATTATTAATAGAAACCGACTCGCCTTATTTAGCACCGGTGCCGTACCGTGGGCAAACAAACCAGCCAGCGTACGTAGAAGATGTCGCTTATTACATTAGCGAACTTAAAGGCATTAGCTTTAATGAACTTGCTAAAGCGACTACCGAAAACTTTTATTCTTTATTTAAATTAGCAGCTAAAGGCTAAATACATGATTACTCACACGGCAAACCTTCCTATTTTACTAATGGGGCCAATGGTGCGCCGTGCAGAGCAAACTGGAGTCTGCATTCAGTTTGCTACCTCCAAATCGGCTAGCTGCCAAATAAACTTATTAAATGCAGAGTGTTATAGCGAACAACAAACTATCGCTTTAGGCCAGCACTTATACCTGCACTTTATTGTTATAAAACCAGTAGAAAATCTGTTTCCGGTAGATAAATTATTAAGTTATGAGCTCATCATTGACGATGCAATAATTGATTTATCGCCTTTGTGCTATAGCAATCAAACAACGCCTGCATTTGTAATTCCTAATGAACTGAGTGATATTTTGCATGGCTCGTGCCGTAATGCACATCATCCAGCAAAAGACAGCTTAGTGTCTGCAAGTCACTGGCAAAATACTCAGCGCGCTAATAATAATCAAGGCGCACAATTGTTATTACTGAGCGGTGATCAGGTTTATGCCGATGACGTAGCAGGGCCCATGTTATTAGCTGTTCATCAGTTAATTAAAGCCTTAGGTATTTATAAAGAGCAACCACTTGCCATTGAGCTACCCGCCGACATAAATGAGCAACTTTATAATCGCCATTTGTTTTTACCAAAAACGCCTTGGCAAAAACGCTCAAAGTTAGGTGTGGGTTACTGGCTAAAAAAAGACGAACCTCACTTTTCAAGTGTAAAAGCGTATAACCACCTCATCCACTTTGAAGAATATATAGCACTTTATTTATTAAATTTTAGTGCTGCTGCTTGGCAATGCGTTGATATACAAAACACAGCATATTTAGGTCAAAGCGAGCAAAAAAAAACTATTTTTGACGCTGAAAAAACAGCACTGATTGATTATGCAAAAGGCTTAAGTGAAGTAGAGAGATTGTTTGCCAATGTATCGACGCTAATGATGTTTGACGATCACGATGTAACCGATGATTGGAACCTCACCGCTGGGTGGGAGCAAGCTATAAATGAAAACCCAAGTAGTAAACGGATCATTAATAACGGTTTAATTAGTTATTGGCTTTTCCAAGGGATGGGGAACGATGCACTAAATAAAACAGGCGAGCTACTTACACCTTTCAAGCAAAGCCGTACTGCTAATAATTTATGGCAGTTTAAAGCATTTGATAAACCACTAAACGATTTTAGTTTTTGGCATTACGAGTTAACGACAATACCCAAAGTAGTGGTGCTAGATACGCGTACGCACCGCTGGCGAAATGAGCAAAACTTTAACGAGCCGTCAGGTCTACTTGATTGGGAACGTCTCACTGAGCTTGAGGAAAGCCTATTAAGCCACGACCAAGTTATTATTGTATCGCCAGCTCCCGTGTTTGGTGTTAAATCAATAGAAGCCATTCAAGCCATGTTTAACATATGTGGCCAACCACTCATGGTTGACGTAGAAAACTGGATGGCGCACGAAGGCTCAGCCAAAAAGCTACTCGATACATTTAGACGAACCGACACTCCAAACGAAACCCTTATTTTATCTGGCGATGTACATTACTCATTTTGCTTTTCAGTGCAAAAGCGTTTTGGCGATCACCCTAATCGAATTTGGCAACTTACCGCCAGCGGTATTAAAAACGAGTTCCCGCGTAAATTAATAAACATACTCGATAAACTAGATTCAACTCTATACGGCCCAAAAAGTCCTTTAAACTTTTTTACTAAACGCTGGCATATGGAAGTAGATAAACACCAAACTAAAGGTGAAGGGCAAAAATACTTAGTAAGCGACTCAGCTATTAGTTTAATAACACTAGAGCAGGGGAATTTAGCCCGCTACCAACTTATACATGGTGATGGCCATACAACGGAGTTTGATTTAGAAGAACAGTAATTCTTAATCAATTGTTGAATAAATTAAAGATCTATTTTCACAAAGAGAAGCGAAAGAGGAGTAAATGAGAAGACATAATGCCAATCAGGATATAGTTTCTGTTTTATATCTTCCTCTAAAAGCGTAGCGCCTCTTAACCTCTTAGTGCATAAATCACTTATTACAGGCTTTGCTTGTCACGCCAACAAGTTAACCGTAAATTGAACCTTGGCGGTAGACGCAGAGCTTGCTCGCGTGAGAAGCGCAGCTTCTAATCACTCTACATTAAGGAATTACTTGGTTTTGTATTTAACCACTCTCTTTTCAATTTCGTTTAGATGCAGGTAATTTATTACTTAATATTGCTAAGCATAAAATAGTCATAAACAACATTGAGTTTGCACCGGCTTGCAAAGAGTAATCTACCAATGAATGCAGCAGCATATCTATAATTGCAATGGCGCAGCCAAAAGCAACGCCCTGGAATAAAGCTGTTTTACGTTTTCGCATAGTCGCAATACATAACCATAAACAATAGAGTATAAGTGAGCCCAGCGCGGCTGTAGTGGGTAACCCCAGCTCAACTGCAAATTGTACGTAATCGTTGTGGGCGTTATCATAGTAACCCGAGTAAGGCTCAGATTGATACGCCGGAAACGCAGTATAAAATGTACCACCACCTGAACCCAATAATGGCTTATCTAAAATAAGGGGTATTGAATCACGTACAACTTCATCACGGGTCTCTGATGAAATACTGGTTTCACTAATACGTTGTTTAACTTTTTCTACATCAAATATAGCGCCAATAATAATTAAATCGATTATAAAAAAACTAACTATAAGTAATTTAAAGGTTTTAGGTTTTTGCCTGTAAATAAAAAACGCAAGTAAGCTAACAACCATTAATGCAATAAAAAATGCAGAGTTCCCCATACGGCTACGCGTCAAAATTAACGCAATAATGATAATAATTAACGAAATACGTAATATTATTTTTGAGCTTAAAAGTATTTCAGTCCACGCACGAACTGTTTGCTTTAATGTTTGTTTGCAATCACTAGTTGAGCGTTTTAGTTCGCTAACTAAAACACCAATACCTAAACATAAACATAAAGCTAAAAAATTCGCTAAAAAATTCGAGTAAGTAAAAGTACCTATAGCGCGTTCAGTATGTTTATACCCAAATAACGGGCTAATTATATCGGGTGATAAATTTAAATAAGTTGCATATAAAGCCTGAAAAACACCTGCACTTACAATTGCATAAATCAGGTTTTTAATACGCTTAGCATCATTACAATAAATAAATAATAGCCAGCAAAGCATAATCATAAAACTTGTTTTTATAAGCATCTGTTTTGTTTGAAATGGATCAGCACTTACGCTAAATATCTGTACCGTACAAACAATAATAACAGTACCAAGCACAGCAAATAATGGCCAAGAATACAAGGGAGGGTATAAAGAGTGCTGGTTATTAATACTGCTATAAACTAAATGGATAAAAAAGTTAGTACTAATTAATATCCCTATTGCTAAAATTGCCCAAGGACGGTAACTACCTAGAGGTAACGGCAATAAAAATAAAATTGTGCATAGAAACAAAAATATAAAACGATTCACGGAATTCTCTAAAGTAAGAGCTTAGTATAGAGCTGAAAAATAAGGGCTAAAAAGTCAGTTTCCTAAAGTAAAACGCAGCCAAAAGGCTGCGTTTTTATTATTTTAATTGTAGTTAGTTACCTACTTCTGATATTCCAGCGTCACCACCAGTGCCACCAGCACCTGGCGGAACTGTAGAAGTTGGTAAAGTAAAAATGACTGGAGTCGGAGAAGTAGGATCTCCGCCTGGACCAGCAGCGGTAGCCTCAGAAGCAACAGTTGCATCAACTCCAGCAGTAATAGCTGCAAGTGTTACTGCGTCACTATCTACACCTGAAAGTACTAAAGCTGATAGAAAATCAGAAATATAAGGATTGTCCAGACCAATGGCAGCAATAGCTTCATTCATTATTAAATCTAACTGCTCAGGCGAACAGGTTCTGTTAGCTATAGGAGAGTATAAATCAATTGGTGAAGTATTTTTGCAAAGCTCTTCAATAAGGTCTGCTAATTCTTTTTTTAGTTCATCTGAAGGTGTGTCTGCTGATGCATTATTTAATATATCAATTAACGCATCTAAGCTGTTTGTTTGTAGTATTTCGTTATTATCTGCTTGTGCATAAGCGGGTAATGTCGCAAATGCTGATATGCCAACAAATAAAGTAGTAAGTAAAAGTGATTTCATCTTCTGTCCCTTTAAGAGATTATCTAATTACAAAATTTTAGCGCATCGGTGCAAAAAGTAAACTCTTTATTTGCACCATTATCATTAGTTTTGATTATTTTAGTGGGTGGCATGATTAAATTACCTTGCAAACCATCACAACCTAAGGTTTCAAGTATCTTTAATGTTTCAGGTTTTTCAATTAAACAGGCTAAAACTTTAATACCAAAGCCATGACAAATATTATTAACTGTTTGTATGAAAAATTGGCTCTGAGTGCTATCGAGGATGTCTTGGATATAACTGCCATCAATTTTTACGTACGCAATGTCCAAACCTTGTAAATATCTAAACGAAGTCAAGCTCGTGCCAAAGTGCTCAACGCATACATTGATGCCAATATCTTTTATTGCATCAATATGTAATGAAGCAACATGTACACTGTAAAGTAAGCTAATCTCATGTAACTCAAAAACTAAATTTGTTTTAATAACTGGTTTCGAGTGTGCGTAAAGAGTTAACCATTCAATAAAGTCAGTTGAATACAACGAAGCCTTACTTATATTTAATGCAAATGTATCGTCAGGGTATTGCTCTTTAATATTTATAAAATTACGAATTATTTTCTTATCTAATTCTTCTGTTAAATTAAGTTTTTCAGCCATCGCAAATAAATGACCATTATTTACCTTCTCGCCCTCATGCGTAAAATGAGCAAATACCTCAAAATAGCACTGTTTATTTTCTGAGTTAGCTCGCTTGACTGGTTGTATAGAAAAACTAACTTCACCAGAGTCAATAATAGACTGTATGAGAGTCCGCCATTGTTTAACACTAAATAAAGTATCTTTATCCACCTTAGTTGCAGTAGTGTCACCAATAATACAGCCAGTATCAAGTTCTGAAAGTACACTCGCTATAGACGATCCATTATCAACATTCATTAATGCTAAATTAGCAAAACCGTTTACATGTAAGCTATTTTCCTTTTGGCTAAATGCATCGTTAATATCAAGACGTGTTCTATTTAAAAACTGTATATCGAATGGAGCTAATGCAATAAAAGTACTACCGTTAAGTCTAAAAATTTTAGTATTAGTTAAAGTACCAATTACAGACTGCAAAGTAACGCTTACATCATGGACATACTCGTCACCATCTTGATAACTTAAAGTTTGATTAATATTGGCAAGTGAGGGAAGTGTAATCATCATTGCTGCAATTGGAGTGTCAGCAGTTATAGTGTCAACTAAAGAATTAAAGTGGTTCTCAAACGAACGGCGGTTACCTAAGCCTGTTAGTGAATCAATATAGACTTCTTCTGTGAGTGCTTGCGTTTGCTTCGTGAGTGAGTCGAACGTACATTGTAAGTTCATCACCATATTGTTGATTGCTTTAGTGACTGTTCGTAACTCGCGCGCAACAGGTATCTCTTCGTTTAAGGTAAAACGTTTGCGCGTAACTAGATGAGCTTGGTTTTCTACCGCTTTTAAAGGCCTAAATACAGCGCGCAATATTAAAAATGCAATACCAAGAGATGTAATTAGTAGCAAAAAAGAACCATAAAAGCTACGTTTAGTATGCTCCCATAGAGTTAAATACGATTGTCCTACATGACTTGTAACTTCAAGTGCACCAGCCATAATCCAGCCATTATTTAATTCAGATTGCATCGTCGGGGCTTTAAGTTTTACAGCAGCTATAAACCAATTGGGTACAGATTCAACGCGTTTCGGGTTTGTGAGATCAAAAATAACTTTGTTATCTGCATTAGTGAATTTTATTTGTTTGTAATAACCAGAGTCAAAAATGGCTGTTGCCATGGTTTGAGCAATCATTATGCTATCTTCTTCAAGATAAGGGGAAATAGAAAGCCCCAAACTTGTTGCAGTATCTTGCGCATGGCTCCCCATTTGAGTTTGTAAATATTCGCGAGTAGTATCAACGTCGGTAATTACGCGTACAAAGAATGAAGTAATAGAAATTAATATAATAAGACCATACACTTGGGTTTTTAAGCTTAATCCATTTTTAAAAACTTGAGACATAACTAGCTGTTCCTTTAATTACTTTTGGCGGACGCAAGCTCACCTTGTTCAATTCGCTCTAGCATCGTATTCCAGGCCGACACACCACGGCTATTTTTTACTTTATTACCTAACCCTTTTGATTTAGCTAGCCATAAACCTTGACCATTAAAGCTGTATATAGGTGTCAAATCACGGCGTTTATTGGCAGGGAGTAGTTTAGTATTAAAATTACCTAAAACAAAGGGTATTTGGTTGGGAGTTTCAATATATATGAGTACCATGTGCGGTTGGTTAACCGTTTTTTGGCGAACATACATTAAACGAACTTTATCTTCAGGTACGCCAAGTGCTATTAAAGTGAAATATTTAGCAATGACATAGTCTTCGCAGTCGCCCATCCCAACACCTAAACTTTCAAGCGGAGTAGCCCAATAGTCTTTTTGATCCCAAAGTTCGTCATCGGTTTTGTATTTAATGTGCTCATTAAAAAAGTCATTAACTAAATGAATTTTCTGCCATTCACTTTTATCAGCCGACTCATCTATAAAGTTTAACCAGCTTTTAATGCGTTCATGACCTTCATCACCATATTGGTTTTGTGCGCGCGTAATAATATCGCTATTACGCAAATATAGAAGCATATCTTGCGCGCATACAAAAAACGACACAATTAATAAAGTGCAAAGTATTAAGCGCACAGATGTTCCTTTAAGTCAGTTTTCCCCAAGAAGTAAACGCCATAAGTATAGTATTATTAGCTTTGAAAAGGTAGCTCGTAACAAAGACTTGAATTACAATTCAATGAAACAAATAATTAACAGTAAAACAGTCAAAAAGTACTCTTTTATTATTGAGTCAATTATTGTGATGTGTATAATAATAGGCTCACATGGTTTGTGAAACGCGTAAAAAGGAGTTTAAATTTAAACAGTCCTTTTTCTTTGTTTACCAGAAAATAATGAAAGGAATTAAAGTGAGAGTTTTAAAAGCAGTATTGCCTGTAGCGGGCCTTGGTACCCGCATGCTGCCCGCAACAAAAGCCATTCCGAAAGAAATGCTTCCTTTGGTAGATAAGCCTTTAATTCAATATGTAGTTAATGAAGCTGTGGCTGCTGGAATAAAAGAAATAGTCCTTGTTACACATGCTTCAAAAAACTCAATTGAGAACCACTTTGATACAAGCTTTGAATTAGAAGCAACTTTAGAGGCTCGCGTAAAACGTAGCCTACTAGAAGAGGTTCGTTCAATAGTTCCAAAAGACGTAACTGTTATTTCTGTTCGCCAATCAGCGCCACTTGGTTTGGGCCATGCAGTCTTGGCTGCACGACCAATAGTAGGCAATAATCCGTTTGCAGTAATGCTACCCGACGTAATTATCGATAAATATAAATCAAATTCAAAAACCGATAATTTAAGCCAAATGATCGACCGTTTCGATAAAACGGGCCACAACCAAGTAATGGTAGAGTCTGTACCACGAGAACAAGTTCACCAATATGGTGTGGTTGATTTGGCGGGTAAAAACATAGAACCAGGCGAAAACGCAGCAATTAAAAATATGGTAGAAAAGCCGAGTAACGAAGAATCTCCTAGTAATTTAGCTATAACAGGGCGTTATGTAGTATCGAGTGCCATTTGGGATTTGCTTGAATACACACCAGCAGGCGCAGGTGGCGAAATACAACTTACCGATGCGTTATTGCAATTACGCCACCTAGAAACGCTAGAAGCATACCATCTAAAAGGTAAGTCTCACGACTGCGGTTCAAAATTGGGTTACATGCTTGCCAATGTCGAATATGCAATGCAATCAAGTGAGATGGGCGAAGAGTTTACTAAAGAAATCAAAAAATTAATCATATAGAACACTTAACATACTTCAAGGATTTAAAATGAAAGTTACCTTTTATGGCATAGGCTACGTAGGCTTAGTGCAGGCCAGTGTGCTTGCAGATGCAGGGCACGATGTATGTTGTGTAGATATTGATGAAACACGTATTAATAATCTTAAAAACGGTATTATTCCAATATACGAACCAGGTTTAACACCGCTGGTTGAAAAAAATTATGCCGAAGGGCGATTAATATTTACTACTGATGCTCAATTCGGTGTTGAATTTGGTGAACTACAGTTTATAGCTGTAGGTACTCCGCCAGATGAAGACGGCTCGGCTGATTTAAAATATGTACTAAAAGTAGCGGAAACAGTAGCTACTTATATGACAACACCAAAAGTAATTATTGATAAGTCAACGGTCCCAGTAGGGACTGCAGATAAAGTAAAAGCTAAAATACAAAGCGTGCTTAACGAACGTAAAAGTAACTTAGAGTTTTCTGTTGTATCAAACCCAGAGTTTTTGAAAGAGGGCGCGGCAGTAAACGATTGTAAACGCCCAGATCGTATAATTATAGGTACTGACTCAAAGACAGCCGAAGAACAAATGCGAGAATTATACGCACCATTTAACCGTAACCACGAAAAAATAATTGTTATGGATATAAAAAGTGCTGAGTTAACTAAATATGCAGCAAATTGCATGTTGGCGACCAAAATAAGTTTTATGAACGAAATGGCGAACATTGCAGAAATGGTTGGGGCCGATATAGAACATGTTCGTCACGGTATAGGTTCAGACCCGCGTATTGGGTATCAGTTTATATACCCAGGCTGTGGTTATGGCGGTTCGTGTTTTCCAAAAGATGTACAAGCTCTCGTGCGCACTACTGATAATATTGGTTATGAGTCTAAAATACTCAAAGCAGTCGAAGCGGTTAATTATGCACAAAAAAATAAGTTATTTGAGTACATCAGCAAACATTTTGATTTAGCTAATAACCCAGGTGCAATAAAAGGAAAAACTTTCGCATTATGGGGATTAAGCTTTAAACCAAATACCGACGACATGCGAGAAGCACCGAGTCGTGTATTAATGGAGCAGCTTTGGAATGCTGGTGCAAAGGTACAAGCATACGACCCTGAAGCAATGGAAGAAACTCAGCGTATTTATGGTTCACGCGCCGATCTAAATTTAATGGGGACTAAAGAATCCGCACTTAATAAAGCCGATGCCCTTATTATATGTACTGAATGGCAAAATTTTAGAGCTCCTGATTTCAATTTAATAAAAGAACAATTAAGTGAGTCTATTATCTTCGATGGTCGAAATTTATATGAGCCAGAGCGAATGAGTGCAAAAGAAATAAAGTATTACAGCATTGGCCGTGGTTTATCGACTAAAGAGGCATAAAATGAAATTTTTAGTAACGGGTGCAGCAGGTTTTATTGGTAATTTTGTGGCAGAACGTCTATGTAACGAAGGCCATGAAGTTATAGGACTGGATAACTTAAATGATTATTACGATCCGGCTTTAAAACTAGCAAGACTTGAGCGTATAAAACACCATAAGTCATTTAGTTTTGTTAAAATGGATTTAGCCGATAGAGGAGGGATTGCTAAGTTATTTGCAGATGAAAAATTTGATCGTGTAATACACCTAGCGGCGCAAGCTGGCGTGCGCTACTCAATCGAAAATCCAATGGCGTATATAGATTCAAATATAGTGGGCACGGCAACTATTTTAGAAGGGTGTCGTCATAATAAAGTACAGCATTTAGTTTACGCTTCATCGAGCTCTGTTTACGGTATGAACGAAAAAATGCCATTTTCAACAGATGATGCAGTCGATCACCCTGTATCGCTTTATGCAGCAACTAAAAAATCAAACGAACTTATGGCGCATAGCTACAGCCATTTATATGATTTACCAACCACGGGCTTACGTTTCTTTACCGTATATGGCCCGTGGGGTCGCCCCGATATGGCTCCTTACTTATTTACCGATGCCATACTAAACGACCGTGAAATTAAAGTATTTAATAACGGAAAAATGAAGCGAGACTTTACCTATATAGATGATATTGTTGAAGGGATTATCCGAATTCAGGATGTAGTACCTGTACGTGATGCTACAAATACCAATACATCACCAGAATCAAGCAAAGCTCCCTATAAAGTCTTCAATATAGGTAACAATGAACCCATAGCATTGATGACCTTTATTGAATCAATCGAAAAAGCAGCAGGTAAAATTGCTGAAAAAAATTATATGCCTATGCAGGCTGGTGATGTGCCAGCAACGTTTGCAGATATTGATAGCCTACAAAACGCAGTAGGCTTTAAACCAAATACGAGTATCGAGTTAGGAATGCAGCAATTTGTTGATTGGTATAGAGATTATAATCGATGAGAAATGAAAAAGTTGTTTGCTTTGTCATTAATAGCTTAGGTGGCGGAGGAGCTGAGAGAGTATTCTCCCGTCTTATTAATATGCTTAGCAACGCACAAATAGATTATAAAATAGTCGTTGTAACTCTTGATAAAGAAGAGATTAAAAACCCAATCATTGACTCTGTAGAGCATATTGAGCTTGACTACAACGGTTCTTTATTAAAAAGTATGTTTGGTTTGAGAAAGGAATTAGAGGTATTACAACCTGTGTTAGTTGTATCATTTCTAACTCGTTCTAATGTTTCTTCGGTTTTTGCGGGCTTTAGAAGAATATACCCGGTTATCATAAGTGAAAGGGTGAATACATCCTCTCATTTTGGTAATGGCTTAAAAAGCATATTTAAAAAATCATTTACACGTTTCTTCTATGAAAGAGCATCTTCCTTAATAGCTGTTTCTAAAGGGGTGAAGGAAGACCTAAGTAACTTTTTTGATTTAAAACATAAACGAATTGACGTTATATGTAATTCATATAGCTTTGATGAGTTGGAATTAAAAGCTCAAGAATATAAAGTTGAATTTGAAAAAAATTCTTTTATTGTATGTGTTGGTCGATTTTATAAAAACAAAAATCACACACTGCTAATTAAATCACTAGCAAAAGCTGAATCTACAAAAAAATTAGTTCTACTTGGTGATGGCCCAGAAAGAGCTAATTTAGAAGCCCTAGTTTTGAAATTAGAGTTACAGGATCAAGTTGTGTTTAAGGGATTTATTGAAAACCCATATCCTTATATAGCTAATTCAGCTGGTTTGATCTCGGTATCATTAGCAGAGGGTTTCCCAAATGTATTAGCAGAAGCATTAGTCCTTGGTAAGTTTGTTGTTTCAAGTGATTGCCAATCGGGCCCGTCGGAGCTACTTGATAGTCGTGTATCCTTAGGTGTTGATAAATTACAAAAAGCTAAATATGGGATCTTGATTCCTGTAAACAATGTTACAGAAACTGTAGCAGGGATAGAGCTGTTTAATGACGCGAATTTAATTGAGCAGTATAAGACTAAAATTAAGCCACTAAAGAACAGTTATTCTCATGAATATTTTTTGTCGAGTTTTGAAAAAGTAATCAAGGAGGCACTTAATGAGCGAAAAAAATAAAATAAAAATAGGTGTCGCTGGATTAAGGGGAATTCCAGGAGTAATGGGAGGTGTAGAAACCCATTGTGAAGAACTATACAAACGTATGTCTGCAAATTTTGAAATATTGGTTTATGGAAGAAAAGGGTACGTCGAAAGTTCTATTATATCGAGCTCTTTGAAAGTTAAATCACTATATAGCCCTAAGCAACAGTCACTTGAAACTCCGTTTCATACATTAATCTCAATTTTACATTGTTACATGTTTTCTCGAGTTGATGTATTCCACATACATGGTATTGGTGGTTCAATGTTTTTGCCACTGGCAAAAATTTTATTTCCTAAAGTATTGGTGACACACCATTCTCAAAACTATGAACACCAAAAGTGGGGACGCCTTGCCAAGTTTGTATTTAAATGTGGCGAAAAATTTGCTTTAAAGTATGCAGATAAAGTTTTTTTTGTATCAAAAACGCTATTAGATATTTCAAAAAAACGTTATCCGGAAAAAGCAAATAATTACCAATTTATGGCTAACGGTTTTTCTCTGCCTGATTTATCAGTAAATGTTCCTGATGTAAACTACCCATTTTTTTTAGCTGTTGGTCGGTTAGTCCCAGAAAAGGGCTTTCATGATCTTGTAGATGCTTTCAACCTCTATAAAGGAGATGAAAAATTGGTTATTGCTGGAGATACCGATTTTAAAAGTAGTTACGCCGATAATATAAGAAGAAATGCAGGCCCGAATATAATTTTCTTAGGCAGAAAAAGTCGTTCTCAATTAAAATGGCTTTACAGCAATAGTAAGTCTTTTATTTTACCCTCTTATTCGGAAGGTCTCCCAATATCAGCACTTGAGGCTGTTTCTTGTTCTGCACCTGTTGTTATGAGTGATATTGTTCAGAATAAAGATTTAGGCTTCCCAGATGACTGCTATTTTAAATTAGGGGATATTAACAACCTCCTTGTAATGCTACAACAAGGTGGTAAACAAGTAGACAAAAGAATATTAGGAAATTACGATTGGGATAAGATAGCTATTAACTATGAAAAATCAATAATAAAGGTGACAACTTAATGGCCTATGTTTCGTCATTAATAATAATAATTGCTTATTATTATTCGCTTAAAAAATTACCTTATATCAAACAATCTAAGCTTTTCCTTGGCTTTTTTACACTCTTTGTAGTGCGAATTATATTTTCAGTTAATCATGAAATCTCATTTAAACCAATATTTGCAGGGCAATCGTTAACGTCTCTAGCATCTTTATGTACTATATTTTTAGTATTTATTTTTATGGATAAAAAATACTTAAAATTCAAATCTATAATGCCATTTTATTTGATTATTTTTTCTATTATTTTATCCGCACTATATTCAGGTGAATTTATGGGAGGGGTGGTTGTTATTATGAAATGGCTATTATTAATTGTTACCTCAATAGCATTAATTCAGTTATTTTATAACCACGGGTTAGTTAATACATTAAAGCCTTTTTATTATTTATTTATGGGCCTTTTAGTCTGTCAATTAGCTTCTATTTTACTTGGAGCGGGGAAAGATACAGAGGCATTAAATTCTACGTCTAACTCGATTAGTTACATTGGCGGCTATGCCCATGAAAGTGCTTTTTCTATACTGCTGTATAATGGACTACTTATTTCATCTCTATTGATGCTAAAAAAGAATATAAGACCCATAATTCCACTTTTGTTTTTCATAGGTTTAATATTTGCTAATTATCGAACATTATTACTCTCGTCGTTAATTCCATTGATGGGGGCATATTTTGCCTATTTTTATATGGGTGCAAAGAAAGATACTAAACTACTTGTATTTAGTTCAGGTTTGATTTCGGCATTGGCTGTTAGCGTATTATTTGGTGGTGATGTAGTTGAACGTTTTGGTGAGCTTGGTGGCGCACTTTCTAATTTAAATGAGCTAATGTCAATTGATTATTCATTGTTTAATGTTGAAGAGCGCAGGTTATTGTCTAGCCGTTTATACCTATGGAATATGTACCTTACTGAGTTTTCGTATTTCTCCTTTTTGGGAATATTTTTAGGAGCTGGACCAGAAGCGTGGACTGGCTATTTTGAGGTGTACGCACATAATACGTATATTGCAGCGCTATTTGACCTTGGGATTATTGGTTTAATTGCTTTGTTAATTATGCTTAGCAGTACTTTTTTATTAATTGTGAAGATTGAAGATAAAAAGTTAAAAGCTGTATCAATAAGTTTTTTAGTGGGCTTTTTTATTATGTCCAATTCAACTATGCCTTTGTGGGCGGTGGAAGGGGTACATTTATATTCGTTTATTTTCACAACGGCTTTTTATTTGGCGAAACGAGGCACATCGAAAAAGCTATGTACTAGTTAGTTCGTAAAAAGTTACTTTAGTGTTGATATGGTGTTTGTTAGACATTTAATCTTGATTGTTACTCTATTAAATAATCAAATTGGATTAAGTGTTATAATATATGTCTTCTGCACATAAATTTGACAAATTAGTTTGGTGGAAAGTATTTATTTTTGTTTTACGTATATTGATAAATTTAGTTGTTGTTTATATTAACTAAAGCTTATTAATATTATTTATTTTCCCTATTCTTAAGGATAACAATTGAAAGGTTTACTGTGGGTTTTTTTTGAGAAGGTAGGAGTAACTCTTTTTTCTTTAGTTGCAACTTTTTGGTATGCAAATTTATTAGGGCCTACTGGTTTTGGTATGTCAATTATTATACTTTCGTCATC
This sequence comes from Pseudoalteromonas sp. Z9A4, assembly GCF_011378845.1. Classification (NCBI taxonomy): domain Bacteria; kingdom Pseudomonadati; phylum Pseudomonadota; class Gammaproteobacteria; order Alteromonadales; family Pseudoalteromonadaceae; genus Pseudoalteromonas; species Pseudoalteromonas sp. Z9A4. Next base: position 92,553 of record NZ_WTLA01000001.1, read on the forward strand.
TTTATTTATATCAACAATAATAGAAAATTTGCAGCAGTACCCGTTAATCGCCGCAAATGAAAATATAGATAACACATTTAAAACTAGCGCAATTGGTTGGTTGCTGTTATCTCTATTAATATCTACATTACTCTATGTTGTTTTATATATAATATACGGTTCTGGTTGGTGGATTCTTATTTTACTTTCAGTCAGTTACATTCCAATTTCATCTATTTCTAGGGTATATATTGCTGATTTAATCATTAAACAAAAATATAAACAGCTTGCTTTAAGGGCTTTTTGGGGTAAAGCTGCAGGAGTTGGCGTTGGGTTATTATCAGCGTATGCAGGCCATGTTGAACTCGCAATAATATTACAAAGCTTCGTTGCTGCATTTATTGCTTTATTAGTTATGTTTTTTTCTCATAAAGATTTATTTAAAAGTGATAGTCACTTCAGTTTTTCATTATTTACTAATTTGATAAAAGAAGGAATTCCATCTGGTGTAGCGATTGTAGAGCAAAATGCAAAGAATCATGGTCTAATTATCTTTTTGGGTGCATTTATAGGTCCACAGATATCAGGTGTTTATGCCCTTGCAATTCGGTTTGTTGATATACCACGCAGTCTCATAGGTATAGGCTTTATTACATGGGCAACAGGCAAGTTTCATTCAGTAAAAAGTGAGTCTAGTGCTTTGCTAAACACTTTTAATACGGCTTTTTTATATTCGACAACAGTCTTAGTTCCTTGTTACATAGGCCTAGCTGTAGTGGCAAAGCCTTTAATATTAGAGTTCTTTGGTATTGATTGGCTCGGAGCTTATGAAATTATAATCGGGTTGGCAGTGTATCAATGTATCACGTCTTTATATTTGTACTTACCCCCATTACAAGTTTTATTTAAGACAACATATGAAACACTATTTGTAAATATAGCTTCTACCATGCTTATCTTACTTTCGGTCGTTTTCCTTTCTGATTTAACAGGTAAGTACTCGCCTTTAATTGGAATGTACCTTTCATTGTTATTTATAATACCTAAGTTTAATTATGCGCTTTGCAAAATTTTAGATATTAAAATTGGCTCCGTTTTGAAAGTAATAACAGGGTGTTTAATTTCTGCTGTAGGGATGTGTTTATTCGTAATATATATTCAGATTAATATGAATGTTGAGAATTTATATATACTAATTTTTATAGGTCTTTTTAGCTATAGCTTTATATATATAACTCTTTATTTAGCTAATATTATTGATAGAAAAATACTAGTTAACATAAAGAGTTTATAAACTAAATTCATTCACACTCAGATAATTGATGAGGCTGGAATGTAAGATCTCCATAATATGAAAATTTTGAGCTTTTAAAATCAACCGTTGCGTCATCAATGTCATAATTTCTTATGTCACATAAATGAGTATCTTCATTAATTTTAAAAGTAGAGTTAACGAATGTCACTTGCGCGTTAATTGCTTGTATAGCTGAACTATTAGCAGAGCTTATATAACAGTCAGTGCAGGTAAAATTATTATTCCATAGCTTGAAATTGTACCTTGCTTCTTTACCTGATGTAGAAGTGATATTTTCTAATGTAACATTCTCACCTTTTATATCTAAATCTGCATCTTTGCTATTTGATATAACAGTATTTTTTATTACTATGTTGCTAGTACCAGTATTAATCATTATACCGTCACCTTGTTGATAGCTACCACAGTTTTCAATACCACCAATATTATTAGCTATTGAAACTTTATCAATTAGAATATCTTTTGCTAAGCCTGCTATACTTATACCAGAAATATAACACGATCTTTCTAAGTCTCGAGATGATGTCAGACCATCAAATACAGAGTTGGTAATGCTGATGTTACTCGTGTTTGTTCCATTGATCCGTATGCCAGCTTTGTAATAACCTAAGCTTGTTAAATTATTAATTGAAATATCTGATATTACCTTAGTTGCATTGTAATCAATTTCTACGCAGCTCATAGTATTGTTTGCTGTTATATCTTCTAGAGTAATATTATTAACATTGTTGCTTTTAATTCTGAAACAGTGGCGAGTGTTTAGAAATGATATATTTTTAAATGTGATATTGCTTCTAGCTATTACAATTCCGGAGTTACTGCCTGAGTAATAGTTGAAATTACTCGTGAATGTAGCTCTTTGTGAACCTACCACTTCAACAGGGTGATCACCGTTACTTAAATAAAGTGCATCAGTTTGTTTATATAGACCTGGCTGCAATTCAACTTTATCAATAAGTGGATCGGCTAATAAATTATTTAACTGGTTGATTGATGCTGGGGAGGTTTCAGAATAGCCATTGCCGCTTCCTACTGTACTAATATAAGCAGTTTGGGCCTGTGAAACGAAGCTTGTTAAAAGAAATACGGAATTAATGAGAATAAATTTTTTCATTTTTATTACCTTGTTTAATTTGAAACTATTCGGTTAAATTTAAAGAATGAATAGGTAAACCAAGGTAATAACTAACAGCGAAACTGTTAGGTCTTATCTTCGCGGTAACCCCGCTACCATCATGAGTGATTAATTAAACACTCATATTAGGCCGGAAGCTTTGCGTCCTTGATTTTCACCAAGTTTGCCCTTTTCACTATGAGTTTTAATTATATCGGAAATGCGAATAAAGACAATGGTATAATTATTATTATGAACGTTTAATTAACAGTTCTTGTTTTAACACGATGATTTATCAGATATTAAAATATTGATAATTTTTAAGTATGTATTTAATGTAATTGTGGTGAATAATACTTTATTTTTAATTTAAACATGAGGTTACATGTGCTATCCTCTATTTCTATTTTTGAGCGTGTCGTCCAATTTAAATGTAAGTATAAGAACTTTCACATTGTAGGCTTGATAATTATTTTCTAACAATACTTAATAGCACTAATTGATGTTTTATTGTTATTAAATGCAATTAGCAATAGATTTTGTATTTGTTTTAGGTAATTGCCCGTTTTTATACACAGTATTGGTTTGACAATAATTAATAGGCGCAATCGGTTGAATCTCAGTTCTTCAAAAGTTTAATGTATGCTGAAACTTCAGTTTTTAAGGGATTTAATCTTTGTTTCTAAGGTTTTATATCAAGGATGTTATTTATATGAATACTTCAGTATTCCCAGAAAAAGAGAAAAGTATACATAGGCTACACGGAATTGATTTTTGTAGGGCCGTATTTATGATACTCGGCTTGTTTTACCATACGGCATTAATATACAACGATGGCTATGTATGGAGGGTATCCTCAACCGAGAGTTCGGTGGTCTTCAATTACATATCCGATTTTATTCATGCATTCAGAATGGAAGCGTTTTACATCATTTCAGGGTTTTTTTACTTTCTGGTTTTCACTAAAAAAAGTACCAATTTCCTGAATGAGAGGCTGTTAAGAATAATGCCTCCTTTGATTTTTTGTGGGCTCTTAATAAACCCAATAATGAATTACTTCAGTGACCAACGAGTTTATAACTGGGGGGAACTAATTTACTTTACGGATGGACAATGGTTGGGCCATCTGTGGTTTCTTGGTAATTTAATGGCATATTTTATTTTGACGTATCCTATATGTTCTTTTATCTTAAAAACAAATGAATTAAGTAAAAAGAAAATATTAATTTGTTTCTATTTTTTGATTCCATTTTTAAGTCTTTGTTCTCTTGCTTTTTCAAAAATAATGCTTTTAGATAATTTTGTTTTTTTTACATTTGATTCATTGTTTTACTATTATTTTTATTTTTTATTTGGGTGTGTGTGTTACAAAAATAGAGATGTATTCATTAGTATACTGAACTATAAAACAGCTTTTTATTCGGCTTTAATTTACTTTGTAATTTACCTCTTAATTAACTTTGACTATTTTTCTTTTTTGAAATCAGATTACATTAAGGGTATAACTAAATTATCTAGTGGTTTTCTAGTTTTAACTTTAATAGCAATAACTTACAATTTAGGTGTTAATGGTTCAAAATTAACGCGTAAGTTTTCTGATTCCAGTTACACAATATATTTACTACACCAACCATTGATAGTTATTATTTATTTTTTCTTTTTCGATGACTTTCACTTTCCGTTATTTTTAGAGTATGTATTAATAATATTATTAACGTTCCTAATTTCATTCTCGATACATCACTGGTTTTTAGTAAAAAACTCAACTTTACTTTTCTTGTTTAATGGTGTTTTAAAAAAGAAAACTTGATGCACTTAGAGTGACTTTATGGAAATAGGTTATCGCAATTGTAAATTTAAATATTATTTAAAAATAACTTTTATGAGATAGTAAACAAATGATTAAGCTACTACATTTATACAGAAAAATAACAAGCAAGTTACACATTATATTTTTTGGACGAATTTCACTTTTGAGAAAACTCGGAGGTAAAGTAGGAAATAATTGCCGTTTTATAGGCGAGATTAGTTTTGGTTCGGAACCTTACTTAATAAAAATAGGTGACAACGTGAGTATCACTTCAAGTCACTTTGTTAATCACGATGGAGGTGTTTGGGTTTTCAGACGAGACTTTCCTGAAATAGACGTAATTAAGCCTATAAACATAGGTGATAATGTTTTTATTGGAAGTCATTGTATAATTATGCCCGGCGTAACTATAGGATCTAATGTGGTAGTTGGGGCTGGTTCGATAATAACAAAAGACTTAGACTCTGATGGCGTTTATGCCGGTGTTCCGGCTAAGTATATTAAATCTTTAGCTGATTATAAAAAGTCTTCATTGGAAAATAACTTAAAAACTAAAGGTTCATTAACGAAAAAGAATTATTTGATAAATCATTATAAAATAAAATAAAATAAAATGTTATATGATTTCAATAAAAAGTCGAGATTATTTTACACTTACTACTCGCTTAACGTTAGATTACCAATAAATGTGCTTTCAGAGTTTGGCATATTAATTTTAATCGACGCTTTGTAAGCTAAGTGGTTTATGAACAAAAGTAAAGCGACGGACTTTAAGCTTTTAAGCCGATTATAATCATAGTTACACAAGTGAATTTACTATTTTGTATAGCGAGTTTTAGTTTGAATATAAAAAATGATCCAGCTGTAAATAGCTTTCTACAGCGAATGCCTGAAAAGGTACAAAAAACGTTCACAGATGAGCAGCTGATGCACTTGAAGGTCGCAATAGGTGCAAGGCAATGGGGAAAACATAAAATAGATTTTCGGTTTGTACTTAGTTTTTTCAGGTACCGTTACTATGTTGTATTTTTAACAGGTAGAAATAGGCGTGAATTAAGTGTGAAAGAACAACGAGTTTCTACTTTGTTACAGGCTTTCATGGTCGCATTATTTACTTTATTTATAATTCTTTTATTACTGTTAATAGCCTATCTGTTTAAGTCTGCTCTTGGCATTGATATATTTGAGGGTTATTCACTGGGGATTTGGTCCTGGTTTAAAGGTTTGTTCAACTGATGATTTAGTTACAAAGACAGTTTCAAGTAAGGATATTTTCCTTTTCAAAATTGACGACATTTTTATTTTGTGGAAACTAATAACATAGTATTGTTTAGTCACTCTTGGTGATATATCATACAGCAAAATATTAAAAGCTAATTTACTCGCTATCTACAGGGAAAAAATAGTATGACATCTACAAGGACTTTCAAGCCTAATAGCTCCTCTGATGCCAATTTTTACCGATTATTTGACATGTTTGCCCTTTTCTTGGCATTCCAATGTTCTGCTTTATTTTATGGTTTTAATTTGACACCTATTTATATGGTCGCAGTATTAAGCGTAGCCTTAAGCTTTTTATATAGCGCTGAAATTTTTTCTACATACCGATCTTGGCGTGCTGGTAAGTTTAGAACAATGGTGCTGTGTGCTTGGTCCTCTCTATTTGTGGCATTCACTTTTTTATTTATCATATCTTTTATATTTAAATTTAGTGATACGCTCTCGCGTTTAGGGCTAGGTTTGTGGCTTTTGTTTAGTATTATATTTTTATATTCATGGCGTTTAGTCGTGCATCTCTATAAGCGTAATAGACGAAAGCTAGGCTTGAATTTACGTAACGTCGCAGTTGTTGGTGCAACTGAGTCTGCGGTATATTTATATGATGAAATTATGAAAAATGATGAGCTTGGTTTCAAGTTTTTAGGTTTTTATGATGACAGAAAGCCAGAGCGGTTATTTAATAATGTAGCTTCTTATGATATTGCTGGCACAATTCAAAATGCTATATGTGCAGCGAGGAAGGGGAGTATAGATGTATTGTATATTGCTCTCCCTATGAAAGCGGATAAACGTATTGCTGATCTGCTATTGCAGCTCGGCGATACCACTGTAGATGTACATATTATACCTGATTTTTTACTTTCTAATTTGATTCATGCTCGTATTGAACACGTTGGTGAGGTAGATACATTAAGTGTTTTTGAATCGCCCTTTATAGGTGCCCGTGAGTTTATAAAACGCACGGAAGATATAGTTGTAGCCTCTATTATTTTAATGTTAATTTCCCCAGTTCTTGTTGCTATAGCATTTGCTATTAAATTTACCTCAAAAGGCCCTGTGATTTTTAAACAAGATAGATATGGCCTAGATGGGAAGAAAATTAAAGTCTGGAAGTTTCGCTCTATGACAGTAACTGAAAATAGTGATGTGGTTACTCAGGCGAAAAAAAATGATGTCCGTATTACCAAACTTGGAGCGTTTTTACGTGGTACTAGCCTTGATGAATTACCGCAATTTATAAACGTGTTAAAAGGCGATATGTCAATAGTAGGGCCACGACCACATGCAGTAGCACACAATGAAGAGTATCGTAAAAAAGTGGAGTTCTATATGCTTAGGCATAAAGCTAAACCTGGCATAACAGGTTGGGCTCAAATAAATGGTTGGCGCGGAGAAACAGACACTTTAGATAAGATGGAAAAACGAATAGAATTTGACTTACATTATATTAAGCACTGGTCGCTGTGGTTTGATATAAAAATTATTTTTATGACAATTTTTAAAGGATTTAAGAATGCAAATGCTTACTAAAACACTTGCCCCTATTTTGGCTGTTTTGAGCGTGGGGATTGCAGCACCAGCCAATGCCAGTTTACAACCGGGCAGTTTTATGACAAAAGATGGCGCAGAAATAACGCCAACATTACAAACTGGTTTGAGTAGTAATGATAATTTTTTTAGTACACCTGAAAACGAAGAATCGCGTTTAATATGGACTATTACTCCTAATATAAAAGCAGTCATAGAAAATGGACCAGATAGCTATAATCTTGATTTAGGGACGAGTAGTTCACTGCACAACAAAGATTCTGTAGATAACTTTACCGAAATAAATATTGGTGCCGGTGTACATAAAGAATTTACTAGCCAACATCGTCTAGATGTTAAAGGTAAGGCCGATTGGCTTTACGAACCACGAGGTAGTGGTTTGACTGAAGGTTTAGGCGATGCGATAGACGAGCTAGTTAAGTATAAACAACAAAATTTTACCGCACTATATGAGTATGGCGCATTAACCTCAAAAGCCCAGGTTGCTTTAAATGCAGGTTTTTATAGTAAAGAGTACCAAAACTTTAGAGCCGTATCACAGTTTCGTGACTTGAATAAATCGTTGATTGGTATTACTGGTTATTATAACACTCAAGCGGCGATGCGTACTTTTTTAGAAGTTAAGCAAGAAAACTATCGTTACGATTTTTTAGCCGCCAGTGGTATATCTCGTGACTCTGACGATGTTAAAGTGTTACTTGGAGTTGAGTGGGAGGCAACTGCTCTTACATCGGGAACATTTAAATTGGGTTACCAAAATAAAGATTTCACCTCATCTCAACGTGAGAATTTTAGTGGTTTAAGTTGGGATGCTACCGTTAACTGGCAGCCACTTAGTTACTCAACAATTCAGGTCGCTACTAGTCGATCTGCAAAAGATCCCCTAGTACAAGGTGATTATATTGAAGAAAGTAGCTATGGTGTTAATTGGACCCATGGTTGGAGTGATTATTTAACATCACTTGCTGCGATTAATTATGTAGATGAGCAATATACGGGTAATATTGGTCGTCAAGATAAAACTAAAAATGCACGCTTAGGTTTAAATTACGTTGTAAGTAAGTTTGGTATGGTTTCTACTTATGTAGATTTTATTGATAAAGATTCAACTCAAACTACCATTAAGTTTGATCGTGTTATTGTAGGCGTTAATTTTACATTTGCTTTAAAGGCTAGTTAATGAAGTTTATTTTTGGTTTAGTGCTGCTTCTATTAAGCAGTTTTTGTTTTGCGCAATCTGCGCAAAGCTACGTGTTGGGTGCAGGTGATAAGGTTGAAATAAAAGTTTTTGGCCAACCTGATTTAGAAGTCACTGCACTTTTAGGTAATAGTGGGGAAGTTAATTACCCATTTCTAGGTAAGGTTAAACTTGCCGGGCTTAATACATCTGAGGTTGAACAGGTTATAACACAAGGTTTGAAGCCTGGTTATTTGATAAACCCAAATGTATATGTTCAGGTTGTTGAATATCGACCTTTTTATATTCATGGTGAAGTTAAGCACCCAGGCGCTTACTCTTACCAGCCTGCAATGACAGTTAACCAAGCTATAGCACTTGCTGGTGGTTTAACTGAGCGAGCTTCAGTTGATAAGATATATATATTTAAAGAGCAAACCAAACAGCAGCAACTCAAAGGCAGTTTAAATAGCCAAATTGCAGCGGGCGATACCATTAAAATTGAACAACGCTTGTTTTAAGCAATTTACAAGGCAATAATTAATGAACCAAACAAATGAAAACCTAAATAATAACGAGGAAGTTATTGATTTGGGATCTTACTTTAATATAATTAAACGTGCCAAATGGCGTATTCTAAGTTTTGCTACCGTAGTTACTTTATTAACTATAATGGTTGCCCTTACGTTAGTACCTAAGTACATTGCAACTGCTACCTTACTTATTGAAGCTGAACAAGCTAAGGCAGTAAGTTTTCAGGAAATTTATGGTTTAGATTCAAATAAAAAAGAGTATTACTTAACCCAATTTGAAGTGATGAAGTCGGACAGTATTGCTCGTGAAGTTATTACCAAGCTTGATCTTAAGTCTCATGAAGACTTTATCAATAAACCTTCAGTTTTAGGTGAGTTTAAAACATTAGTTAAGGAGGTTTTCCCTTTCTTAAATAAAAAAGATTTACCAATACTTACACCGCAAGAGAAGAATGATAGAGAAATGTTAGGTTTGCTAGCTATTTTCAAATCAAGATTAGTTATATCACCTATTCGTAGTACGCAATTAGTAAATGTAAGCTTTGAGTCTAGCGATCCAAAATTGGCTGCATTAGTAGCAAATACAGTAGGTGAAGTTTATATAGATAACCAAATGCGTGCAAAAATGGGTATAACTCAACAGGCATCGACTTGGTTAAATACTCGTTTATCACAGCTGCGTATCCAGTTAGATGGGTCTGAGGCGCGTTTACAGTCGTACAGAGAGCAACAAAAGCTAGTTGATATAGAAGGCATTGCAGGTTTAGCTACACAAGAGCTTGAACAAATATCACAACAGTTGATAGTCGCCCGCAATGAACAAAACAACCTTCAAAGCATCAACCGAGTTATTAAAGAGTATGGTAATGATAATATAGACCTATTAGGTAGTATGCCTGAAATTACATCACACCAAGTAATACAAGACGTTAAGCGTGAAGTTATTTTGGTTGAACGTAAGTTAAGTGATTTAGGTGAGGTTTATGGATCAAAACATCCCAAAATAATTTCTGCAAAGGCTGAGCTTGCAACTGTAAAAGCTAACTTGAATAAGCAAATAAAAGGTTTAATTACAGGTATTGAAAAGGAACTAAATCGTATAACACGTACTGTTAGTGCGCTTGAACGTGATTTAGTTAAAATTCGTGCCGAGTATCAAGACATTACACGCAAAGAAACTCAATATAATCAATTGAAACGTGAAGTAGAAACTAACCGCAATATATTTAACACGTTTCTATCTCGCTCTAAAGAGACTGAAGTAACGAGCGATTTTAGTTCTGCAGCAGCGCGCTTTACCGATCTAGCTTATGCACCTAGAGAGCCTAGTAAACCAAGCAAAGTATTGATTATTATAATGTCATTTATAGTTAGCTTTGGTTTTGCTGTCGTGATGAGCTTTGTGTTTGATTCATTAGACGATACTGTCAAAACTAAATCTGATGTAGAAGGTAAATTATCACAGCGTATGTTAGGGCTATTACCATATGTAAAAACACCTAAGAATAGCTTTTTCCCTATCCATGCTTATCTTGATGAGCAGTATCGATTATTCGCTGAGTCGGTTAGAACCTTCAGAACTAGTTTATTATTAACTCAGTTAGAGCGTGATCTCAAAGTTATTGCTGTTACGTCGAGCTCTCCGGGTGAAGGTAAAACGACTACTTCAGCTAATTTAGCTATGTCGCTTGCACAAATGGGTAAAGTATTATTAATTGATGCCGATTTGCGTAAACCGAGTATCGCTAAACGTTTTGATATTCCGGTATTTCATCCAGGATTAAGCAATTTAATTGTAGGTACTGAACAGTTAAGTGAGTGTGTGCATATTGATGAACAATCGGGTGTTGCTATTATGCCAAGTGGGCAAATACCAGGTAACCCGTTAGAGCTTTTATCAAATGCTCGCTTTAGCGAAGTGCTTGATATACTTAAAACTAAATACGATCATATCGTCATAGATACACCACCTACGCAAGCCGTTAGCGATGCCTTAGTTATTGCACAAAATGTAGACTCGGTTATTTATGTTGTTAAATCTGACATTACTCGTATTAAACCTATTACAGCTGGTATTGAGCGTTTATTTGAAGCCAAGGCCCATGTTGCCGGTATTGTACTGAATCAGGTTGATATGAGTAAGAGAAAAGATGAGCACAGCCATGGCTACTATGATTATTTTGATTATTCACAAAAACCTGAACAATCTAATGCATAATTAGTTTGCAAACTTATGATTGATATTCACTCGCATATTTTGCCGGGAATAGATGATGGTGCTAAAGATTTAAGCGAATCTTTAGCACTATTAAATATTGCTCAAAATGATGGGATAACCCATATGGTTGCCACTCCGCATATACATATTGGGCGATTCAACAATTCGGTCACACAGCTATATAACGATATAAGTACTCTAAAAGCACAGGTATTAGCAAACAATATAAATATAAAATTGGCCGTCGCTGCAGAAATTAGGCTTGATGTTGAGTTAATGAGTTTAGTGCTTGGTAATAAGCTTCCGTTTATTGGCACACTTGACTCAGTAAATTACTTGTTATTAGAGTTACCACATTCACATGTACCACAAGGTTACGACAAGTTTATAAATTGGCTAGCTAAAAAAAATATAAAAGTAGTTATTCCTCATCCTGAACGCAATCGTGATATTCAATCAAACCCTTTTTATATAAATCATTTAAAGCAATTAGGTTGTGACTTTCAGTTAACTGCTTCGAGTATAGAGGGTTCATGGGGCGAAATTGCAAGGCGTATTAGTATAGATATGCTAGAAAAAGGTTTAGTAACTTATGTTGCGTCTGATGCGCATTCAGTTAAACGCAGACCTCCTATACTAAGTAATGCAAAGAAGATTGTGACTAACCTGATAGGTGAAAATAAAGCATATGATTTGTTTTTTACTAATCCAATGCTTTTAACAGAGTCGCTGTTTAATGAGTAATTTTAATGTAAAACGACTTACTCAAATAACTGTTCTTGCAGCTATTACATTGATCATAAGTTATCAAAGTTTACAAAGTATGCGTGCGAATACTTGGTACTTTAATTCAGTAAATATTTTAAAGCAGTCTGAAATCTTAATTACTCCTGTTGAGTTAAAGCTTGCTGATAGTGCAATTGCACTTGCAATAGATTTAGAACCCACCCAACCTCATTATTGGCAGCTTAGTGCATATATAAAAATGCAAAACTTAGCTGTAACAAGAGAGCAAGTTGACGACAAGCTGATGGTTTACCAGCAGGCAGAAGAAAATCTTTTAAATTCATTAGAGCTCAGAAATACATGGGCTGAAACTTGGATTGCACTAGCACAAGTTGTTAGTTATCAAGAGGGGCCTACAAAACGTGTATATGAATATATTCAACAAGCTAAAAAAGTAGGCCCCTACAAGCTTGATGTACAGCTTGGAATCATTCAAATATCATTAATACACTGGCAACAACTACCGCCTAAATATAAAGCTTTGTATGTAGCTGAACTTAATTTAGCAGTTGAATATGGCTATAAATTCTACCAAGTATTTAATGTTGCTAAACAAGTTGATGCACTACCAATTCTTTGTCTATCTTTGCAATTTGGTAAGGCGTTTGAAAAAGTAAGAAGTAGCACTGTCTATAGAAGAAGCTGCAAATAAAAACGCCCAGAGACTTATAAAAGTTCTGGGCTATAAAGCGACTCTAAATTGAGTCTAGCGTTAACTAAAAACTTTCTGGTTCATTAGGGAGAAGAAGAAAGTACTTAAAACTATAGTAAAGCTATTTAAAAAGCAGAACTAATTTTGCCACGTGGTTGCATTTAATTACAAGATATTAGATTAATTATGCGTAAACTGTACTTTAGTCTAATTCCAGCTTATTAACTGCGTATTTTGTACTAGATCTCGTGGTAGTGAGTTTTTAATCTTATTTTTCTGCCATTTCCCCAGCCCAATAGGGCAACCACACAGCGTTAATACTACTTCACCTATTGTTTGAGTTGCTTCAGCTAAGCGTATATCTTTACCTTGAAAATAATCATTGGCTTGCTCGTTATTTAGCGCGTAAATATTCGTTTTGCACTCGTTACCAAACACTGTAGCAAATTCGTGCGTTAGTCTTACGCCGTTTTTATGGATAATGCCAATTTGAATACCCAAACGTGCGTACTTAATTTTATTTTGCACGGCTTCAAACTCTTGTGGAAATAACCACAGTTCTCTATCACGCTGCATTAAATTACCTGGCAAGGTAGTTATCCCAAAGTGCTTTTTAAGCGATTGCATAAACGCGACGCTTTGTTTTTTATCAAACTCGTTGAACGGAAACGCGCCTTTTTTAACAGTTTGATTTGGGTTATCGCAACTTGCGTGTTTTTTAAATTTAGCGATAAAAAAGCCTTCGCTATCGAATGTTTGCGGCCATACATGCAAATAGCCTTCACTTGTTGTTGCTTTACTTGCACCTTCAAATAAATCACTTAGTGACTCAGGCGCTATATAGTCGCCAAATTCACTGAGTAAATAATCGCATACTTGTTGGTTTTCGAGTGGTGTAAGTGTGCAGGTTGAATACACTAAGGTGCCACCTGGTTTTAATGCGTAAAACGCGCTTTTAATTAAGTCTTTTTGTACTTGGGCTATTTGAATGTTTGATTCTATTGACCAATTTTTTAGTGCGTCGGCGTCTTTACGCACAGTACCTTCGCCAGAGCATGGCGCGTCTAGCAATATGCTATCAAAGCATTCAAACATGTAGTTGCCAAATATAACGCCATCAAAGTGCGAGAGCGCACAATTACCAACGCCCATACGTTTGAGTGTTGCGCTAAGTACCTTTAAGCGAGATGACGAAAGCTCATTTGCAACAAGCACGCCTTGGTTATTCATAAGCGCAGCTAGTTGTGAGGTTTTCGAACCCGGCGCAGATGCCATATCAAGCACATAATTATTTTGAGAGTCTGCGAGCTCAATACTTTGCTTTAATGCGATAGGCGGCAGCATTGAGCTTGCTTCTTGCACGTACATAGCACCGCTTAGGTGTAAGTCGGTATTACCTAGGGCTAGGTTTTGTTCTTCATTGCTTGGGCGTTCTAACCAAAAGCCTTCACTGCACCAAGGGATTGGGGTTAGCAGCCAATTTTTTTCAGTTGCACGTTTTACAAATTCTTCAATGCTAATTTTTAATGTATTAACGCGGATAGATTTTCTGAGGGGCCTACGACACGCATTTAAAAAGTCATCTAAGTTTAGATGCGCTGGTAAATAGGTTTTTACGTCATCAATAAAGTGCTCAGGAATAAAAGTGTTGGCGTTCACGCGTTAGCTCATACTATAAAAATAAAGCGCGATAATAGCATTTATGCGAGGTGTTTTCAGCGCTAAAAAGCGTAACATCTGATTTATTACGCTGTCGACACTTCACTGTTTTAGTCCATTGTAAAACCATTTTTATGCGACTTTAGGTTAATAGTGTCGACAATGAGCGTGTTTTTTAGCCATTTTGATAGGTTTAAGGGTTGACATGATTTTTTAATAAGCCCATAGTAACCACATCAATTGTCGACAATCTAAAAAATAACTTATGACACACACATTTTTAAACGAAGCGCCTATAACTACCGCATCAGATCAAGTATTTGTAGATATGCGCCGTGAGATTGTTGAAGGAAGCATAGTTCAAGGCAGTAAAATATCAGAGCCTGAGCTTGCCAAACGTTATGGTGTAAGCCGTGCAACGCTTAGAGAGGCGTTAAATCGCCTAGAAAGTTGCTACCTTGTTGAGCGTAAAGCTAACGTAGGTTGCCGAGTAGTTGCCCTTACTGCTGAGCGTTTGATTGAAGTTTATCAAGTTCGTAGTTCGCTTGAAGGCTTGGCATGTAGACTTGCTGCCGACAATATGGAACCCGAAGAAGTAAAAGGCTTAAAGCAATTACTTAATCAGCACCTACAAACACAACGTGTTAAAGAGGGCGAATCTTATTATCAAGAAGCCGGCGATTTAGATTTTCATTACCGTATTATTCAAGGCAGTAAAAACGCGCATTTAATTCATTTACTGTGTAATGAGCTCTATCAATTGATACGCATGTACCGTGTACAAATGGGCATGGTGGGGCCGCGTGTATCAAAAGCGTTTGATGAGCATTTAGCTATTATTAACGCGATTGAAAACCACGATGGCGAACTGGCCGAAATGCTTATGAAGCGCCACATAAGTGCATCGCAAGCAAATATTCAAACCAAATTTGATTTATTAACGGCTAAAAGTTAAGTAGAGCAGTTAAACAGTCACAATTACAGATTAAAACTATAAGTTACTCCACGTAGCAACCGTTCAAAGTGAGGAGAAAGTAATGTCAGCAGGATTAAAATTTAAACACGCTATTGCCAATAACCGCCCGTTACAAGTAGTAGGTACTATTAACGCCTACACAGCGATGATGGCTGAAAAAATGGGTCACCAAGCTATTTACCTCTCAGGTGCCGGTGTTGCAAACGCCTCGTTTGGTATGCCTGACTTAGGTATGACGAGCCTTGATAACGTGCTTGAAGATATTCGTCGTATTACTGGTGCTAGCGATTTACCACTACTTGTTGATGCCGATACCGGTTGGGGTGGGGCGTTTAACATTGCACGCACAGTAAAAGAAATGACTAAAGCCGGTGCGGCGGGTTTTCATATAGAAGATCAAGTAGCGCAAAAGCGCTGTGGCCATCGTCCTAATAAAGAAATTGTAAGCCAAGGTGAAATGGTTGACCGCATTAAAGCGGCGGTTGATGCAAAAACCGATAGCGATTTTTATATTATGGCGCGTACCGATGCATTTCAAAAAGAAGGTTTAAACGCCGCGATAGACCGTGCAGCGGCCTGTGTTGAAGCCGGTGCTGACGCTATTTTTGCAGAAGCCGTACACGACCTTGCTGATTACCAAGCATTTGCAAAAGCGATTAACGTTCCAATTTTGGCAAACATTACTGAGTTTGGCCAAACACCTATTTACACTAAAGAGCAGTTAAGCGATGTAGGTGTTGAAATGGTGCTTTACCCACTAAGTGCATTTAGAGCCATGAACAAAGCAGCATTAAACGTGTATTCAGCAATTTTAAATGAAGGCTCGCAACAAAGCCAAATCGAAAATATGCAAACGCGTTCTGAGCTTTACGATTTTTTAGATTACCACACGTACGAGAACACACTCGACACACTTTTTTCATCAAAATCTGACAAATAATAATTATTAAAAAAATAAAATCACACAAAAATTTAAGATAGGAGAAGAACATGGTAGATAAAGCATTAGGCGGCGCGGGTTTACGCGGACAAGTGGCTGGTCAAACAGCATTGTGTACTGTTGGACAAAGCGGTTCTGGTTTAACGTATTGTGGTTACGATATTAGCGAACTTGCTGAAAAAGCGCAGTTTGAAGAAGTGTCTTTTTTACTTTCACGCGGAGAGTTACCTACAACAAGTGAATTGGCAGAATATAAAGCAAAACTAAAAAGCTTACGCGGCTTACCTGATGCGCTTAAAACCGTGCTTGAAAATATTCCTAAAGACGCGCATCCAATGGATGTAATGCGCACGGGCTGCTCAATGTTAGGCAACCTTGAAATGGAGCTTGATTTTAGCCAAGCTAATGATGCAATCGACCGTATGATTGCTGTGTTCCCAAGTATTATTTGTTACTGGTACCGCTTTACACACGATGGCGTACGCATTGAAACACAAACAGATGACGACTCTGTTGGCGCACATTTTTTAACGCTGTTACACGACAAAGCACCTAGCGAGTTATTTGCACAAGTGATGAACGTATCACTAATTTTATACGCAGAGCACGAGTTTAATGCTTCTACATTTGCGGGTCGTGTGTGTGCATCAACGCTTTCTGATATTCATTCTTGTGTAACTGGTGCGATTGGCACGCTGCGTGGTCCATTACATGGTGGTGCTAACGAAGCGGCAATGGATATGATTCAAGGCTTTACAAGTGCTGAGCATGCTGAGCAAGAAGTAATGGGCATGCTTGAACGTAAAGATAAAATAATGGGATTTGGTCACGCGATTTATCGCGAATCGGATCCGCGTAACGTAATTATTAAAAAGTGGTCTGAAAAACTAGCTACTGAAGTCGGTGATACCGTGCTTTATCCTGTGTCTGTTCGTTGTGAAGAGATTATGTGGCGCGAGAAAAAACTGTTTTGTAATGCCGATTTTTTCCATGCATCTGCTTATCACTTTATGGATATTCCGACTAAGTTATTTACGCCAATATTTGTAATGAGCCGTGTTACTGGTTGGACTGCACATGTAAAAGAGCAACGCGCTAACAACCGTATTATTCGCCCAAGTGCCGATTACACAGGGCCTGATGCACGTAGTTACACACCAATCGAATCAAGAAGTTAATTATTTTTAACTAAGGTGAGCCAATGGCTCACCTTTTACGGCTTTAATGCTTTATATAATAAAAACAACTACAAACCTAAAGCCTTTCTTTAAAAATACCAATTGCACCCTCCATAAAATTGGTATTACATCCGTCACCAAATTAGCGAACCCTTATTATGACCATAATTAATAATACCCAATACCGTAAACCTCTACCGGGCTCAAATGTCGACTATTACGATACCCAAGAAGCCGTAGATGCAATTAAGCCAGGTGCATACGCCACGCTACCTTATTCATTACGTGTATTTGCCGAAAACCTAGTACGCCGATGCGACCCTGCTATGTTAACCGATGCACTTAACCAGCTAATTGAGCGCAAACAAGATTTAGATTTTCCGTGGTATCCGGCGCGTGTGGTCTGCCATGATATTTTAGGCCAAACAGCGCTTGTTGATTTAGCTGGGCTTCGTGATGCAATTGCAGCCAAAGGCGGCGACCCCGCAAAAGTGAATCCGGTAGTACCTACGCAGCTAATTGTTGATCATTCACTAGCGGTAGAGCATGCCGGTTTTGATCCTGATGCGTTTGAAAAAAACCGCGCCATCGAAGACAGACGAAATGATGACCGTTTTCATTTTATAAACTGGACTAAAACTGCGTTTAAAAATATTGACGTTATTCCACCGGGTAACGGCATTATGCATCAAATTAATCTTGAAAAAATGTCGCCGGTTATTCAAAACCGAGATGGCATTGCATTCCCAGATACCTTAGTTGGTACCGACAGTCACACGCCACATGTTGATGCGCTTGGTGTTATTGCTGTGGGTGTAGGTGGGCTTGAAGCGGAAAGCGTTATGCTTGGCCGTGCTTCTTATATTCGCTTGCCCGATATTGTAGGTGTTGAGTTAACAGGTAAGCGCCAACCAGGTATTACCGCAACCGATATTGTGCTAGCCATTACTGAATTTTTACGTGAGCAACGTGTTGTATCTACTTATTTAGAGTTTTATGGTGAAGGTGCAGACGCGCTTACACTTGGCGACAGAGCAACCATTTCAAACATGACACCTGAATTTGGCGCAACTGCCGCCATGTTTTATATCGACGATAAAACAATAGATTATTTGCGTTTAACAGGTCGCGAAGAAGAACAAATTGCCCTTGTAGAAAACTATGCAAAAACAGCAGGCCTTTGGAGCGATAGCTTAAAAACCGCAAAATACGAGCGTGTACTTAAGTTTGATTTATCAAGCGTGGGGCGCAATATAGCGGGTCCATCTAATCCGCACCGCCGTGTATCGACAAGCGATTTAGCTAAAGAAGGTATTTCGGGTGTCGTTGAAAATGAAGAAGGCTTAATGCCTGACGGCGCATGTATTATTGCCGCTATTACTAGCTGTACTAATACGAGTAATCCACGCAATGTAATTGCCGCAGCACTACTTGCCCGTAACGCAAATGCAAAAGGCTTAACGCGTAAACCTTGGGTTAAAACTTCATTAGCACCGGGCTCAAAAGCAGTGCAATCATACCTTGAAGATGCAAACCTACTAACAGAGCTTGAGCAACTTGGCTTTGGCATTGTTGGTTTTGCGTGTACTACCTGTAATGGTATGAGCGGGGCGCTTGACCCTGTTATTCAAAAAGAAGTAATAGAACGCGATTTATATACTACAGCGGTGCTTTCGGGCAATCGTAACTTTGATGGGCGTATTCACCCTTATGCTAAGCAAGCATTTTTAGCGTCACCTCCTTTGGTTGTTGCTTACGCCATTGCGGGTACTATTCGCTTTGATATTGAAAAAGGGATACTAGGGCAAGATCAACAAGGCAACGATATTACGCTTAAAGATTTATGGCCATCAGATGAAGAGATTGATGCAGTAATTAAGCAAAGTGTTAAGCCGGAGCAATTTAGAAAAGTATACGAGCCGATGTTTAATTTAACCGTAGATTACGGAGAAGATAACGACCCACTTTACGACTGGCGCCCAGAAAGTACGTATATTCGTCGCCCTCCTTATTGGGAAGGTGGGCTTGCGGGTGAGCGTACAATGAGTGGTATGCGTGCGCTTGCTTTACTTGGCGATAACATTACAACCGATCATCTATCACCATCAAACGCAATTATGGCAAGCAGTGCCGCTGGCGAATACCTAACCAAAATGAACGTCCCAGAGGAGGACTACAACTCGTACGCAACGCACCGGGGCGATCATTTAACAGCGCAGCGCGCAACCTTTGCAAACCCAAAACTACTTAATGAAATGGTACTGGACGAAAACGGCGAAGTTAAGCAAGGTTCTTATGCGCGAATAGAGCCACAAGGCACTAACACACGTATGTGGGAAGCAATCGAAGCCTACATGGAACGTAAACAACCGCTTATTATTGTAGCGGGTGCCGATTACGGTCAAGGTTCGTCACGCGATTGGGCGGCAAAAGGCGTAAGACTTGCAGGCGTTGAAGTAATAGCAGCTGAGGGCTTTGAGCGTATTCATCGTACTAACTTAGTTGGTATGGGTGTATTGCCTCTTGAATTTAAAGCAGGCACAACTCGTAAAACGCTAAAACTTGATGGCAGTGAAAGTTATGATGTAACAGGCGAGCCAACGCCTGGTTGTACGCTTAATTTATCTATCACACGTAAAAATGGCGAAGTGTTAAATATACCCATGAAATGCCGTATAGATACCCAAGAAGAGCTTTCTATTTACGCTGCTGGCGGTGTATTACAACGCTTTGCACAAGACTTTTTAGAAGCAACGAAATCTGCATAAGGGCAAGCATTATGTTTAAACCGCAAATTAAAGTGCCTGCAACCTATATGCGTGGCGGCACCAGTAAAGGTGTATTTTTTAATTTAACTGATTTGCCAAAGCCTGCTCAAATAGCAGGCGAGGCGCGCGATAATTTATTACTGCGCGTTATTGGCAGCCCCGATCCGTACGCCAAACAAACGGATGGTATGGGCGGCGCTACATCAAGTACCAGTAAAACTGTAATTTTAAGTAAAAGTGAGCAAGCCGATCACGATGTTGATTACTTGTTTGGTCAAGTGGCGATAGATAAACCTTTTGTAGATTGGAGCGGAAACTGCGGTAACTTAACCTCAGCAGTGGGTGCTTTTGCCATTAGTAATGGTTTGGTCGATAAAAACCTAGTGCCCGATAACGGTGTTGCTATTGTGCGTGTGTGGCAGGCTAATATTAAAAAAAGCATATTAGTGCATGTCCCCATGACAAATGGCGAAGTACAAGAAACCGGCGACTTTGAACTCGATGGTGTTACATTTACAGCAGCTGAAGTAAAACTTGAATTTATTGACCCCGCTGATGGCGATGGTGCGTTATTTCCAACTGGAAATGTAGCTGATGATTTAGAAGTACCGGGTGTTGGTACTTTAAAAGCAACAATGATAAATGCAGGTATTCCTACCATATTTATTAACGCCACTGATATTGGTTATACCGGCACAGAGCTGCAAGACGATATAAATAACGATGTTGCAGCGCTTAAAAAGCTTGAAACCATTCGTGCTTATGGCGCTGTTAAAATGGGCTTAATCACTAACATTAGTGAAGCGCAAGCTCGCCAACATACGCCTAAAGTTGCGTTTGTTGCATCACCTTTAGATTACAAAGCATCTAGCGGTAAAATTATTGAAGCTGCAAATATCAACTTGTTAGTACGCGCTATGTCGATGGGTAAACTGCACCATGCCATGATGGGTACAGCTGCGGTTGCTATTGGCACTGCTGCGGCTATTGAGGGCACACTTGTTAATATAGCCGCTGGTGGCAGCGCATTAAGTGAAGTGAACTTTGGTCATCCGTCGGGCACGCTAAAAGTAGGCGCTGAGGCTAAAAATAATGCTGGCAACTGGCTAGTTACCAAAGCAAGTATGAGCCGAAGTGCACGGGTATTAATGGAAGGGGTTGTAAGAGTTCCTCAGTAGTTCCTCATTAATAACTATCGTACAGCCATCGCATAAGTATTGTGATTAATTTACAGCATCAAAATACTTATGCGCTTTGTGCTTTTTTTATTGTCATAATTAATAACAAAACAGCACTAACTCATAGTGCCTGAATCTAGGTAGCTGCCAATCCCGAGTGTGAACATCCATATCCCCCATAAACTATGCTCAATAACACACACGACGGTTGAGCGGCTTTGTGCATAGGTATAGGCAAACAGTAAGCCACCTAAAAAGGCTAAGGCTACTGCAATCCAATTTGCATACACACTATGCGCCAACGCAAATACACTCGCACTAACTATAATACGCACTGCTTTTTTGGGCATGATGCGTTTATAACGATGAAAAAAATACGTTCTGAATATTAATTCTTGAGGAATAACCGACAGTATTGGGTAGAGTAGCAACAGTAAAAGCCAATCATTAAACGAGTTGCGGGGAAGGGTAAACCAGTTGCCCTGATGAATAATCCCGTAAAACATACCAGAGAACAGCGCACCTAAAAAAAAGAAGCTAAAAACACGTTTTTTAACAGCAGAAAATTGCCCAAGGCTTGTGAGTCTAAAACGTTTAAAGTGGGGATCGCCCAGTAGCAACATACAACACACACTCATAAGTATAATAAGCGCAGGAATAAGCCAGTTAGCTAAATGCTCGCGTAATACAAAACCCAACAAGGGCAGTAACACAAAAATGAGGGTAAATTCAAACCAGCGATATTGATTGGCGTTCAAGGTCGTCTCAACTTGTTTTTTAATAAGCTATCAAGCTAAGACGACATTTTTATGACGAGGGGGCTTACTTTGCTGGCTCCTCTTCACTAGGGAGGTATTTGTACAAGGCAATAATAGTGGCAAAAATACTCACAAAGGTAATACCCATTAAACCAAACACTTTAAAGTTAACCCAAAAGTCGAGCGAAAAATTATATGCAATATAAATGTTTAGTGCTGCGATGCCAGCAGTAATTACAACCCACATTAAATTAAGCTTATCCCATAACGGTTCTGGGACAACAATGGCTTGCTTTGTATCATTAGCATTTTCGAGTATTGAACTAAGCGCTTTTTTAACGAGGTTTTTCTTAAGTACATAACGGCTAACAAGTAACGTTAAACTCAAACCTGCGTATATCAGCGTTGCTTTCCATTTTATGTATTGCTCATCATGAAGTACCAGCGTTAACGTACCAAACACGGCAGCAATGCCAAAAAATATCCACTGACGAGTTGGCACAGAGCCATGTTTAAAGTAGCTATAAACAACTTGAATGAGCGTAGTGGCCATTAATAAACCGGTAGCCCAATATATATCGACTAGCTTAAAAACGGCAAAAAACAGTATAAGTGGGATGTATTCAATTAATGCGTGCATAGCTTACCTAAATTATACAAAAAAGAGTCAAAGGCTTTTTACCACATAAAGCTTAGCAACTACAAGGTTGACTTGTTGCCCTGTAACCCTTAGCCTGCGTGGCTTTATTGCCAATTTGGTTTGGTATTTTTTATATCATCATATTCCCACGCTTAACCAACACTGATTTGGCGTGTATTTAGGAGCCTAAAATGAATAAAGCAGAACTCGTTGCTGCCATTGCACACAAAAGTGAATTAACAAAAAAAGATTCTCAAGCGGCACTTTCAAGCTTGCAAAAAGTAATTACTAAATCGCTCTCTGAGGGTGATCAGGTTCAAATTAATGGCTTTGGTACGTTTGCACTAAGTTACTATCCAGCGCGTACTGGGCGTAACCCGCAAACAGGCGCAGCAATTGAAATAGAAGGCGCAAATAAAGCGGTTTTTAAACCGGCTAAAGCGTTAAAAGATCTGCTTTAATTTTATTTAAGGCTTTAAACCCCGTATTGATAGATAAGTTACATGAGCCCGAAGTAAATTCGCACCTACGGGTATATGTTGTAGGTGAGGTTTTATACCTCGCTTTTGGTGGCGTTAAATTACATGAGTTGGAAATCGATTCGCACTTATGTACATTATTCATAATCTCTAAATAATTTACATAGCATCATAAACTCTATTCTAATTTACTCCTTAATTTTCAACCGCTTGTAATAGGCATGCATTATGCTGTTTAACTGTGTGTTTCGAACATATTTTTAAACAATACCAGTCCGCTTATATATGGGGTCTATTTAACGACGTTAAATTGCTCAAAGATTTATGCAGGTTGGTATAATATAAGGAGATCTCAATGAGTACATTACAAACAAGCACACGTTTACAAGGCAAAAAAATTGCAATTTTAGCCACTGATGGGTTTGAGCAAAGTGAGCTTTTATCTCCACGCAGCGCATTACTTGATGCCGGTGCAAACATCGAAATAGTATCAATTAAAGAAGGCCAAATTACGGGCTGGGATGAAGACAAGTGGGGCGATAAAGTAACAGTAGATAAACTAGTTACAAACGCAGACCCTGCTGATTACGACGCGCTTATGCTTCCTGGTGGTTTATTTAACCCAGACAGTTTACGCCAAGATAAAGATGCTAAAGCCTTTATTGATGGCTTTTTTGGGGCAGAAAAAAACAAACCCGTTGCTGCTATTTGCCATGCGCCGTGGTTGTTAGCTGAAATTAATAAATTGCGCGACCGTACCATTACCTCTTTTCCAAGTATTAAAAGCGATTTAATTAATGCAGGCGCTAATTGGGTTGACCAAGAAGTATGTGTAGATAAAGGCTTAGTAACAAGCCGAAGTCCCGCCGATTTAGAAGCATTTAATGCTAAATTTATTGAAGAGATTTTAGAGGGTAAACACCAAGCTCACTAATTTTTTTAAAACGTTTGGATATTGATACAGCGTTTGATTTTAAAAAACAAAAAAGGGCATTTTAAATGCCCTTTTTTAATGCGTATAAAACACGCCCTAGTTAGCTTATAGCGATGGCTTAAAGCGATGTAGCTGCTTTCATATCGGCTACAAATGCTTTTAGTTGCGCGGTCATTGTTGGTAAATCATTAAGGTTAGCTTCAATAATTTTAACCACAGCAGAGCCTGAAATAGCACCGGCTGCACCTGCATTAAGAGCCGCTTTTACATCATCTGGCGTTGAAATACCAAACCCTAAAAGAGCAGGGGCTGCATGGTATTCTTTTAATTTAGTAACAATATTACCCGCAGGCATTTGTGCCTTAGTATCGGTACCGGTAACACCTGCGCGCGATAGTAAATACGTGTAACCACGACCGTAAGAGGCGCATTGGCGAAGTGTGTCGTCATCTGCATTTGGTGTTGCAATAAAAATTGGGTCTACACCGTTATCCATAGCTGACTTTCTAAACATTTTAGATTCATGTAAAGGTACATCAGCCACTAAAATTGAGTCTACGCCTACCGCTTTTGCATCTTTATAAAATGCTTCTATACCGCGCTTAAACACAAGGTTTGAATACAATAATAAGCCAATTGGAATATCGGCATTATACTCACGTATTTCTTTAATAATATCAAAGCAATCTTGTGTGTTAATGTGCACATTGAGTGCGCGAATATTAGCTTTTTGAATTACTGGGCCATCTGCAATTGGGTCAGAAAACGGAATACCAAGCTCAAGCGCATCAGCGCCGCCGTCAATCAGACTTTTTATAATCGCAATACTTTGCTCTTTACCTGGGTCGCCAATCGTTACAAATGGTACAAACGCACCTTGTTTTTGCTCGTTAAGCGCTGCAAACATTTTGCCGTAACGATCCGTTTTTACTTGGCTCATAGCTGACCTCTTTCAGTTAGTACATTGTGAACGTGTGCTAAATCTTTATCGCCACGACCACTTAAATTAATCACTATAACACTTTCCTCGGTTAGCTCCTCTGCGTACTTAAGCGCATAAGCTAACGCATGGCTTGATTCAAGTGCCGGAATAATCCCTTCATTTTTAGCAAGCGACTGAAACGCATCAAGCGCTTCTGTATCGGTAATAGCTACATATTGAGCGCGACCAGTTTCGTGTAAAAATGCATGCTGAGGACCAACAGCTGGGTAATCAAGACCCGCTGATACAGAGTAAGACTCTTCAATTTGGCCATCGTCATTTTGCATAATATACGTATAAGTACCGTGTAATATGCCTTTAGTGCCTTTACAAATTGTTGCACCGTGCTCATTTGTATCAAGACCTTTACCAGCAGGCTCAACACCAATTAATTTAACGCCTGGCTCGTCAATAAAGTCAGTAAACATACCAATTGCGTTTGAACCACCACCAACACAGGCAATAACAGCGTCAGGTAAACGACCTTCTGCTTTAAGTACTTGTTGCTTAGCTTCTTCACCAATAATTTTTTGATACTCGCGTACAATTGTTGGGAATGGGTGAGGACCCGCAGCTGTACCTAGTAGGTAGTGCGCGTCTTGGTAATTTGCTGACCAGTCACGCAGCGCTTCATTTACGGCATCTTTTAATGTGCCAGAACCTGCTGTTACCGGAATGACTTCTGCGCCCATTAACTTCATTCTAAATACGTTAGGTTGCTGACGTTCAACGTCTTTTGCGCCCATATAAATACGACATTTTAAACCCAGTAGTGCACATGCAAGCGCGGTTGCAACGCCGTGTTGACCGGCACCTGTTTCAGCAATGACTTGTTTTTTACCCATACGCTTAGTAAGTAACGCTTGGCCAAGTACTTGGTTCGTTTTATGTGCGCCGCCGTGTAATAAGTCTTCACGCTTTAGATACAATTTTACTTTTGGGTTTTTAACTAAATTGCGCGTTAAAGTAAGTGGGGTAGGACGACCCGCATACTCGTTTAATAATTTACTTAGCTCTGCCTGAAACTCAGGATCTTTTTGTGCTTTGTTAAATTCGTTTTCTAACTGCTTAAGCGCAGGGACAAGTAACTCGGGTACAAACATACCGCCAAACTCGCCAAAATAAGCTGGATTTTGCATTTTAACCTCAATAATTTCTGATGCTTGTAAAAGCATTATGTAATTTGTTAGGGCACTTTTTACCCGCAGATTCTTCAACGCCTGAGTTTAAATCAAGGCCTAAGGCACCTTTAAAAAGCGCATCTTTAATATTGTCTGGATTTAAGCCTCCAGCGAGCATAAATGGTGTAGTTGCATTACCAAGCACTGACCAATCAAATACTATACCTGTACCGCCAGCTTGTGTATCGCTGTGCGTATCGTAAAGGTGTCGATCAACCCCATTTACAGGCGTTGGCAATGCATCTTTTATTGCTTGGGCTTTCCAAATTTCGCAATTAGTTGGTAACTGTGTACGCAAGTCAGCAATGTAATCGTCACTTTCTTGGCCATGTAATTGAACTGCCGCTAATTTTAACACACTTGCGTATTGAGCAACTTGCTCAATGGGGGCGTCTACAAATACACCAACAAAGTTAAGTGGTGCGCTTTGGCTCAGCTCCCTTGCACAATCTAAATCGACATAGCGCGGCGATTTAGGATGAAAAATTAAACCACCATAAACAGCACCATTTTGATATGCCGTGAGTACATCTTGGCTACGTGTTAAACCACATACTTTATTGTCGCCTAAAATAACACGGCGACATGCTTGCTCTAAATCACGCTCGCTCATAAGTGAGCTGCCAATTAAAAAGCCATCGCATAATGGAGCTAAACGTTTTACGTCTTGATGGGTGTAAATACCCGATTCCGAAATAACCACTTTATCAGCCGGAATAAGCTTTCGTAGTTTTTCAGTAGTGGCTAAATCGGTGCTTAAATCGCGTAAATCGCGGTTATTAATACCAATAATTTGTGCATCAAGTGCAAGTGCGCGGTGTACTTCTTCTTCATTACTTACTTCGGTTAACACCGACATATTAAGTGAATCGGCAACAGCATGCAGTGCTTTATAGCTTTCGTCATCGAGTACCGAAAGCATCAGTAATATAGCGTCACCACCATAAATACGTGCCATATACACTTGGTACTCGTCTATAAAAAAGTCTTTACAGATAAGCGGTTGTTCTACTTGGCTGCGCACAAATTCAAGATAGTCAAAGCTGCCTTGAAAATATTTAGCATCAGTTAACACACTCATGCAGGTAGCATATTTTTTATAAACTGAAGTAATTTCGGTTAAATCAAACGGCTCTCTAATTAACCCTTTTGAAGGCGATGCTTTTTTACACTCTAAAATAAACTGTGTGCCAGGTGCTGCAAGTGCTTTATAAAAGCTACGGCTTGTAGGCACTGCAAGGTGCTTAAAGCTTTCAAGCGGACGCGCAGCTTTACGCTCAATTAGCTCTAATTTTTTATCAGCAACAATTTTGTCTAATACATTAGCCATTACTTACCTCAATAATTGCACTTAGTGTGTTCATGGCTTGCCCTGAACTTAATAATGTTTGTACTTGTTTTGCCCCTTCTTTTAACGTTTCTGCTTTACCTGTTAGGTATAAAAGGGCAGCTACGTTAACCACAATAGCAGCATTATGTGCATCTGTGCCTTTGCCTTGCAAGATGGCGAGGCTGGCATTTGCGTTGTATTGTGGGCCTTCACCAGCGAGTTGTTCAAGTGAATAGTTTGCAAGGTCAAAGTCGCTTGGGTTTAGTGTGTACTGCGTAATCTCGCCATTATTTAGCCCAACTACCGTTGTTGGGCCGTGTAGGGCTATTTCGTCAGTGCCCGAGCCGTGAACAATCATAGCGCGCTTTGTGCCAAGGGTTTTAAGTGTTTGTGCCATTGGCATACACAACGCTTCGTTATAGACGCCGAGTAATTGCACTTCAGGTGCTGCAGGGTTAGCAAGCGGACCTAAAATATTAAAAATAGTGCGTGTTTTAAGCGATGTTCGTACGCCCATCGCATGGCGTACGCCACTGTGATAGTGCGGTGCAAACAAAAAGGTAAAATTGGTTTGCTCAAGACATTTTGCTGCTTGCTCTGGGCTCATATCTATATTAATGCCCAGGGCTTTGAGTAAATCGGCTGAGCCTGAATTACTCGATACACTGCGATTACCATGTTTTACCATGTTAATACCGGCAGCAGCGGCAACAATTGCAGCCGTTGTACTTATATTAATTGTGTTTGAACCATCGCCACCAGTACCACAGCTATCGGCAAGTTGCGTACTGCTGGTAGTAAAAGCAACGGCGTTTTCGCGCATTGAGGCTGCAGCGCCTGCAATCTCGTCGCTTACTTCGCCTTTAATTTTAAGGCTTATAAGTAGGGCGGTTAGCTCAATTTCACTCATATTACCTTGCATTATTTCATCAAAAAGCGCTTTGGCGTCTGCGTAGCTTAATGATTGCCCAGTAATTAGTTGCTCAATAGCGTGTTGAACATTTATGGGTTGTTTTGGTTGTGTACTCATAATGTCCTCTTTTATTTAGCGCGTGTTAAGTAAGCGACACTTTGCTGGAGTAGCATTGCGCCGTTTGGCGTTAGTATTGATTCTGGATGAAACTGATAACCTAACGCATTGTCATCATGATGATAAATAGCCATAGGGATATCTTCGTACTGGGCAATTACTTCAATATTGTCAGGTACTTTTGTTGCCATTAATGAATGATAACGCGCAACTGGCATTGTATTGCCCATACCATCAAATACAGGATGCTCGCCTAAATTAATAATTGAAGACTTACCATGTACGGTTTCACCCGCGTGACCGATTACTCCGCCATAGCTTTGTGTTAATGCTTGTTGACCTAAACAAATGCCTAGCATTGGGAAGTGGCCTTTAGAGATCTCAATAAGCTCCATTAAACAGCCTGCATCGCTTGGTGTTCCAGGACCAGGCGAAAGTACTAATAGTACTTGGCCTTGCTCTTGGCGCATTTTGTTAAAGATAACCTCAGCGCTAATGTTGTTTCTGTAAACAACCAGTTCGCAGCCAAGCATCGTCAGCTCATCAACAAGGTTATATGTAAATGAGTCAAAGTTATCTAAAAAATAGATTTTGATAGGATTCGCTTTACTCATTTTATACCGCCTTATACGTAGATTTTATGGCGGTGATAACCGCTTGTGCTTTAGCGCGAGTTTCGTTTGCTTCTGAAATAGGATCTGAGTCAAACACTACACCGGCACCTGCTTGCACATATGCTTTATTATTTTTAACAAAAGCTGAGCGAATAACAATACAGCTATCCATTGCGCCATCGCCCGTTAAGTAACCTACAGCGCCGCCATAGCTGCCACGGCGTTTGCCTTCTGTTTGACGAACAAGCTCAGCAGCACGCACTTTTGGTGCACCAACAAGCGTGCCCATGTTCATACATGCTTGGTAAGCGTGTAGTGCATCAAGCTCAGGTTTAAGAGTACCTACAACGCGCGATACTAAATGCATTACCTGTGAATAGCGGTCTACTTTTAATAGCTCTTTGGCAAAACGAGTACCAGCAACACTAATGCGGGCTACGTCGTTACGCGCTAAATCAACAAGCATTAAATGCTCGGCGCGCTCTTTTTGATCGTTTCTAAGTTCAAGTTCAATGCGGCTGTCTAGGTCTGGGTTTATTTGCCCATTAGCAAATTTGCCACGTGGGCGAGTGCCAGCAATTGGGTATACTTCTACTTGCTGAGATTGCACTGTGTATTTAAGTGCTGATTCAGGCGATGCGCCAAATAAAGCAAAGTCTTCATCGCGCATATAAAACATATACGGACTTGGATTTTGCTTTTTAAGCTGGCTATAAGCGTGCAGAGGGTCAGGGCAAGGTAGTGAAAATGTACGCGACGGCACTACCTGAAAAATATCACCATCTACAATATTCTTTTTAAGCTTAACCACTTGCTCGCAGTAAGTGTCATCGTCAATATCAACGCTTACATCACATTCGCCACTTTGCATATCCGCACTAAATTCTGAAGCGTTATCGCACAGCGTATTTAAGCGCTCTAGTTCTTTACCTACTTCAAAGCAGTTAGCGTGTACGTCTGGGCCATTAAATACATTACCAATGAGTTCGGTTGTTTGTTTTTGATGATCAATAACAACTAAGGTTTCGGCTAAATAAAATACGTAATCTGGGCAGGTATTTTCGCCATCTGGTACATCACTTAACTGCTCAAAGTTTGCTACCATATCGTAGGCAAATACACCGCCTAAAAATAACGAAAATGGATTGTTAGTTGTGCTTTTAATACTGTTAATACAAGTACGAAGGGCGCTAAATGCATTATCTGCAACTAGTTTACTCGCTTCGTCAGTATCGCCGCTTGTGTCTAAATAACACAGGGTAAGCGTTGCGCCGTCTAAAGTGGCATCACAGCTTTTAACATTTTCCTGCAAGTAGCTAAGTAGTTGTTGCCCATTATTAGATTGAGCAGTGATAGTAACTGTTTTACCTTGGCATACGATGCGCAGGGCACAGTCGACTAAAATTAAACTTTTAACACTGTCTTTAGAATCAATCTCAGCCGATTCAAGCAGTAGTGAGTTAGGCTTATCAAGTGCCGCGTATAATGCAAGTGGACTACTTATATAGTCGCGTACTTGCGTAATGCTTGTTACTTCGCCTGGTGTGGTAGTTATATGACTAAAAATCAAACCTCATTCCCTCAAAAAATTAAACCCCGCAATGCTTTAGCAATGCGGGGTTTGAATAACGATATCTAAATTACAAACAGATCATTACCGTCCCGCTATATCAGGCGCCACCACCAACGATGTGTAAGAGTAAGACCGTTATTCATGTTTTTCTGCCTCAAAATTTATTAAATATTTTTAACGTATACGTTTCGTAAAATTTAGTTATAAAAAAACCCGCATAGTTGCGGGTTTTGAATTTTTGTTAGACACGACAATTCATCACCCGATAATTACGAGTGCCACCACCAAATAGTGTTTAAGTTTGAATTGATCATTATTGTTAATTCTTAATGTGTCTGAAAGTGGCTACAGTAAAACGTATCTTATGCTTTTGTGTCAAGTGTTTATTTAAAACAATTTAGTCAAAAAACTTGTTATACTTACATAAACACCATTAACCCTTAATTTTAAGCAGTTTTCTTTTGATAAAATACGATTTACATAGCCACACCACACACTCAGACGGGCGTTTAACGGTTGAAGAATTATTGCATCGCGCTGTTGATAAAAATATTGATGTGTTTGCTATTACCGATCACGACACTGTGGCAGCCATTAAACCTGCCCAGCAATTTATTGAAGCTGAAAAATTACCGCTTTCATTAATAACGGGTACAGAAGTGTCGACTAAATGGGAAAGCTTCGAAATTCATATTGTTGGTTTAAATATTGATATTGAGAATATTGACCTTACCTCTTTATTATCTGCTCAGCAGCAAAAGCGAGAAGAGCGCGCGCTAGAAATTGGCGCACGTCTTACAAAAAACGGTTTTGATGGCATTTATGAGCAGGCTAAAGAGCTTGCAAAAAACGCGCAAATCACACGCGCACATTTTGCACGTGCATTAATTGAGCGCGGCGTAGCAAAAAACTTTCCCGGTGTATTTAAAAAGTATTTAGGTCGTGGCAAAACAGGTTATGTACCAAGTTGTTGGTGCACCATGCAAACTGCTATTGAGGCTATTCATGCCGCTGGTGGAGTTGCTGTACTTGCGCACCCAAGTAGTTATCAAATGTCGAACAAATGGTTACGCAAGCTATTAGTAGAATTTAAAAGTGTAGGAGGAGACGCAATGGAAGTTGCACAACCTCAGCAGGCGCCAAGCGAACGTCAATTTTTAGGTGAACTCAGCCGTGAGTACGGGCTACTTTGCTCGCAAGGGTCTGATTTTCATTTTCCGACAAGCTATTTAGAGCTTGGCAAAAATTTATACTTACCGAAAGACTGCCAAGGTGTTTGGCAAGCCTGGGAAGGACAAGAAGGGGCATTATTATGAGTCAATTATTTCACATTCATCCTGAAAATCCGCAACCGAGATTGATTAGTCAAGCCGTTGATATTATTAAACAAGGCGGCGTTGTTGTTTACCCAACAGATTCTGGCTATGCAATTGGCTGTAACATTGGTAACAAGCAAGCCAAAGAGCGCATAGAGCGAATTCGTGGCATTGAAAAAAACGATAATTTTACGCTAGTTTGTCGTGATTTATCGGAGTTATCTACTTATGCACGCGTAGATAACCAGCTATTTAGATTAATTAAAAATAATACGCCAGGGCCTTATACCTTTATTTTTAAAGGCACAAAAGAAGTCCCTAAACGTTTATTAAACGACAAGAAAAAAACCATTGGCATGCGTGTAATTGAGCACCCAATAGCCTGTGCGTTACTTGCCGAACTTGGCGAGCCGTTAATGTCGTGTTCTTTAATTTTACCAGGTGAGCAGTTTACAGAATCAGATCCTGATGAAATATTAGAGCGTTTAGATAAACACGTTGATTTAATTATTCACGGTGGCCACTTAGCCGAGCAAGCAACCACGGTAATCGATTTGTCGGAAGATGAAGTCAAGATTTTGCGTGTTGGCTGTGGTGATACAAGCCCATTTGAATAATAAGTAATGAGCGAAAGCACTGCAAATACAAAAAATAGTGAAAAGCCAGTGCAGCAAAAGCTGCCACTGGCTTTTTTGCATGGTAAAGCGGTTGTAGACAAACCAGAAGATTTATACATTCCACCTGACGCGCTCGAAATAATATTAGAAACCTTTGAAGGCCCGCTCGATTTACTGCTCTATTTAATTAAAAAGCATAAGCTTGATGTACTCGAACTTTCTATTTTTAGTATTACAGAGCAG
Organism: Pseudoalteromonas sp. Z9A4; assembly: GCF_011378845.1. Lineage (NCBI taxonomy): Bacteria > Pseudomonadati > Pseudomonadota > Gammaproteobacteria > Alteromonadales > Pseudoalteromonadaceae > Pseudoalteromonas > Pseudoalteromonas sp. Z9A4. The sequence goes on from NZ_WTLA01000001.1 coordinate 125,362, forward strand.
TACGTAAGTTATGTAGAAATGATGACCGAGTTTCAACTCGAACTTGCTGGCGAATATTTAGTAATGGCTGCGTTACTTGCGCAAATTAAGTCTCGCTTATTATTACCTGTACACGAAGAGCTTCAAGAGGAAGAAGATCCTCGTGCTGAGCTTATTAAACGTTTGCAAGAGTATGAGCTGTTTAAACAAGCCGCCGAAAACCTCGACGATATTCCTCGTGTTGGTCGTGATATTTTTATAGCGCATGCCGCTATGCCAATAAGTGAAGATACAAGTCAAAATCTCCCCGATATTGAACTTAAAGACTTAATGCTGGCGCTGAGTGATGTAATGGCGCGAGCAAAAACGTTTGAGCATCATCAAATTACTGCCGAAGTACTCTCAACCCGAGAGAGAATGAGCCAAATATTACAGCAACTATCGCAAGCAAACTCGGCAGTGGTATTTAATGCGCTTTTTACCCCAAATGAAGGGCGAAGTGGTGTAGTGGTTAGTTTTATAGCTATGCTTGAGCTTATTAAAGAAGGGCTTGTTACCTGTTTGCAAGTAAGCCCTGAGAGCTTAATTTATGTCAGCTTAAGCGAACAATCTACCCTATAAAACTATCTGTTTAATCATCTCATACCAACCTGCATGAATATTTGAGCAATTTAACGAATTAAATTGCACTATTACGTTGTTAAAATTTTTTATTTACGACTGCATGGATGCAGGAGGTAGGAGGTAGAGCAATGCAGGGAGCAATTGCCGAGAACAACTAGATACAAAAATTTCTGCCTAGTTCTAGCGTAATTTTCTTAACGTTAAATAGACTCCATATACAAGCAGAACTTTATTATTTGCAAAACTGACTTTAAATAATAAAGTTCTGTGCGTATACGCACGTAAAGTGTTTGTAAATGTTATTTTCATTTATGGCTGTGCACTATATTGTAACGTCATAGCATTATAGGAAGTTACACATGTTTAAAAATACACCTTCATCCTACGGACTTGTCGCCATTATTTTACATTGGCTCATGGCGCTGACTATTTTTGGCCTGTTTGGTTTAGGTTTATATATGGTTGAGCTTACTTATTACGATAGCTGGTATAAAGGTTCACTCGATTTACATAAGAGTATTGGTATTACGCTTGTGGCCGTATTTTTATTTAGAATTTTATGGCGTGCTTTATCTACACAACCTAAACCATTAGGTGAGAGTAAAGGCATGAACCAATTAGCACATACTGCGCATATTGCTATGTATATTATTTTGGCCGTTATTGTTGTTGCTGGGTATTTAATATCAACCGCAGACGGACGTCCAATAGAAGTGTTTACCTTATTTAACGTATCAGCGCTTGATTTTGCTTTTGATGACCAAGCCGATATTGCAGGAAAAGTACATTATTATGGCGCGTGCACATTAATCGGGTTTGCAGTATTGCATGCACTAGGGGCGTTAAAACATCACTTTATCGATAAAGATAAAACCTTAATTAGAATGATCAAACCATTAAAGGATGATTAAAATGAAAAAATTATTAGTAAGCACAGCCGTTTCGGCTGCAATGATGTTATCGGCAACAGTCGCCAATGCAGCTGATTATGTAATTGATACAAAAGGTGGGCACGCATCTGTTAATTTTAAAATTAAACACTTAGGTTACAGCTGGTTATATGGTCGTTTTAATACTTTTGACGGCACATTTAGTTACGATGCTAAAAACCCTGATGCGTCAAAAATTATGGTAAACATTGATATCACAAGTCTTGACTCTAACCATGCAGAGCGCGATAAGCATTTACATGGTAAAGATTTTTTAAATGTAGATAAATACCCAAAAGCGACATTTAAAAGCACGAGTATTAAATTTGATGAAGACGGCGAAGAGGCTGATGTAACCGGTGAGTTTACGCTGCACGGCGTAACTAACACTATTACCTTTGAAATAGATAAAGTGGGCGAAGGTAAAGATCCGTGGGGCGGCTACCGCGTAGGTTTTGAGGGCGAAACCAGCCTTAAACTTACCGACTACGGTATTGATTACAACTTAGGACCTGCATCTACTCATGTTGATATTATTTTATCAATAGAAGGCGTTCGTCAGTAATACCATTATTAAATATAAAAACGCCACTTACTGTGGCGTTTTTTTGCTTAACAGAAACTCAAATTAAGCGACTTCGAATTTGCTTATTTTGCGCTATTAATACGTGACTGTAATAGCGGCCTTAAATGCTCGGGTAACCAGCGCATGAGTAAATCATTATAAGCCTGCGTTTTTTTAATAACTTTGAGCTGCTCATTAAGAATAGCAATGTCTTCTGCGCCTTGCTCGTTTTTAGTACAGCCAATAAAACCATAACTTAACGCGGGTGATTCGGTTAATGGACGCTGCGTTAAGTTTTCTTCAAAGTGCATTGATTTAGCTAAATAGTAATGCTCGCTTGGGTAACCCAGCAAAATATCAATTCGTTTTAGGTTAAGCATATATGTGAGGCTCGCTAGGCTATCGCGAGTGGGTCTAATTACTAAATCTATATTAGGCGTACTGTTTATCAATGTATCTATCTCTTGGCCATAAGATCGGCTCATAGAGATCCCAATAGTTAGTTTTTTATCTTGTATTAAATCTAATAGTGATACTTCTTTTGATTCCGCTATATTTAGTGCTTTGGCGAGTCTTTTGTGCATTGCTATTGAAGGCGAGAGGCCCGTTGTTGAGCTTTCGTCTGTAAAATAAATATGCTCTTTTCTGTAATCATTTTTATAAAGCGATAACGCACAAACATTATTTGAAGTATTAGATAGCTCTTGGATTACTTTACCTGAAGGGATAAGCATGCGGTTAAAGGTAATATTAGGAAGTTGTTTTTCAAGTAATGAAATTATGCTTTCGTCACGGCCTTGGTGTTGATATTGACCATTTAAAATATAATAGGGTGCAAAGTCGTGCGCTAGCCAGTTTATGGTTCTAGCATTGCCTATTGAACTCAGACAGAAAAAAAGTAAGAAAGTTAAAAATATACGGAGCATTACAACAGCTGCCAGTAATTATTATTGTAAAACTATTGTAACCAATAAAGAGCTAAAAAGTAAAATGCCAGCAACAAGGCTGGCATAATATCTTATCAATAATTGCAATAATAAAAGGGCAATTAAAGTTATGTGTTGCTTAGTTAGCTTTTAGCCACTTAACAAACTGGCGTGCATCACTCGCTTTTTGAAACAATGCATTTTTTAAACCTTGTGTATCACTAAAGATTACACGATGTTTGTTTACTGAAATTGATTGCACTGGATGTGCGATTTGGATCATAGACCCATTATATTTATAAGACATAATAAAACTCACTTTATTCTTGTTATTTATTCTGCGCTATATTTTTATAGCAAATTGCAGTTAATAAATTAACGATGTTGTGTTTAGCTTCATTACAGTGTTGACGATCTTTATGACACTTTTGCGATGATAGTAAAAAATCATCTCGGTATTATTCAAGGGGTTCTCGCCGTACAATAACTTAGCTTTCAAATATACGTTTTGCGGGGCTTACTGGATCAGGGTAAATGGTTAACCGCGGCGGTTTCTTTAAACCAGAGAGGGAAGGTAACTTATATATAAATTGTGCGCAAGCTATTTTTGTAAAAATATTTATAATAAATCTTATCAACTGCTTACAAAGCCCATTTTTAGTTACCAAAGGATAAGTATGAATTACCTAATAGTGAGTGATATTTATGGTTTAACCCCTGCTTTAAGGAGGTTATCACAGGCAATTAGTTCAAATTTAGTGATTGTTGACCCTTACAATAACAAGTTTCAAGCTATTGAAAGTGAACAAGATAGTTACAACAATTTTATACAGCAGTGTGGCCATGATAAATACACCGACAAAGTTCAAAAATGCTTTGAGAGTTTAAAATTGCCAACGACGTGTATTGCTTTTAGTGCAGGGGCAAGTGCAGCATGGCGGGCACAGTTATTAACAGGCAATACACACCTTAAAAAGTTAATTGGCTTTTACCCGTCGCAAATTAGACATAATTTAAATTTAAGCGCAAAAGTACCCTGTGAGTTCATATTTCCAGCAAGTGAGAGTCACTTTAATGTTGATGAAGTTATTAAAGCTTTAAGCACCAAAGCGGATGTTAAGTGCTATAAAACCAATTTTTTGCATAGTTTTATGAACGAGTACTCAACCAATTTTAACGCGCAAGGGCTTGTTGAATATAGTAACTATATAAAACAGAGCAGCCGTTAAAGCGTGTTTAGCTGCTCTTTACTAATATCAGGAAAATCGGTGCGGGTATTATATTTTGCATACAGCGTTGTAAAAACGCTACTACCGGATAGCTTATCTAACTCTTTTATAAAGGTTTTAGCACTAGAGCGAGCGGGTCTACAGCATACTTGATACTGTTTTATTATACCCGCGACAGATAAACCTTGTTTTTGTAGCTTCAAATCGGCCTGTGCAAAAAAAGCCGCACCCGTCCAATAAACACGTTGCTGGGCTCGTTGTTTCCACATATCGGCAGAGAGCTTATTAAGTGGCTGTGTTTTAGTTTTAGTTTGCAGGCGGGCACGATCAAATCCTGCATTTAAACGTTGTACAAATTGCGGCTGGGTAATTATACCGCTGTCACGCATTATTACGTTTTGCATGTAACTGGCAAAACCTTCGCTTAGCCAAAAACCGGAGTAGGGAAGTAGCGGCAAATATATATGCGAAAGTTCATGGTATAGCGTCCAATCTTTAGTTAATGCATTTAAACTGGCGTAGCGATCTATATGTAGTTCAAGCCCATCGGGGTTATTGCGCTTAACTGTAGCCCAAGGTACAGGCTCAAAAGCAAAGTATTGCGGTTTTAAATAAATAGGCAATGTAGCTTGTTTTAAAGGTCCCAGTGTATTTTGTGTTTTTTCAACACTTTGATTAACCCATGTAGACACTGTATTTTGAGCATTACTTGAGAGCGAGCTAAGATTATGTATGACTACTTCAGCTGCATTTATGTTACACGTAATAAATAGTGGCAATATCAATAATATCTTCATGTTATTTAATCTATTTTTTAACTAATCATAAAGACTATACCAATAAAAGTTAAATATTGAATGATCGGAATTAAGCGTGTGATTAACGGGAATAATTGAGTTGTGGTTTAGCCGTTATGAATTTTTAATGCGATTAAATTACGTATAGGTTTCACTGTTTTTTTGCAAAAAATAGGTTTGTTAGATTTAAAATCAGTAAAAATTCAACAATTGCATTATTTAGCTATCTAATCAGTTTATAATGATGGCGCTATGTTAATTAATAAAAGGAAAGTCCGTGAAATTATCTGTTTGTATTATTTGTAAAAATGAAGAAAGTACACTTGAACGATGCTTAGAGTCGGTAAAGTGGGCTGATGAAATTATTGTACTTGATTCAGGCAGTACAGATGAAACATTGGCAATAGCTAAAAAATACACAGATAAAGTATTCATTCGTGCCGACTGGAAAGGGTTTGGTGAGCAACGCCAAAGAGCAGAAGCTTTAGCAAGTAACGACTGGATTTTTGCAATTGATTGTGACGAAGTTGTTAGTGATGAATTAGGTGCTGAGATACGAGATAATCTTGCTAAATGTAAAGAGAAAGACGTACTAGTACTTAATAGATTAACGCACTTTTGTGGTCAATTTATTCGTCATAGTGGGTGGTATCCAAGTTGTATTTCTCGTATCTACAATAAAAACACAACGAGTTACAATAATAATTTAGTACACGAATCGGTAGTAGTTAAAAGCTGTAACTTGATTAACTTAAAGGCTGATTTATTACACTTTCAATACGAAGATATTTTTGCATATATAAATAAAAGAAATAACTATGCCAATATTGGTGCAGATCAAATGATTAGGAAAGGCAAAAAATCGTCCATATTAAAAGCAATAAGCTCAGCAACATTTGCTTTTATTCGCCATTACTTTTTACGACTTGGCTTTTTAGATGGAAAAGCTGGTTTTGTAATTGCAGTAATACAAAGCCAATACAGTTTTAATAAATATTTATTTGCTACTTATAGATAAAAATAAAAGCTCTATATTTTTTAAACTAATAGTAACTATAAAAAAGTGAATACAGACACACCAAACTGATCATGCTTTAATGATATTAATAAAGCTTTGTAGGTGTTAGCAATGCAGTACCAACATATAAACGTACCAGAGCAAGGTCAAAACATAACAATAGATGAGCGCGGGGACTGGCAAATCCCGTTAGAACCTATCATTGCTTATATTGATGGCGATGGCGTGGGTCTAGATGTTATGCCGGTAATGCGCCACGTTGTTGATAATGCAATTGAGCATTGTTATAAAAGCGCACGGAAAATTCATTGGATGCAGGTTTATAATGGCGAGCAGGCCGCAAAGCTGTACGACGGTGATTGGTTTCCACAAGAAACAATTAACGCGGTACGTGCCTGTAAAATTGCCATAAAAGGGCCGTTAACCACACCACTGGGTGGTGGCTTTCGATCTCTTAATGTTGCACTCAGGCAAGAAATGGATTTGTTTGTAAATATGCGCACTATAAAAGGCTTTAGTGCACTCCCTTCTCCTTTAAAAAACCCTTTTTTAACAAACATAACAGTGCTTCGTGATAGTAGCGAAGACGTGTACTCAGGTATTGAGTGGCAAGCAGGCAGTGTAGAAAGTGAAAAAATGCTCGATTTTTTATGTGAGGAAATGGGCGTAACCCGCCTAAGGTTTTCACAAGAGTGCGGAATTGGTATTAAAAATATATCTAAAGAAGGCTCTGAGCGACTAATGCGCTTTGCAATTAACTATGCACTTAAAAACGATAGTGAATCATTAACGCTAGTACACAAAGGTAATGTACTTAAATTTACCGATGGTGCATTTAAGCGTTGGGGGTTTGCACTTGCACAAAACGAGTTTAATGCCACCGCACATGAAAATGGGCGTTGGTTGCAAATAGAGCGAGCACACCAAGCGCCCTTAATTATTAAAGAAGTCATAGCCGACAACATGCTGCAGCAATGTTTAATGCATCCAGAGCAATTTGATGTAGTGGTGACTACTAACCAAAATGGTGACTTTTTAGCGGATATGCTCAGTGCACAAGTTGGTGGTGTTGGCATAATGCCCGCTGCAAATTTAAATAACGATGTCGCATTTTTTGAGCCTACACACGGCACGTTTGAACGTATAGCAGGGCAAAATAAAGCAAACCCAAGTAGCAGTATTTTAAGTGCGGTATTAATGCTTAAATTTATGGGATGGGACGAGGCCGCATTACTCATAGAAAATGCGTTAGAGCAAACATTTAAAAGCGGTGAAGTAACCTTTGATTTAGCGCAAGAGCAGAGCGATAACTCAAGTATTCATAACTCGATAACCTTAACTTGTACTAGCTTTGCAAAGAAGGTTATCGAGCACTTTTAAATACATCCATTATTAAGCTGCTGAGGCAGTTTTTACTCTGTGCATACAAGGACGGTTGGTTAACTGCGCTGCACGATGATAAATCTCATGTGCTTGGGGTTCATCGCACTGCGTACCACTAAGCGTATCCATTAACGCAACAACAATAATTGCAGGAACTTGGCAGCAATATTCGTCTAAAACGGCTTCCGTAGTTTGTGCATCAACATGGCAAAGTGGATGATTTTTAAGTTGGTATGCATTTAATAATGTATCAACTTCTAATACATCATCTGGTTGATGTTTTGTTTTACGGCATTTACAACCAAACTCATCAACTAAAGTAGCTAACGCTTGGTAAGCTTCAGTGGTGTTAGCTTTGGTGCATAACTGCTCTTCAATGAACTGATGTAAGTTAGCATCGATGAATAATCCGTCTTGGCGTGTGAAAGAAGCTGTTGTCATAATAATTACTCTTAGTTTGTTGGCTTAACATCACTCTAGCGCTAAGTGTATTATTAATAAAATTGTTGTTTTCAATAACTGATATTGATTTTATCAATAGTAAGTTTTAAAACTAAATAAAAAATAGAAAACATATCTAAATAATACTAATTAATTTGGTGCAATGCGGTGAAAGTGTGCACAAAACTGGAACAAGGGGAGGAGTTAAGGAATAAAGAAGGAATTTTAGTTAATTGTTTTTATTGAATTTTAATTATTTTACGAAGTTGGTACTAAGCTTGCTTATAATACGCTGTAGGTAGATTCCTATATCGACGATTTCCAAAAGCGCCACGGTATTTTCCCAAAGTTGAATACCATGGCGCTTTTTTATTTTCACGTGTATTTTATTTAGCCGTCACAATAGCAATAACAATGTTAAATTTTAATAAAGTAGGGAATAGCCACTAAAATAGCGCCTACAATCAGTAGCATGCTAACACTGGTCATAAAGTACGGAAACACCAATAACGATAAACCAATACAAAGTGGCACTACGGCTTTTTTTCTTCGCCCGTAAGTAAGGTAGCCAATACCTATGCCGCCAAACAAAACACTCCACGCAATTATTGATGCACTATCCATTTATAAATTACCTATTTTGAAATACTGATTTAAATTACGACCGACATAGCCAGTTTTTCAATACCATGTGAAGGAGTCCATCTTTTAAATTCCACGAAGCCATGCTTTTTATATAAATTTATTGCAGGAGTATTAGCAACCGCAGTCTCCACTATTGCATGAGAAAAATCATCCATTGCTAAAACATAACTTATTAGCTTACTTGCGATACCTTTTTTAAAATGACTAGGATCAACGGTTAAACTACAGATATCTAAACACTCGTTGTTTGTATCTACTTCAATAACGGCTGCTAAACATTCATTTTCGCTGTAGCCATAAAAAGTTGTTTCTGACTTTTTTATACCTTTAATATTACGCGCTAAAGGAGAGAAGTTATGCGCGCCGATCAGTTTAGCCTCAATAGCATAGGATTTTTGAAAGACAGCAAAAATTATATTTGCAGTATTCTTATTATTAAGTTTGTTTATCATTATATTCTTTTTTAAAAATAAAGTATGAATACCATATGCCGTAATAAAACCTCCGGCACCAATTGTGAAAAAAAGAAATAAATAAAACTTTTTCGGACTACTTTCTAAAGATGCCACTGCCGGCTCATTGTATCTCTTATAAATGACACCACTTTCGTAATTAAAATAGCTGCGTAAAAGAATAAACAAACCTAAAACAATACACAGGAGCGCTTTACTTACTTTCTTAGTGTTCTTTTTAGCTATTACTATTTGTTGCGCAGCTTTTGGCTCAGTACGACTTGGTTTAGCTAATTCATCTTTAAGGCGTTTGTAGTTCTCTGGATATTTATGTGAGTCAATACTTTCAAGTGCTTCGTTTAATTCACTAAGTGAATAAGCAGAGTAATCAATATTTATAATAATCTTCCTTAAAAGGCTCTTAAATAACATTTACACAGTAGGGTTTTTAAGTTGTTGTTATTTAATGGTATTTTTACAATCCGATTAAGTTTATTTTAATGTAGCAAAGACTTGAGGTTAGTCACTTTTACTTTCATATTTAAACTCGAATGAAACTATTGCAGCCAATATACCTCCAGTCGCTAATATAGCAGCGCTAAATAACATCTCCCATAATAATTTTTTCAACAGTAGAGTCTGATGAATATTTGTAAATATTACGCTCCAAGTTTGTTCAAAGTTGTATAAATTAACAACTTCATGAACATCATATAAAAAAGTACCTAACCCATTCAAAAAGTATGCAAGAGCTATATAAACAAAAAATCGTGCAGTAAATAAGAGGGTTTTTAAATTATCAGTTTCAACTTTAGAGAAAGGAAGAAAGCTAATTTTGGTGACCTTGCTCATTATAAGTGAACACTTCAAATATAGGTATTGGTACATAAAATTCCATTTTTTAATATGTCTTAGGTTATTGATAACGAGTATCTAAAGTTATTGACTTTATATTACTAATTAAGAATAACGCAGTACCTATTTTGATTCAATTCTTCAGCGAACATTGTATTTGAGTTCTAGCTATTTCATTAGGTAGTTTTTAACTCAATGTATTTAAAATGCTAACCAAGCTATTAGCTCAAAATAAGATGATTCATTACATAGCACAGGCACTCGCATTAGGCTCTTGAGTAATAATCAAAGGTTTGCTCTTAATTACCTATCTGCAATCGTTTTAGCAAACGCTAATAATTCACGCCTTAACCATTGGTGTGCAGGCGCGTGGTGTAGTAGCGGGCTCCATATCATTTTTACCTCAATAGGCACTATTTGAAATGGTACAGGGCTGATTACTAAATCAGTATGAGAGGTTAACAATTTAGCCTGCCTGCGCGGTAGGGTGGCAATAAGTTGCTCTGATTGGCAAAGCAGGCTTGCGACCATGTAGTGGCGAGTAAAAACACGTATTTTACGGGTTTGCTCTAGTTGCCAAAGCGCTTCGTCTACCCAGCCTAATTTTTGCTTTCCCGATTTATTAGTAACAGCGGCCTCCGGCCCCCAACCTGCACGGTTTACCCAAATATGTTCTTTTTGTAAGTAGTCGTCTAACCCTGAATGTTGTAAAAATGTATTTTTAGGATGCGTTAAACAACAGTAGTTATCGCGCCAAACACTGGCCTGATGAAACGAGCGAGGGAGACCGTTAAAGCGGTTTATGGCTAAATCTATAGTGCCTTTTTCCATATCTTGTAGGTTTACGTCGCTTGGGCTCAATACATCAAAATTAATACCGGGGTTTTTACTAAGCTGCGCCGTTATAAAAGGGGCTATTAAGGTCGACTCTATATAGTCGTTTGCCATTATTCTAAACGTAACTTCAGCAGTTGCAGGGTTAAACTGCTCACTAGGCTGCGTAATAGCTTCAGCCATTTTTAATAGGGCCTCAACTTCAGGCTTTAATGAAAGTGCCTTTGCCGTTGGCGTCATAGAGCCTGCGGCACGCACCAGTAGCGGGTCGTCAAATAAATCGCGCAAACGTTTTAATGCGTTACTCATAGCCGGTTGAGTAAGAGCAAGTTTATTTGCAGCTTTGGAAACACTTTTTTCATCGATGAGTACATTTAAGTAAACTAACAAGTTGAGGTCGACGTTTCTTATATTCATATGGGCGTGTTGGCCTTTCAGGGTTGAAATTTGTTCAATGTAGGGGCGATTTAATCGCGGCGCGAGGTTTGCCACCTAGTGGGCTCGATAACTGCTCCTGCGTTATTCTACTGGCTTACATCCATGTAAGAATAAGTAAAAATCGAGCAAAGCTTCCGCGTCCTGCTCACGCCCCTTACCGACATCCATGTAGGCAACAAAGAGTTAATCGTCCCTAGAAAGAACCCTATGGGCAGTGTGTATTTGGCCTTTATGCAGCGTTAAAGTACATTTATGGGGAGTAACCACACTGCATGTACTTTGCCTTGCTTAAAAACCAAATACACGGCTGCAAAATTAACCTCGAAAGGTTAATACGCCCAATAAATGCTATTTATATACTTTATTAATTATCTAAATTAAAGCCTGCTTGCTAAGGTGTAAACCATTAATAAAAAATAACCGCCATAACTGGCATCAATATAAGTGCTGTATTTATGCAAAATAGGCTAACAAATCAATCTAATAATGCGCTACAACACGTAGTAGCCAGTAAGCTTGCACGATCTGTTTTTGCTGGATTTGAGGCGATGTTTTCGCAATTTTTAAATATTACACTGGGTGCACAAAGCCGGTTTGAGCAACAACAGTATCACAGTGTACAAAGTGCTATGCGTGAACGTTTACAGGTATATGAGCGCGAAGTAAAAAACGTGAGTGAAGCCGTGAGAGTTATTGCTTACGCTGAACTTACTTGCCCGCAAATGTGGCAATTAGCTAAAAATATTTACGGCGATATGGTACAAAATCACGAAAATAAACCCATTGCCCATACCTTTTTTAACTCAACGTTTGGGGCAATTTGGGACGATAAAAAGATTCGTACTGTGCATTTGTTTGTATTAAAAGCAAAGTATCGTAGTGAGCCACGCTCTTATGAAAGCTTAGTGAGTAGGGTATCGCTACATAATGGGTTTAATAACGCCGTTAAAACGCTTATCACTAATCAAGTATTTAGAGTGCTGTTTAGTAATTTAGAACGCGATGTAGCCACATTACAAAGTACGTTAATGCAAGGCGCTAAGCAGCAATGCAAACAGGTGTACGAACTTATAAATTTAAACGACGGTTATATTGAATACGCCAACTCATTATTTTTTAGAAACAAAGCCTGTTATTTAATTGGGCGCTGCATTGCTAAAAATGGCGACAACATGCCTTTTGCCATTGCTATTTTAAATACCGATGAGGGACTAAAGCTTGATGCTGTAATGATGGGCGCCGATCAATTAAGTTTATTATTTGGTTTTGCACGCACCTATTTTATGGTTGATACCGATAAGCCCGCTCGTTATGTAGATTACTTAAGTGTGTTAATGCCACATAAACAACGCTTTGAGTTATTTAACGCCATTGGTTTTATAAAGCACGCCAAAACTGAGTTTTATCGACACAAGGTTGATACGACTAAAAATAGTCCAGCCAACTTTAAGTATGTTACAGCAGCAGGGACGCCAGGTATGGTAATGCTGGTATTTACTATTGAAGGGCTAGATTACGTTTATAAAGTAATTAAAGACAAATTTAGTGCGCCAAAAACAGCCACCAAAGCACAAGTGAAAGAAAAGTATAACTTTGTAAAACAAGCCGATAGGGTTGGTCGTTTGGTAGACACACACGAATTTAGATATTTAGCGTTTGATTTAAGCCGTTTTAGCGATGAACTGCTTGAGCAGATGAAAAGCCAAATTGGCAGCAGCATGGTTATATCTGGCAAGGCACTTATTTTAAAGCACGTTTATGTTGAGCGTAAAATGACCCCGCTTAATTTATATATTAACCAATGCGATAACAAAACCTTAGAGAGAGTTATGCATGATTACGGTAAAGCAATTAAAGAATTAGCCGGTGCTAATATATTTCCGGGCGACATGCTAATGAAAAACTTTGGCGTAACGCGATGGGGGCGAGTGGTGTTTTACGACTTTGACGAAATTTGCCCACTAACCGATTGCAACTTTAGAGAGGTGCCACAAACCCAAAATGCACTTGAAGAGCTAAGTAGTAACTCGTATTTTGATATAGCTGAAAACGATATATTTCCGAGCCAATTTAAGGTGTTTTTTAGCGCCAACGAGATTGCGTTTAATTATTTTAATAATGAGCACAGTAACTTGTTTTTAGCGACGTTTTGGCAAGGTTGTCAGCAACAAGTACACAATGGTTATCTACCCGATGTTTATCCTTACAAACAAAGTTGGCGCTTTTGAGGTTGTTTGAATCTGTGTTCATCCCCATCTATATGTTATTACAGTTTTTAAACTTGGAGCAACAATGAAATATATTTCTCATGAAGATGGTAATCTTGCATTTAGTGAAACCGAAAAGCCGGTTTTAAAGAGCCATGAAGTACTTGTTAAAGTTGCAGCAATAGGTGTAAACCGTGCAGACAGTATGCAGCGCCAAGGTAAATACCCGGCCCCTGCGGGAGATAGCCCTATTTTAGGTTTAGAATGTGCCGGTGTTGTTAGCGATATTGGCGGTAAAGTTGATAGAGTTTGGCTTAATAAGCGTGTTTTTGCCTTGTGTTCTGGTGGCGCTTACAGTGAATATGTAGCCGTTGATGCAAAGCAGCTTATGGAATTACCCGATGATGTAACAATGGCTGAAGGCGCTGCAATAAGCGAAGTGTACCTAACAGCATTTGGCGCGTTATTTGAGCTTGGTAAATTGCAAAAAGGGCAAACAGCGCTCATTCATGCAGGTGCTAGTGGTGTGGGCGGTGCCGCAATTCAAATGGCTAAAAGCGCAGGTGCTACCGTAGTTATTACTGCCGGTACGGATGACAAATGCCAACACGCAAAAGAACTCGGTGCCGATCATGCAATTAACTACAAAACTACCGACTTTGTAGAATATATGAAAGCAAATGAGTTAACAGCAAATGCAATTGTAGATCCTGTTTCGGGGAGTTACTTAAATAAAAATGCCGCTATTGCAGCGATGGATTGCCAAATTGTAATGCTTGCATTTTTAGATGGACGTTTTGCAGAAGTTGATTTTGCCGCGCTTTTACGCAAACGTATTTCGTTTCATGCCTCAACGCTTAGAAATCGTAGTATTGAGTTTAAACGCCAAGTACGCGACGACTTTGTAGCACGCTTTTACAATGATATTGCCACTAAAAAGTACGACTTTAATTTGTATAAAACATTGCCTTGGAGCGACGCAAACGAAGCCCATGCTATTTTAGAGCGTAATGAAAACGCAGGAAAAGTGATTTTACTTGTAGAATAACCATGAAATATAACACTGAGACGTGTGTTGACGTTGTTAATGCATGGCTCAGCTAATATAATTTAGTAAATATAAAATACGTACAAAAACACACAAGGTTAAAAATGAACCCAATTATTGCAATTTTAAAAGAGCACAACGTAAGCGACGAAAAAGTAAAAGCATTGTTTGAAGCGTTTACTCAAAACCCAATGATGGCAATGGCGCTTGTTCAAGAGCTTGGTATTCCGCCAGAAAAACTACAGCAACTAATGGCAGTCGTAATGACTCAACCGCACCTTATTAAAGAAGCGACTGACGAACTTGGTTTAGATTTTGAAAAAGTAAAAGAAGCGAAAGAAAAACTAAATCAATAATTTGTTATGTGATGAAACAAAAATAAATAAAAAAGCATAAGTATTTACTTATGCTTTTTTATTTGGCTTATTCTTTTATGACTACTCTTTTGGAAGTAGTACGGTGTCGATAACATGAATTACGCCGTTGCTTGCTTTTACATCAGCTTTTACAACTTTAGCGTCATTTATCATTACGCCCATGCTGTCGGCTTTAACCATAACTGATTGGCCTTGTAATGTTTTCGCACTATCTACCTTCATTACATCGGCTGCCATCACTTTTCCAGACACTACATGATAAGTTAATATCGCCGTTAGCTTGTCTTTGTTTTCAGGCTTGAGTAGCATTTCTACAGTGCCTTCAGGCAGTTTTGAAAATGCAGCGTCTGTTGGTGCAAAAATAGTAAAGGGTCCTTTACCTTGTAGCGTTTCAACTAAACCTGCGGCTTTAACAGCGGCAACAAGAGTAGTGAACGAACCATTTTCAACGGCTACTTCAACAACATCTTTTTTCATACCATGATGATCAGCATAAGCCATTGTAGTAAATCCAAGGCTTGCAGTTGTAAACAATAATGCAGTAGTAATTTTCTTAAACATTTTATTTTCCTTTAAGTTAATACCCGTTGGTTTCATTAAATGTTACGGCGCTTTAAATTTAATCGATCAATTAAAATTAAGTAGTAAACATGTTTTGTTACATCCTTAATTGAACTGCTGCTTATTAGTAAAGTCATATAAACACTTACTCAATTAAAGACTTGTTAAATTAAAAGGATTAGGCATGAAACCAGTTTATAATTTTTGGAAAAACAATCGTTCTCTCATCGTATTTATTGCACTAATGAGCGTATTTAGAAGCGCTGTTGCCGATTGGTACGAAGTGCCTACAGGCTCAATGAAACCGACCATTAAAGAGGGTGATAGGATTCTTACTGATAAAATGGCTTACGACTTACGTATTCCTTTTACGCACATACCGCTTTTTAAATTAAGCGATCCGAAAACTGGCGATATTATCGTGTTTGACTCACAAGCTGCCGATAATCGTTTAATTAAGCGTGTAATTGGTGTGCCAGGAGATACCGTGGCGCTTGAAAATAATGAGCTCGTTATTAATGGTAAAAAGCTTAATTATGCGGATCAGCGCAGCAACATAGATTCGCTTGATAAAATTGAAGATTTAAACGGATTAGAGCATTCGATAAGAGTGGCGAATATTCCTTCGCGTTTATCGGGGTTTGACGAAATAACAATTCCTGATGATTATTATTTAGCAATGGGCGATAACCGGGATAATAGTGCAGACTCTCGTGTAATAGGTTTAATTCCGCGAGATGAGTTATTGGGAAAAGCAGAGCGCGTTATAGTATCGCTTGATTACGATAACTACTACCTACCAAGAAAAGGCAGGCTATTAACGCCATTAAAGTAAAAATATATTTAGATTAAATAGAATTTAATCAGCATCTATAGAGTATGCATCGAGTAATTCGTGCAGCTTAATTTGTTCTTCAGGAGAAAATTCTATACCAACATTTAATTTATTATCTTTCATTTGATTGTTTCTTATGAAGGATCTGATTATTACTGGTTTACTATCTAGTGGTGAAATAATGTGCACGAACACTTGTCGCCTTTTTAAAGCTAAAAATCCAGAGCTTACATGGATAACAAAGCGACAACCACTGGGAGATATATCAATTATTAATCCGTGTAACAAACTTTCGCTTTCTGAATCATAGTCTTTAGTTAAGCTTATTTTAGCTGGAATGTGAGTTCTAAGCCGACTTATTTCTCTAAGCTGTCTACTTTCAATGTTTTTAGGGTAGGCTAGATAAATCAACCTTTCTGGGCGAAAAGAAATTGCAAGTATGTTTGTAGAAAATGCTATACATTCGCCTCGTTCATCTTCAATAATATATCTAACAATTGCTCCATTACCTTCAGTAAGAACATCTTTATAATCGTTCTTACCAGCTTGAGCTGGGTACTTTAAAATTAAGTACTTACCCACATCATAACCAATAAGTGTTAGTTTAAAACGCACTTGAATAGGGTTATTTAATTGAATGTCGATCAGTTTCCCTGGCAACAAATCTAAGAAAAACTTTTTATTTTTATCAGGTAAGTTCTCCACTACATTGCCCCCTCTTCACAAGTATATGTTTCATATGGTTATTTTATCTTTGCAGTAATATCTAGCACTAATAACTTTAGCACGTTGTCTAGTTTATCTTGTTTAAATTTTTCAGGAAAGATAAATGCTATAAATTCTGAATGAATCCGCGTTATTATAACGTTTATGCCTTTTATTGAAATGGATTTATAGAAGGTGCTTTAAACTATTCGTATTTACTGGCCTTATAAAAAATTTAATTTAGTAAAAGTTGGAGACTTTTTATTCATAAAAAAGCCGCTGAATAATCAACGGCTTTCAGTTTATAAAAAGTACTAGCTTACATTACACGCATACCAGGCTCTGAGCCGTCATCTGGGTTAAGAATATAAATTTCTTTTCCGCCAGGACCTGCTGCTAATACCATGCCCTCAGACATACCAAAGCGCATTTTACGAGGCTTAAGGTTAGCGACCATAACGGTTAACTTACCTTCAAGATCCTCTGGTGCGTAAGCCGATTTAATACCCGCAAACACTTGGCGAGTTTCGCCGCCTAAATCAAGTGTTAGCTTAAGTAGTTTATCGGCGCCTTCTACGTGCTCTGCTTTAGCAATTTTAGCTACGCGCAAGTCTACTTTTGCAAAGTCATCAAATTCTATTTCGTCGCTAATCGGCTCTTTTGCAAGTGGGCTGTTAGGGTCAATAGTTACTTTTGGCGCTAAGCTTTCTTTAGATTCTTCAACCATTTTATTTACTTTATCCATTTCAACACGTTGCATTAACGGTTTAAATTTATTGATAGAGTGGCTTACTAGTGCTTTTTGAACGCTGTCCCATGCAAGGTCGTCATTTAAAAACGCTTGTACGTTGTCGGCCATTTCGGGTAGCACGGGTTTTAAGTAAGTAATTAAAACGCGGAATAAGTTAAGACCAAGAGAGCACACTTCGTGTGCTTCTTGTTGCTTAGTTTCGTCTTTAATTAATACCCAAGGTGCTGCGCCATCAATAAATTGGTTTGCTTTGTCGGCAAGCGCCATTATTTCGCGAATTGCGCGGCTGTAATCGCGGTTCTCGTAGTGTGTTGTAATGCTAGGGGCAGCCGCTTGAAATTCAGCTAACAGCTCTGGTTGCATAATAGTGCTGCTTAGCTTGCCATCAAACTTTTTAGTAATAAAGCCAGCACAACGGCTCGCTATGTTTACTACTTTACCTACTAGGTCTGAATTTACGCGCTGTGCAAAGTCTTCTAGGTTTAAATCAAGGTCAACAATACCGCTGCTTAATTTTGCTGCGTAGTAGTAACGTAAGTACTCTGGGTTTAAGTTATCTAAATAAGTACGCGCTTTAATAAACGTACCCTTTGATTTAGACATTTTTTCGCCATTTACAGTGACAAAACCATGAGCGAATACGTTAGTTGGCTTTCTAAAATTAGCACCTTCTAGCATTGCTGGCCAAAATAAGCTGTGGAAATAAATGATATCTTTACCAATAAAGTGATAAAGCTCAGCGTCTGAACCTTCAGCCCAAAATTCATCAAAGTTGATGCCTTTTTTGTCACACAGGTTTTTAAAGCTCGCCATGTAACCAATAGGTGCATCTAACCAAACGTAAAAATATTTGCCCGGTGCATTTGGAATTTCAAAACCAAAGTAAGGCGCATCACGGCTAATATCCCACTGCTGCAGGCCATCGGTAAACCATTCGTCTAGCTTGTTAGCCATTTCTTGTTGAATAGTGCCCGAGTGTAACCACTCTTTTAGCATGCCTTCAAATGCTGGCAGGTCAAAAAAGTAATGTTCAGAATCTTTAAGTACAGGCTCAGCACCCGACATTACAGAACGCGGATTAATGAGTTCGGTAGGGCTGTATGTAGCACCACACGAATCACAACTGTCGCCGTTTTGGTTTTCAGACTTACACGTTGGGCAAGTACCAGTTACAAAACGATCGGGTAAGAAAATACCTTTTTCTGGATCGAATAATTGTGAAATAGTGTGCTTTTTAATATGACCGGCATCGTTTAGGCGGTTATAAATAAGTTCGCTTAATTCTTTGTTTTCTTGGCTATGCGTACTGTGGTAGTTATCAAATTTGATATTAAAGTCAGCGAAGTCGCGTTGGCGCTCTATGCTCACTTGTTTTACCATTTCTTCAGGCGTGATCCCTTGCTTTTGCGCATTAAGCATAATTGGCGTGCCGTGGGCATCGTCTGCGCAAACATAATAAGCTTCGTGGCCCTGTAGTTTTTGAAAACGTGACCAAATATCAGTTTGAATATATTCCAATAAATGGCCTAAGTGAGTAGGGCCATTTGCATAAGGTAATGCGCTGGTAATCAGGATCTTTCGCTGCGTCATAATCATTCCGAATTGAGGATAAAACGCCGTTTTTATTATACAAACGGCAATTATCATTAATTTATCTACAAGCTATCTGCTTAGAGTGCGCACAGCTTATGGATTTTTATTAATTGACTGGTGTTAATGCCCTGAATGTTACATAATTCCGTGGCACTTTTCATCAAAGAAACGCTATTTAATTGCTATGTTTGGACTGTCGAAACTATTCTCTTCTAAATCGGTGCAAAAACAACCGATTATTACTGCCTTAGCGGCATATCGTAGTGCGGCTTTTGCCGTCGGTATTGACGAAAGCTTCATTGATACTATTACTCAAAATGACGATAAATCACTACACATTAAATTAACCCTGCCATTTGCTGGGCAATCAGAAATGCCTTTAGTTGAGCAACACGTAAGTGAAAGCTTAAATGTGCCTGTAACAATTAGCGCCAAGGTTATCATTAAAGAGGCAGCTAAGTTTAAGGTGATTAAACATATTGTGCTTATTGCCTCAGGCAAAGGCGGAGTAGGTAAGTCGACTACTGCCGTTAACTTGGCGGGCGCGCTTAAAAATGAGGGCGCAAAGGTCGGTATTTTAGACGCTGATATTTATGGCCCATCTATTCCAATGCTTTTAGGCTTGGTGGGCGCAGAGCCCGTCACTAAAGATAACAAACAGCTACAGCCTTTTGATGCAAACGGCATTAAAGCGCAATCTATTGGCTTTTTAGTCCCAAGCGATGATGCCACCGTATGGCGCGGGCCAATGGCTTCAGGCGCGCTTAGCCAATTGCTTAACGAGACTGATTGGGGCGAGCTTGATTACTTAATTGTGGATATGCCACCGGGCACTGGTGATATTCAACTTACAATGAGCCAAAAAGTACCAGCGAGCGGTACTGTTATTGTCACTACACCGCAAGACTTAGCCCTAGCCGATGCGCAAAAAGGCATTGCTATGTTTAATAAAGTAAACGTGCCAGTGCTGGGCTTAATTGAAAACATGAGTTATTACATTTGCAGCCACTGCGGTGAAGCTAACCACGTATTTGGTAAAGACGGCGCACAAAAACTGGCGCACAAGCACGGCGTACCCGTACTTAGCCATATTCCTCTTGCAATAGATATACGCGAGTATTCTGAGCAAGGAAAACTTATTGCCAACGATAACGACGCGGCAATAAGCAAAACATACAGCGCAGCAGCGAGGCTTATAGCCAGCACGCTCTATTATCAACAGCATCACAATGCAATTGAAATTGTGATTACAGAAGATTAATAAATAATGAGACTTTCAGACACACATATTAATGAATACCTAAGCGATGGTCGCATTGTTATTGAGCCTGCGCCAACAAGTGACATGATTTCAGGTGTAACTGCCGATTTGCGATTAGGTAATAAATTCAGAACTTTTAATGCACACAACGCGGCATACGTCGATTTAAGTGGTCCAAAAGATCAGCTAAATAAAGCCATGGAATCAATCATGAGTGAAGAAATAGTGCTTGATGAAGGTGAAGCATTTTTTTTACACCCAGGTGAACTTGCTCTAGCTATAACACACGAAAAAGTAACTCTGCCAGCAGACATAGTAGGGTGGTTAGATGGACGCTCATCGCTAGCACGTTTAGGTTTAATGGTGCATGTAACTGCGCACCGAATCGACCCAGGCTGGAGCGGTAATATTGTTTTAGAGTTTTACAACTCAGGTAAATTACCACTGGCGCTTCGCCCACTGATGAAAATTGGGGCTATGAGCTTTGAAATGCTATCGGGCCCGTGTGAAAACCCATACAACATCCGTAAAGATGCAAAATATAAAGATCAAAACAGTGCAGTAGCAAGTCGTATTAGTGACGATAAGTAATCACCAAATATAGACATTACTCGTCTATTTTATGAAGCGCATAACCCAGTAGTTCAAATTACTGGTTAAGCGCTTCATTTGCTTTATTAAGCGGGTGCAACAAGTTTGCTAAGTATAAAGATGAAATTTTTATACCTTTAATTCAATATTTACAATAATAGCCATTTATTTTAATAGTGAAGTGAGAATACAACGGTAATTAATGATTCTTCCCTTTGGTACTATCTATTCAAACAAATCTTTCTTTAAACGCCGTAGGGCTTAATCCGATTATCTTAATAAATACTTTGCGAAAACTGTTTACATCGTCATAGCCAATATTCAGAGCCACTCGCTCAAAACTGTGAGTGGTCGATTCTAATAGCTCACATGCCTTTTGCACTCTTATTTTTTGAATATACTGTATCGGCTTTAATGTTGTGGCATGGGTAAATTGTCGAAGAAATGTTCGCTCGCTCATACAGGCCAAAGCAGCTAGTACAGAAACATTCAGTGTTTTACTATAATTTGCTTGAATGAAATGCTGAACTAGTAATATTTGTTTATTCCCGTGATTAAGTTTTGGCGAAAAACTACCGTAATAGCGTTGTTCTCTTTTACCCGTATCAACGATAAGAAACTTTCCAAGTGTACGCATAACGTGTGGTTTTGTGAATTGAGCCACGATTTCTAGCCCTAGATCAATCCATGACATCAGCCCACCTGCGCTAATAATATCACCGTCATTAATTAGTAAACTTTCAATCTCAAGAGATACTTTGGGGAATGCCTCATGAAATTCATCAGCTAATTGCCAATGTGTTGTAGCAACACGATTATCTAATAAGCCTGTGCTGGCAAGTATGAATGTACCGGCGCAAGCAGAGCATAATATAGTCCCTTTTCGATGAGCCTCATTAAGATATTGCAACAATCTGGGTTGCGGTGTGTAGTAATAATCACCATCTAAGTTTGGTGGGAGAATAATAATATCACTTTGGCTCATCCCATCTAAATCTATATCGGGCTGAATGACCTTTACAGAGAACTGAACTTCAAGCTGGCTTTCTATAACTATTCTGTTTGCCAAAAAAAATAACTCTTTAAAGCCTTGTACTGCACTTTGTAGGGCGTTGGGGTAGTCGATAATTGTGATCTGAACATGCTTTGTCATTTTTAAACTGATTTATGGCTATTTCGCCATCGGTGTAATGAGTTGATGTTTTGCATAATAGTCTCAACAGATAACCTAAACAACATAAGAGAGATTATTATGTCTAACATAGCATTACTACTTATTGATTTACAAAACGATTATTACTCTACATTCGAAGGAGCTAAATGGCCTCTGTCTGGAACTGAAAAAGCCTCAGAAAATGCAGCAATACTACTAGCTCAATTTCGTGATAATGGTATGCCTGTAGTTCATGTTCGTCATGAGTTTCCTTCTGACGAGGCTCCGTTCTTTGTGCCTAACTCTGATGGTGCGAAAATCCATCCTACGGTTACTCCAATTGAAGGTGAGCCGGTCGTTTTAAAGCATCAAATAAATAGTTTTCGTGATACTGATTTACAAAGAGTACTAGAAGAGCTCAACGTTGAAAGGTTGATTATTGTTGGTGCTATGAGCCATATGTGTATTGATGCTGTCACTCGTGCTGCAGTAGATTTTGGCTATGAATGTCATGTAGCACATGATGCTTGTGCTACATTAGATCTTGAATTTAATGGGGTGGTAGTATCTGCACATAATGTTCATCATGCATTTATGGCTGCATTGAGCTTTGGTTATTGTAATGTTCAGAGCACAAACAAATTACTAGATTTAGTTCGCTAACCATTAGTACAGGTAATGGTTTAGCTAAGCATCACTTTATGAGCTGATTTAATCCATTTTATGAAGCGCATAAC
The DNA here is from genome assembly GCF_011378845.1 of Pseudoalteromonas sp. Z9A4. NCBI lineage: Bacteria > Pseudomonadati > Pseudomonadota > Gammaproteobacteria > Alteromonadales > Pseudoalteromonadaceae > Pseudoalteromonas > Pseudoalteromonas sp. Z9A4. The sequence continues at coordinate 148,296 of NZ_WTLA01000001.1, forward strand.
CCAGTAGTGCAAAATACTGGTTAAGCGCTTCATTTGCTTTATTAATATGCTCAACATTTGGGTATATTAAATTACTACTTTGTAAGCCCCCCACTAAAAAGCTATTTTTTATATTTGAATGCTGCTCAATACAGGCTTCAAAACAACGTGCGGCAAGCTCCTCTGGCATACTCATATAATTCATATTGTGAGCTTTATCGTGTTCTATGCATGTTTGTACAAAGTTATTAGCATCAACGCCGTGCTCATCTAAAAATACATTTTTATAAAAACTGTTCAAAGCATTATTAAGTGGGTGCGATAAATTAGGCGTGTTTGAAAGCCATAATTTTGAGGCAAAACCAAATCGTGGTTTTGCTGCAAATAAATGCTCGCTTATATGATGGTCAAACGCATGAAACCATTCGTGAGCAAGTGCACCACCGCCTGCATTTTTTGCAAGGGCAAGCGTTTGAGAAGCTGCATTATAATGCGCTTGTACACCTTTTTGACCGCCATGACCAAATGCAAAATTAAGTTTGCCACGAAGGCCAATAGCTTTGGGCGGTAAATGCAGTATTTGTGCAAGGTCGGCCAGTGCATCGTAAATTAAATTAGCGCTAATGTAGCGCTCTTCTTTAGTTACCCATTTACCAACGACCATTGACCTAAAGCCAAAGGTATCTCTTATATCGCTAAAGTCGACTTGGTCGTCAAAGCGATAGTCGGGGCCTTGGCGGGTAAAGCCACGTTTTAGCCTGTTAGGGTAGTTACGCATTGCAAGTTTCATATAGTAACGAATTTAATCTAAGTAACGTGCTTTTACGTGCTCGGGCATGTGTTGGGTTTGTTTTTGTATTAATTCATCAAGCACATTATAAAGTGGTGCAGGATTTAACTGCTCTATTAAAAACAAACTATGCGCTACGGCTTCAAGTGTGGATAGGCTGTCGGCCCTAGGGGCTTTACGAATAGCATAACGATTTTTAGGTAACTGTTTAAAACTGACCGTTTTGAATTGATTTAGCAATGTGGTGAGCTGCAAAATTTTGTAGGCTTTTTTCCATGTACCATCAACCACGATTAAATGGGTGATGTTTTTTATATTAGATTGCTCAGCGCTATCGTCTAAATTAATAGCGTTTTCGTTAGGGTAGAGCAAAACAGTTGAGCTTACGGGCAGTGATTTAAGAATAGAAAAGTCGTCATTATTTTCGCCTTTGACTATTTGGCAATCAGTTAGACACAAATTGAGTAGTTTAGCGGTATTTTTTGCTATTTTTTCTTCGCTTGGGTGCTGTAGAATAATAACCTTAACTTTGTTGTTTATATTTGTAATTGCGCTGCAAATACAGGTGTTAAGTGCAAAGTTACAATGATTACAAAGTGTGCGTGCCATTTAATAAACTTTTTGTTGCCAGTATGATCCTCGCAATTATACATTTATGAGGTAATTAAGTTGGTTTTTTTTACGCATCAATATAAAGTAGTACTATTAAACTGTAATTTACATGGATTGTTTTAAGGGCTTAAAATATGACAGAAATAAATATTGATACATCAGCATTAGAGAGTATGGAATCGTTATTGGGTGAGCAGTTTGCTGATACACTTGATTTTTGCTGCTCGGAGTTTGAGCGTTTAGGCTCTGAAGTTTTAGCAACCATTGGAAAAGACAGAGAAGCGGCGATTCGTCATTCTCATAGCTTAAAATCTAACGCTGCTCAGTTTGGTGCTTCAAGCCTTGCTGAAGTATCTCGCGTTATTGAACAAAATTTAAACCTAGATAACTTAGCTGAAGCCATCGACGCATCTAATAGCTTAATGGCTCAAGTAACAGGCTCTCAAGCTAAGCTAAATGAATGGTTAGCATCTCGTTAATTATTGAAACTGAAACGTGAATTTATTTCAGTACTAAGTCATCAAATACACTGGCATTTTGCGCCTTTACTAGGTTAGTCTAAAGACTCACTAGTCGAGGTAAAAATGTCTGATATTAAAAAGAGTCACAAATTAGAAGGTGTATGTTATGACATTCGTGGGCCGGTTTTAGCGCAAGCTAAAAAAATGGAAGACGAAGGTCAAAAAGTATTAAAATTGAATATAGGTAATCCGGCTGCTTTTGGTTTTGATATGCCAGAAGATATGCACCGCGATATTATTCGTAACTTATATTCAGCCCAAGGTTACTGTGACTCTAAAGGCCTCTATTCAGCTCGCGTGGCTATTTATCAACACTACCAACAACGTGGATTACATAATTTAGATGTAGATAACATTTATATTGGTAATGGCGTAAGCGAACTTATTCAGATGATCACCCAAGCGCTATTAAATAATGGTGACGAAGTGCTTATTCCTGCTCCAGATTATCCACTTTGGACTGCTTCGGTCACGTTATCGGGTGGTAATCCGGTACATTATTTATGTGATGAAGAGCAAGATTGGTTTCCGGACATTGCCGATATAAAAAGTAAAATCACGTCTAAAACTAAAGCTCTGGTATTAATTAATCCTAATAATCCTACGGGTGCGGTTTACAGTGATGATTTGTTAATGCAATTAATTGATATAGCGCGTGAACATAAACTGCTGTTATTGAGCGATGAAATTTACGAAAAGATTTTATACGATGGTATAACGCATACTTCAATCGGCTCACTTTGCGACGATGTGCCTATTATTACTTTTAATGGTTTAGCTAAAACCTACCGTGCAGCGGGGCTGAGAATGGGGTGGATGGTTCTAAGCGGTCGTACCTCGGTAATGGATGATTTACGCAAAGGCCTAGAAATACTTTCATCTATGCGTTTGTGCGCCAATGTACCTGCACAGTATGCGATTCAACAGGCTTTGGGCGGCGTGCAATCAATTGATAGTCTAATAAACCCGGGTGGGCGCTTGTATGAGCAGCGTGATATTGCATGGCGCGGATTAAATGATATTGAAGGCATTAGTTGTAAAAAACCTAAAGGCGCACTCTATGCGTTTGCCAAAGTAGATACAGCACTTTTTAACATCAAAGATGATGAAAAGATGATGTACGATTTGCTAAAAGCCGAAAAAATATTACTTGTACATGGCAGGGCGTTTAATTGGCCAGATCCTGATCATTTTAGGTTGGTCTTTTTACCAAACAAAGATGATTTGTCGGATGCGATGATAAAAATGAAACGCTTTTTTAAAGATTACCGCCAAGTTTAATTTAAAAATAAATAAACAAAAAACGAGCCAGTTTAGGCTCGTTTTTGTTTTAAACGTCAATAGACATAACTATTTAATACGCGCTATCTACCCGAACAGTGTTGTCGGTTAAGTATACTAATCTTACGTTGTCACCTTTGCTAAAACGCATTGATTGGTCTTGATCTTGAACGACCATAAATTGATCTCCATTTTCAACTTGTATCAACAACTCTACAAAATGACTTTGTTCGTAATGACTTTTTTTCTGACTATTATGCGCTACGTTACCACCTATTATAGAACCAAGTATGGTGGCAACAGTGCGTCCGCTTCCGCCACCAAACTGATTACCTACAACACCGCCCAGTAATGCGCCGCCAAAGGTTTTCCAGCCGTTGTTTTTGTCTTGAATGATTTCTTGTTCGGTAATATTGCGTACCGATTTTACATCACCAAATAAAACTTGCTGAACAGGCACTGCTTTGTTGCGCTCGTATTTAGCAAATGTAGGTGCGCTAATTGTAAGTAATACGCACATTAATACAGTAATTGCTTTCATAACTTGCTCCTTTTATACCAACCTGCATAAATCTTTGATCAATTTAACGAATTAAATTGCGCTATAACGTCGTTAAAAATTTTTTATTTAGAACAACTAAATACAAAAATTTTTGCCTAGTACTAGCGTAATTTTCTTAACGTTAAATAGACCCCATATATAAGCTGATTGGTATTAGCTACCAGCCAAAGGTTGATTTTTCTTTAGTTTTACGAATTTCAGTTTCGTCTGCCCACTCAACTAGGCCGCTTTCCATATCCATTAAACGCATTGTAAATTTGTAGTATACGTCTGATTTATCGGCATTTGATTTAACGATGCTTGATAAGTTTCCGTATAACATATATTGCGCACCAATTTGTTTACCAAATGCAACGGCTGTTGCAGGGTTAACAAGAGCATCTTCATTTTGAAACGTTAATTGCTCACGTACTGACTCAACACGGGTCATATCTACAAAACGGAACTTACCGCTGCGTAGCATTTGTGTTGAGATTGAATCGGTGATTGATTCTGTATCAATGTGCTCGCTGGTTTTATTTTTAATACGTTCAACAAATACTACAGGGCGTTTATTAACGGTCATTGTGCCAACAACAGGTGAGCTGAGTAATGAGTCGGTCATTTGGCTCGCTACTTTTTGTAAGTCGGTAGAACCAAAATTAATATCTGTTGTTTCTACTGCTTGTGCATCGCCATAACTTACTACGGCTTTATTAGCACAGCCACTTAATACTAAAGCGCTCAAGCCAACTAAAGCGTAAGTTGATGCTGTTTTAAATTTGTTACTGATGATCATGGTTGTTTCCTTTAATCTTTAAATTCTTGTGATTCGGTAGACACTTCTCTTACTGCTAAAGAAAAGGTAACCGCATCAGAGCTAGGTGCTAAGCCCGGTAATTGTGTTTTTGCAAAACCAAATAAGGTGAGTGCTTGCCAAGGTGAATGATTGCCTTTAATAACAAAGCCGTCTTTATCAAACCAATTAAATTGATACTGCAAATACTGTGATTTTTTATACTGGCTCGAAAGTGTCACTACTACATCGGTTAACTGGTTGGTTTGACGTGTTTTAACATCAGTAATGGCCAGCTTTTTACCGAGCTCTGGGTTATCTACACGTAATTGCTCATTAAACTGATTTTTATTTTGTTCAACAGAAATACCCGATGTAACCGGTTTGCTGGAACATGCACTGAGCATTAAGACTGCTAATAATGGCGCTATGTATTTCATGATGGCTCCTAAAGTTGAACTACGTGGTAATTAAAGTAGTTATTAACGGAGGTTAAGTAAATTAACGTTAACCCTTGCTTACTAACGGTAAAATTTATAGGTGCTTGTGTGCCTATATGCAGAGAATGCTCACCTGTATTTAGGCTTTGCCTTGCAACACTTATTTGATTTGGAAGTGTAAGCCAGCTACGTGTATCAGCTTGCTCAGACGCCAAATTATAAATATTAGCAAGTATGTTGCCTACATCACCGGCACTGCGAGCAAGTTCTGCACGCACTTTCTCTTTAGCTACTAATCTAAGTACTTGGCGAGCTACTTTTGCAGGTATTTGATCTTCTAATGTTTTTGCTGCAAGTGCTTCAATGTGTACTAATGGGCTCAGCTCTAAGCTTTGTGCATCTATGCTTATATTATTAAGGCGGCGTACATAGGCATTATCTTTATATACTGGCATTGCAAGGCTGTAAAAGCGTGCATCGCCGCGTGATGAATAAATTGGTAAGCGCAGTTTAAATTCATCTTGTTTTGGTACTAAGCCTTGTTCAAATAAAACAATTACTTCGCCTTGTGTTGCAGAAATTGTGGGTGCATCACTAAAACGTTTTTTCAATTCGCTTAGGTCTTGGTCAAACCCTTGTTTTTTAGCAAGGCGCATTACGTCCTGCTGTAAATAAATATTGTTAGGTTGTATAGCCAGTGCTTTTTTATAATCAATATAAGCATCATCATACTGTTTAGCACTTTGGTAAAGCAAAGCAGATAAATAAAATGTGTAGGCATTTTGAAAGCCATTTTTCACGTCTCTGGTCACATTGCCCATGCTAGGGTAGTGCTGTTGCGCTTCCTTAACTGTTGAGTCGCCATCTGTTTTATTTTCGCTTAGTGCATCAACTTGTACTTTATTAGCGCGGCGAATTTCGACCAAAGCGCCTTCTACATCATTTTTATATACGTAGTTAAGTGCTTTATAACTATGAAGCATACTCATTTCGTAAGCCGGTGGCACATAAGTTATGGCTGAGTCGTTAGTAAATAACGCATTGCTTTGCTCAAGCCCCGCACTTACTTGTATTTTGGCGGCTTCACGTTTTTTTTGCATTTGCGTATACACGTTCTCAAATTTACTTTGTGCCTCTTGTGGCGTATTGGCTAAGTCGTTTAAGCGAGCTTGCTCAAGTTGGTTGAGTAAGTAGCTGCTGTGCATGGTGCTATTATCGGCAATAAGGGATTGCGCTTCTTCGATATTGTTTTTCTCGATCGCATTTCTTATTGGTGTCATTTGCGTGGCATAGTCATTAAATAGGTCATTAAAGCCCATTGTGCTACACCCACTTAAAATACAACAAAAGCTTAAAATTATACTTAGGCGCACTGCGCACTCCTCTCAATTTACCTGCATACATTAACATACTATTTTTGGCTAAATGTGTGAAATATTGTAAAAAATCGTAGAGTAAAACTGCCTGCTAATAAAGAAATATAAAATGACATTGGTGAACAAAGTGTGAATTTTTCTTGTTGAGTAACAATAGTGAAATGCTTAAGGTACTTTATTGGTCTTATTGAATACAATGATCCCTAAAGCGTAACGATAAATGAATTTTTTAAATGAAGTAATTGCTACTCATTAAGTCGTATATGAAAAATACTAAAAGGATATCTTTTGTTGTAGACACCGTATTTTGCAAATGCGGCTAAGATTTGAGTATAAATGATCTAATTTATTAAAACTAAATACTCTCTTTGCACAGTTATACCAATCCTGTTTAAATGTGCTGCTCATTTAGCGGTTTTATAGGCGCTTATGACAATGTTTTTAGCTTAGTAGGTTAATTAATTGAAATAACGCTGTAATTTGTTTTTATTGCTAAGGAATTTTTTTGAAAGCTACGTTGTACACAATCATTGCTTTAATTGCGTTTGCTGCAAACTCTCTTTTTTGCAGAATGGCTTTAGCCGAAGGCTATATAGATGCTTGGAACTTTACAGTTATTCGCTTACTCAGTGGTGCTGCGTGTTTGGGCATTATAATGGCTATTTATACCCATAACTTAAAGCGTAAAGGTGCATTTAACTCTGCAATTTTAAGCGATAAAGGAAGCTGGCGAAGCAGTATAAGCCTATTAGTTTATGCACTTTGTTTTTCGATTGCATACGTAGAGCTGGATACAGGCACCGGTGCACTGATTTTGTTTTCAGCCGTGCAACTCACTATGATTGGCTGGGGTATATATCAAAAAGAGCAGTTGAGTGTGCTTCAGTGGTGCGCGTTTATAGTGGCGCTAGGTGGGTTTGTATATTTAATGCTGCCATCTGCTGCTGTACCTTCATTATTAGGTGCATCACTTATGGCACTCAGTGGTGTGGCATGGGGTATTTACAGTATTCGCGGTAAAGTGTGCGTATCGCCACTACGTACTACGGGGTTTAACTTTATAAGAAGCTTAGTGGCTATCCCTGTTTTATTACTTGTTGGTATGAGTTATTTAAAAAATATGAGTATTGAAGGGGTTTTGCTTGCATGTGCCTCGGGTGCGATAGCGTCTGGAATTGGTTACAGTGTTTGGTATGTGGCTATGCCACTGCTTAAAAGTACCCAAGCTGCTGTTGTGCAGCTTTGTGTACCTGTACTTGCAGCCGTTGCCGGGGTCTTGTTTTTATCAGAGCAGGTAACAATGGAATTTATAGTAGCAAGCTCGTTAATATTAGGCGCTGTGCTGGTATTTATTTTAAATAAAAAGAAGGTTTAATATCATTTAAGTTAACCTTCTTTTTAAGGGGGACTCACGTTTGTTACAAAGCGTGTATAAATAGCGGGTAAGTTATCAAGTATTGCCTGCTTACCCTGTAGTTCACTGTTTTTTATGCATTCAAAAAGTACTTGCTCGCTAAGCTTATTCACTAATAATTGCGATCGCTTAATATGGCTTATATGCCAAAGCTCAGGTGCTACGCCGCCTAAATCATGCTGGTAAGGGCGATAAAAGCCAAATTTATCTAAGTTAGTATCAAGCCAATTACTTAAAGGCGCAAACGGCCCACCTAGCAGGTATTCATCAGGTGTTAGCTGTAGTTTATAATCATCACTTACCGCAGCTTTATCAAACACATCTAAATCGGTGCCTAAATGGTGCCTGCTTGCCCCAGGTAATGCAGAGTAGAGCATTATTGCTATGCATTTATCTACATCATTTAATTTAGTTAAATCTACAACCTTTTGCTGTTTATTATAAACAGGTCGAATACCTAAAAACTTATTATTCCAAATAATTGATTGACGATTAAAGTCGCGAAAACTTGAGGCAATAGTAAGCTCAAATCCTGCTTTTTGTGCTGCACTTTGCAGCGCTAAAAAGTCGTTAATAATAGCGCTGTGCAAGCGATGATTTTGTATATCAGTTAAATGTGTATCACTTTGCCCTGTGATACACATCATTGGTGTTGGTTTAGTTACATCCATTATGCTAAAAGTTGCTCTAATATTTGCTCGTAAATGTCGGTAAGGGCTATTAAATCATCGGTACTTACGCATTCATCTACTTTATGAATAGTGGCGTTACGTGGGCCAAGTTCAATTACTTTAGCGCCTGTTTGTGCAATAAAGCGACCGTCAGATGTGCCGCCGGTAGTTTCTAGATTCGTGGTTAAACCGGTTACTGATTTAATTGCGTTAACTGTGGCATCAACAAGCGGGCCGTGCTCGGTAATAAAAGGTAAGCCATTTACTATCCAGCTTAATTCATAATTTAAGTTATGCTTTTGTAGAATGTCATTTACACGCTGTTGTAATTGCTCATGCGTTACTTGCGTGCTAAATCTAAAGTTAAACTGTACTTCTAGATCACCCGGGATCACGTTACCAGCACCTGTGCCGCCATTAATATTCGAAATTTGAAAGCTGGTAGCAGGGAAGTATTCATTTCCGTTATCCCACACCGTTTGGCTAAGTTCAGTAAGGGCAGGCGTTGCTAGATGAATTGGGTTTTGTGCTAAATGTGGGTAGGCGACATGACCTTGTACGCCTTTAACCGTTAGGTAAGCGGTAAGTGAACCTCTGCGGCCATTTTTAACAACATCACCTAATACATCTCGTGATGAGGGTTCGCCTACTAGGCACATATCAATTTTTTCACCACGGGCTTCTAGTGTATCTATTACACGTGTTGTGCCGTTTATAAACGGTCCTTCTTCGTCAGAAGTGATTAAAAAAGAAATCGAGCCTTTATGATCTGGATGTTTAGTAACAAAACGCTCTGTTGCTACAAGCATTGCGGCTAATGAGCCTTTCATATCGGCAGCGCCACGCCCGTGCAGTAGGCCATCTTTTATTAATCCTGAAAACGGCGGGTGTTGCCAATTTTTTTCAGGGCCTGTTGGTACAACGTCGGTGTGACCTGCAAAACAAAAGTGCGGCGATTGTGTGCCTTTTCGAGCCCAAGTATTAAGTGTGTCGGTAAAAAATAATGATTCTATATTAAAACCAACTGCAGCAAGGCGATCGTTCATCATTTGTTGGCAGCCAGCATCTTCGGGCGTTACCGATTCACGTTGGATTAGCGCTTGGGCGAGTTGAATTACGTCATTAGTCATTATTTAAAAATCTCGTCGTATTGGGCTGCTTTAAAACCTAAATGGTAACTGCCATTGTTTACCAGTACTGGACGTTTGATCATGGCAGGTTGTTCAACCAACAATGGGATAGCACTTTCTTTAGTTAGGCTTTGTTTTTGCTCATCAGTTAATGCGCGATAAGTTGTTCCACGTTTATTAACGAGTTGTTCCCAATCGAGCTTGTCTGCAAAATCACTCACCATTTGCTCATTTACACCATCTTTGCGGTAGTCATGAAACGTAAATTCGATGTTGTTATCAGTTAAATGTTTTTTAGCTTTTTTTATCGTATCGCAGTTGCTAATGCCGTATAGAGTGATCATAAATCTAGTTCTTCTTAATAATAGTTAATAGTGTGTCTTCACCCGCATTTACATGCGAATGCGAGTAATGAAATGTGCCAAGGTTATGGCCGTTTAGTAAAATTAAACTAGCAAGCATTGGAGTATCAAGTTCTCGTAAATCAAAATAAGCAAGGCGTTGACCTTTGCATATTTTGCTACCATTGAGTTGCGCAATATGGGTATGCGTAATTGATTGCGAATCAAAAATAGTTAAGTTAATCAAGATTTTTAGACCATTATTAGCTTGTAGAATAAACTCAGTACCTGCATTTTTTACTTGTAATAAAGTTCCATCAAACGGTGCTAAAATTTTATGACTTGTTAGTTGCACCATAATACCAGGGCCCAGAGTGCCAAAACGAAAAAAAGGTTCTGGGTGCTCATTCAGTTCAATTACTTTACCTGTAAATGGGCTGGTAATATTTATTGCATTAAGAGGCGTTTTATTTTGAGCTAAATAGTCAATTTTTTGAGCTTTCATAAGTTAATTTACCACCACGTTATAACCCTCTTTTTTTAAAGCGGAAATAGCATTTTCTGCAGTGTGTTTTTTTATGAGAATATAATCAGTATCGTAGGTTGAGATTGAAAAGATAGAAATTTTAGCGCGCGCTAATACCCCTGAAATATTAGCCATAATTCCGGTTAACGAAAAGCCAAGTGGACCTACAACCTCTAAAGCTTGCCAGTCGGGTTCGGTATCCAGGCTTTTTACTTCAAAATCGCTTGGGCATACAATTGAAAGTTCATCATGAGTTTTAGAAATAAAAAACAAAGATTGCTTTAAAAGTGCCGCAGGTATGTCGGCATCTACATCTAAACTGTGTATAGATAAAATGGTGCTGTGTAATTGTAATGTTTGTTTTGACATTAAAAGCCTGCGAACAGCAATATTGATAGCTTTATAGTATAGATTATTGGCTTTAAATTAAAGGTGTAACAACGACTAACTCAGCAGTAAATAAGTAGATAAAAGAAGGGAGTAAAAACTTACCCACAATTTCTGTGGATAAGTATGGGGGTTGCAGGGTATAAATAACCTAACTAGTTAATTATTAAATAAATAATAGCTAGGCTATAAAAAGCACACGTTACGTTTAATGAGTAATTAGCGCTTCTGTTTGAGCTGCCTGAATGGCAGTTAAGGCGATTGTATACACAATATCATCAACTAATGCACCACGGCTTAAATCGTTTACAGGTTTACGCATACCTTGCAGCATAGGGCCAATACTTATCAAGTCGGCACTACGTTGTACTGCTTTATACGTGGTATTACCCGTATTTAAATCTGGGAATATAAATACGGTCGCTTTACCGGCTACAGGGCTGTTAGGTGCTTTTTTAAGTGCTACGTTTTCCATTATAGCGGCATCGTATTGTAGTGGGCCGTCGATAATTAGATCAGGACGTTTTTGTTTTGCTATTTTTGTGGCTTCACGTACTTTTTCAACATCGGCACCTGTACCAGACGTACCCGTGCTGTAGCTGATCATGGCAACACGCGGCTCTATGCCAAATGCAGCTGCAGAGTCGGCAGATTGAATCGCTATGTCTGCGAGTTGTTCAGCATTAGGGTCTGGGTTAATCGCACAGTCACCGTAAACTAATACTTGGTCAGGCAGTAGCATAAAAAATACAGATGATACTAGTGATGACCCTGGTGCTGTTCTAATCAATTGCAGTGGTGGGCGAATTGTATTTGCCGTAGTGTTTACTGCGCCCGATACTAAACCGTCTACTTTACCTTGCTCAAGCATCATTGTACCGAGTACGACGTTATCTTGTAGTTGCTCTTGTGCTACTACGGCAGTTAGGCCTTTGCTTTTACGAATTTCGACCATAGGCGCAATATAATCATTAATAATGCTTTGAGGCTCGATAATACCTACATGTTCGTTTAGCTCAATACCTTGCTGCTGTGCAATACGCATTATTTCTTCGCGATCGCCTAGTAATATAGTTTTAGCAATTCCGCGTTGACCACAAATAGCAGCCGCTTTAATTGTACGAGGTTCATTACCTTCTGGTAGAACCACGGTTTTACCTGCTTTACGCGCTTTAGTGGTAAGTAAGTAACGAAATGCGGGTGGTGATAACTTACGAGTTTTACCTACACTTTTAGCTAGAGTATCTAGCCAGCTTGAATTGATATGCTCTGCGTTGTGATCTTTTACTTTTTCAATACGTTGGTCATCATCATTTGGTACTTCCATATTAAAGTTATGCAGTAGTAATGATGTACGCCACGTGTCTGCATCGGTTGCGAGTATTGGCAAACCGGTTTTCATGGCTTGCTCACACAAGGCCATAATACGTGGCTCTGGCTCAAAACCACCGGTGAGTAATATAGCGCCAAGTTTAGTGCCGTTCATAGCAGATAAGCACGCAGCAACAAGTATGTCAGAGCGATCGCCCGGTGTTACTAATAAAGCGCCTGGCGTAAAATAATTTAAAATATTTGAAACCGTACGAGCACAAAAAGTAATACGGCGCAGACGACGATGAAGCATATCGCCTTCGTTAATAATCGTGGCTTTTAAGTATGCGCTTAAGTCTTTTACGCGCGGCGCTACTAAGTCAAAATCCCACGGGATTGCACCAAGTAACATAAACGGATTTTTTTTAAAAATAGGTAGGGATGCTAAACGATTTAACTCGTTTTCAAGCTCTTCAGGTTTATAGGCATCGACTAAATCGGCGCGTGCACGACCTTCTTCATCAAGTGGCGCATTTACTTTATTAAAAATACAGCCCAGTACGCGAGGATGATCGATACCACCGTAGTTACCTGCTGCAATTTCAAGGCGGTCTTCTATTTGAGTAATGGTGTAATTACCTGGAGTAAGTACAAATACAATTTCGGCGCCGAGGGTTTGCGCAATTTCGCGGTTTACACGCCCAGCATAAGGTTGGCGACGAGTAGGTACCATACCTTCAATAATAGCGACTTCGTCGTCGTTTATTTTACTTTCAAAGCGTTCAACAATTTCCTCTAGTAGGTCATCACCTTTACCGTCGCCAATCATTTGCTCAGCATAATCAAGTGCAAAAGGCATTGGTGGGTTAATAGGTGAGCCTTGAGTAACTATTTGCGTTGATTTTTCAGGGCCTGTTTCACCAGAACGAGGCTGAGCTATTGGTTTAAAAAAGTTAACTTTAACTGTTTTTTGTTCAAGTGCACGCACTAAACCAACTGATACCGACGTTAAACCCACACCGGTAGAAACAGGAATTAACATAATACGACGTGCCATATTAAAGCTCCTTTACAATATTTGCAGCATCGCTTGCTATTACCCACTCTTCGTTTATAGGTATGACGATAACTTTAATTTTTGTTTTTTTAGCGCTAATAATCCCTTGTTGTCCAAATCGCGCATTAAGGTTAGCTTGCTCATCACAATCAATGTTTAAAAAGGCAAGTTGAGAGATTACTTTTTTACGAATAAGATCTGAATTTTCGCCAATACCACCAGTAAAAATTACAGCGTCTAGGCGCTGTAATGGCACCATGTAGGCTGCAATTTGTTTGGCTAGCCGGTAGCAAAACATATCAATTGCTAGAGTTGCTCTTTGATTCCCAGAAAGCGAAGCTTCTTCAATTGTACGGCAATCGTTAGAAAGCCCACTTATGCCCAGTAAACCGCTTTCTTGATTTAGTAAATCGTCAATTTGCTGCGCGCTATAGTTTAGTTGTGTATTTAAAAAGTTAAATAAACCGGGATCGATATCACCACTACGCATACCCATAATTAAGCCTGCAAGGGGAGTTAAGCCCATACTTGTATCAACACTTTTACCATTTTTTATTGCACATACAGAGCAGCCATTACCTAAATGAGCACTAATAAAATTACTTTCTTCAAGGGATTGATTTAATAGCTGAGCGGCTTGATCTGCAACATAGCAGTGGCTTGTACCATGAAAACCATAACGCCTTACGCCAAACTCGGTATATAACTTATAAGGAAGAGCATAAAGATAAGCGACTTCATCCATAGTTTGATGAAACGCGGTGTCAAATACCGCGACTTGGGGTAATCCTTTAAAAGTTTCTTTTGCAGATGAAATGCCTAATAAGTTAGCATGCCCGTGGAGTGGAGCAAGTGTTGCAGCTTGTGTAATTCCCGAAATAACATCTTCGTCTATAAGTATTGATTGTATAAAATGTTCACCACCGTGAACAACACGGTGACCTACCGCTATTAAGTGCTCATCTAATTTATGTGATTTAATTAATGCCACTAGGGTATTGATTGCTTCAGCATGAGCTTCGTTAGCTTTCAAATTAATAGCGGTCTTAGCCCCATTATATTTATATTTTATTGAAGGTGCTTCGCTTCCCAAGCGTTCAGCCAAACCAGAGATGACCTCGTAACCATTATTTGGATCTATAATGGCAAACTTTAAGCTAGAGCTACCACAATTTAAAACTAAAACGTGTTGTGATTCAGGAGGGGTTGTTGGCATAGATTCAATTCCCATAAACAAATTTAGTAAGTAAACGTTAATACGTAATCGTTACACTTACGGTATTAAATAAAGCAAAAACAATTGAGTGATCAAATGCAGAACAGTTAACGTAATGTTAAATACTTTACCTTAATTAGAGGGTTTTAGTTAGAACTGTATGCTATTTAATGGTAAATTTAAGCTCTTTAGCGCGGACAGTGTAACTCCTTCATTTTGTGTTACACTTTGCGTATAGCTCGTTTTTCCATTGTATTTAAAAGCAGTATCTGTGAGGAGTCATGATGCAAAAAAGTGTGATGTCACAACTACAAACAGGCCGTTTGTATGGTAAAAAATGGCCAATGCGCAAAGAGCTTGCGCCCTTATTTTTAGAGTTTAGAGTAATTAGAGCGACTGAGCTTGCCATTACAGTAATGCCAATCTTAGCCATGCTAACATTGTTTTTTCAGCTAAATTACTTGGGTTCTGATTTTTTACCGCAAGCCATTGCAAGTGCATTATTTTTTATATCGCTACCATTACAAGGTTTATTTTGGTTGGGTAAGCGAGCGCAAACGCCTTTAGAGCCTGCGATGCAAAAATGGTATAACGAGCTGTACACTAAAATGGCAGCTAATGGATATCAAACGCAGTTAAGTGAAAACAAGCCCCGTTATATGGAGCTTGCCAATTTACTTAAAGATATGTTTGATAAAATGGACAGGGCGTTTACTAAAGAGCAGTTTTAGAGAGTTACATCATTATCTATTTTGGTAAACTGAGTAATATAAAACGATAAGGTGACAGTGTGTTCACCTTTTTCTTCGAGTGCTTTCCAGTTCTCGGGTCTAAACTTCCATGCAAATGGCGTCATCATTATTAAGTTTTTAATATCAGTAAAGCTAAGCGCTATATGCTCTGTTAAAAGGATCTGCTCTGATTTTTGAAACCCTTTTGGAGTGGCTATTTCAGTATGTTCGTTTACTTCTGAATATATATACGATTTTAGTTCTTTTAAATGACAAGGTCCTGGGCTTGCAACTACTAATGTTGCGTTTTGATTTGCTAGGCGTTCAAGCTCTTGCTCAAACAAAGGTGCAAATACACTTATAAGTACATCAGCAAATTGGCTTTTAAAGGGCGCTTGGCTGATTGATGCCACACTAAATTGGCAATTAGGGTAGCGCTTAGCTGCATATCTAACCGCTGATTTTGAAATGTCGACACCGTATACAACAGCATTTGTTTTATTCGCGATTGCTTGGGTATAAAACCCTTCACCGCATCCTAAATCAATAATAGTATTCGCACTTATATTACTGATTATATCACTAAGGCTTTGCTGTAAAAAACGATAATACCCACGCTCTAAAAATGCACGTCTGGCTTGTACCATTTCAAGTGAATCACCCGGTTGTTTTGAATTTTTCTGTTGCACAGGCAGTAAATTAACATAGCCTTCTTTAGCAAAATCAAAGCTGTGGTTGTTAGCACAACGAAGTGTTGAATCAGTTTTCAAAAGTGCTAGGTTACACAGCGGGCATTGATATTCAAGACTCATGAGCCTAGGTAGTCCTTATCGTAAAAAGTTTTTACCCAATGTGGGCGATAGGTGATCATAATTGTTATAGCCATGCCATTGAGCATAGCTTCAGGAAACCAAATAATAGCACTTAAATAAACGTAGTTATCTGCAAGTTCTTGCCAATTGTATTGCCCTATAGCTAAGTAAAATAAAGCACCTAGGCTTATTTTTATACAGGCTATAAATCCTGCGGTTATAAACGCGCAAACAAATATATAAACAAAAAAATGACGAGGTAAATATTGGTAACTAATTATAAAGCCAAGATAGCTCAATATTATAGGAACAAACGCACCAATAAGCAGTTGTACTGGTAACAGTTCAAGCTCAATTTGACCAAAGGCAGCCAGTAGGGCTGTGGCAAGTAAGCTACTTAAAATAGTCAATCGCCAGCCTAAAATTAATGTAGCTGCCGTAACACCTAGTATGTGTAAATCAAGGCCAGTTAAAATGCCAGCCTTTATTCGCCAAAGTACTGCAAACACTAACGCACACGCAAGCACACCAGTTTGACGGACTGGCGTATTAAGCAATGTTTTATATGTTTCTCTATCAAAGCTTAAAATAGCAATGATAATTACAAGAGCCCAAAGTAGCCCCTGCATTGTTAGGCTGAGCATAATAATTACTTAAATGTTGACCATATAGGGGCATGATCTGACGGTTTTTCAATACCGCGAAGTTCGTAATCAATACCTGTATCTATGCAGCGTGCTGCAAGCTCATTGGTTGCAAGCACTACATCTATACGAAGTCCTCGATTATCTACAAACCCTTTAGAGCGATAGTCAAACCACGAGTATTGATCGTCTGTTTCGGGGTTTTGCTCTCTAAAGGTGTCTTTAAAACCCCAATTAAGTAATGTTGCAAGCCATTCACGTTCTACCGGTTGGAAAGAACATTTACCCGTTTTTAACCAACGTTTAGCATTTACGTCGCCAATACCAATATCTAAATCGGTAGGTGATATGTTGATATCACCCATAACGATGACGTCTTGATCGGGTGTGTGATTGGTTTCAAGGTGTGTCATTAAATCTTTATAAAATTGACGTTTATAAGGGAATTTAGTTTCGTGATTAATATTATCACCTTGTGGGAAATAGCCATTCATAACAGTAAGGTCGCGACCGTTTTCTTGTTCAACAGTGACGCTTATCATGCGTTTTTGCGATTCATCTGTATCGGTGGCAAAACCTTTTAAGACCGACTTAGGCTCTTTTTTGCATAACATAGCTACGCCATAATGCGCTTTTTGACCATGAAAGTAGACGTGATATCCCATTTTTTGTACATCTTCTAATGGGAATGCTTCGTCGTGAACTTTAATCTCTTGCAAGCCAATAACGTCTGGTTGATGCTTGTCGATAATTGCTTGTAATTGGTGAAGACGAGCACGCAGACCATTGATATTGAAAGAAATCACTTTCATAAAATTTACCTTAAAATTGGTTCTATTTAATAGATTAAATTGTATCAGTAAATACGCGTACATAACATGACTGAATTGAGATAATAGCTGCACAAATGTTGATCAATTGGTGGGTAAAGTTTAAACATTGTGAATACAATATTAATTATTTAAATAAATAAAAAATTCAATTGAACTTAACTTTATTGAATATATAATGCGCGAAATTCACTTGTTTAGCTCGTTCAAATAGGATCTCTCATGAAAACTCAACTACTTTTAGCCACTGCTTTACTAGCATCTGCAACTGCGTCAGCTCAAAGCAATACTTACTTTAGCCAAGATAACAAAATTGAGTCTAAGTTATGTGTACTAAGTGCAAACGAAGGCTTTAGCGTTGCTCGTAAAGAAGCTGCCCAGCACGGTGTTTACCTATCTCGTTTTTCTAAAAGCATTTTATGTAATGGTGAAGATATTCGTGATATTGCTAAAAAAACGACATTACGCAACGCATCAGTTGAGAAAGTAGAAGTATTTGCAAAAGACGCTCAGCAAGAAACTCAATTATGTATGACGGCTTTAAAACAAGGTTTAGCACCTGTTCGTCAAAAAATTGGTAACCTAAACTCATTAAAATGTAATGGTCAAAACGTTACTGAGTTTGTTAAACGCTACCAAAACGCAGCAATCTAATTATTAGTTTAACTATATAAGTAAAATTGAAATACCTGGTTTTTACCAGGTATTTTTTTGCAAAAATTACAAGGGTGTTTGCAAAGCTTGCAGGCTTAACTTATTGAAAGTGTTTAATAAACATACTATAAAATCGTTAAGCTGTTGATTTATTTGGTTTAACTATTGTTGGCATCCGAATTGTATTAACTAGGGTGACATTTAATTAATTACGAAGGATACGTCTTATGAAAAAGTTAACATTAGCAGCCACTATTCTAGCATCATTAAGCCTAGCGGCTTGTTCATCTAATCAAGGTCTTGAAAGAATAGACAGTGACTTTGCAAGTTTAGATAATGATAGCGATGGCTACATCTCAAAAGTTGAAGCTGATGACGATAGCATTTGGGGCCATTTTTCAAATATTGATACCAATATGGATAACGAAATTAGCCGCAAAGAATTTAACACTTATATGAAGCTTAATAATGGCAAAGTAGCCACTGATTCTGAAGTAAGTGAGTCGGCATTTAAAGCTGAAATTACTAAATTCGATAAAATTGAAAGCAGCTTTGCAAGTCTAGATAACGACAGCAATGGCTATATCTCGGTAGTTGAAGGTAACGATGATGATATTTCAAATCATTTTGGTTACATGGATAAAAACCAAGATAAGCGCATCAGTAAAAGCGAGTTTATGGGTTACATTAAAAAATACGGTAACGCAGTAGCTGAAGATGATGCATTAGAAGCTTTTAAAAGTAACTAATAGTTACCATTTTAGTAAGTAAGATTAAAGCCAGTGCTAGTCACTGGCTTTTTTGTGTTTTAAATTTAGTTATTTGATAGATATATTTTCCTAGTTTGGTGTTGTTCTGTCATAATAGATGGCTGTGTATTTTTATTTGTTAAGAGTGTGTATGGCGGGTCGGCGAATTAGTGATGAACAACTAGTTGAGATCATTGAAGCAGCTATTTTTGTTGCAGATAAGCCTGTTAGTAAACGCCACCTCAAAGACATCGTATTAATAGATTTAGCTATTTCTATGGTGCGAATAAATGAAGCAATAGATACAATACAAGAGCATTTTCAAACTCGTGGTATTCGCTTAGTTGAAGTTGGTAGTGGGTATCGGTTTCAGGCATGCAGTAGTTTAAGCCCTTGGTTAAATAACTTGTGGCAAGAACGCGCACCAAAATACTCGCGTGCTTTACTGGAAACATTATCACTTATTGCATACAGGCAGCCCATTACACGCGGCGAAATTGAGCAAGTAAGAGGTGTTACTACGGGTTCGAATATTATTAAAACCTTACTCGAAAGAGAGTGGGTTAAAGTGGTAGGGCATAAAGAGGTTCCGGGAAAGCCGGCTTTATATGCAACTACTAAGCAATTTTTAGATTATTTTTCGTTAACTGGGCTTGAAAATTTACCTGCGTTGCCAACAGAGCAGCAAAGTAAAATTAACCAGTTATTGAGCGATCCTTCTGTGAGAGAACCATCCGAATGAGTATTATACAAGGTGAAAAGTTACAAAAAGTCTTAGCCCGTGCAGGCGTAGGCTCACGCCGTGAAATGGAAAAATACATTGACGCAAACCGCGTTAGTGTAAACGGTAAAGTGGCAAAGTTAGGTGACCGTGTTGAAGAAACCGATTTGATTCGTGTTGACGGACACAGTGTAAAAATCGAAGAAAAAGCAGACCGAATCTGTCGTGTGATTATGTATAACAAACCAGAAGGTGAATTAAGTACACGTAAAGATCCTGAAGGGCGTCGTACTGTATTTGACCGACTTCCGCGTATTGATGGCGATCGCTGGATTGCGGTCGGTCGACTAGACGTTAATACATCGGGTTTAATGCTTTTTACAAACGATGGTGAACTGGCAAACCGTTTAATGCACCCAAGCTATGAAGTAGAGCGTGAATACTCTGCACGTGTATTTGGTGAAGTAACCAACGAGACGGTTAAAAACTTACTACGTGGTGTTGAACTTGAAGATGGTCCAGCCAAATTCACGACTGTAACCCCTATGGGTGGCGAAGGTGTTAACCGTTGGTTTAACGTAACGTTAAATGAAGGGCGTAACCGTGAAGTTCGTCGTTTATGGCAGTCCCAAGATGCGGAAGTATCTCGTCTTATTCGTATTCGTTACGGTAAACTAGAGCTTGATAAGCGCGTGCCACAAGGTGGTTGGATGGAGTATGATTTAGAAACAGTAAACTACTTGCGTAAAACCGTTAAATTAGGCCGCGAAACACAAACTAAGCTTTCTGTTATGCCTGAAAAACGCAAAGATAAACGCGCTAAAATCAACCAAATTCGTAAAGCAGTTAAAAAACACAATCAGCGTGTTAAGCCGACTAAACGTAAATAATCAATTAGTTATTTATTGAACACAAAAAAGCCGCTAATTGCGGCTTTTTTAATGTGCTGTTTAAATTATTTAAACTCTAAATTACTTTTTTACTTGAGCATCTAACGATTCGCCATTAACTTCACTAGAATCGTCACTCATTAGATATAAATATGTAGGCATTAAATCCTCTGGTGTAGCAAGCGCGTCTCTATCTTCACCTGGATATGCAGCAGCTCGCATTGAAGTGCGAGTAGCGCCTGGGTTAATACAGTTTACACGAATATTCGTTTTACCTACTTCACATGCCCATGTTTGCATCATACCTTCCACTGCAAATTTTGAGATGGCATAAGGCCCCCAAAATTCACGACCTTTGCGGCCTACACCTGATGACGTAAATACTATCGATGCATTATTAGACTTACGAAGAACAGGAAAAAGTGCTTTAGTGATCATTGCTTGTGCAGTCACGTTTACTTTCATTATGTTTTCGAACGTAGATGAGCAAAAATGTTCAAGCGGACCGAGTGACCCTAAAATACCTGCATTATTAAGCAACCCATCAAGGCGTCCAAACTGATATTCGATTGTTGCAGCAAGGTCACGGTAGTTTTGCTTCGTTGCGCCTTTTAAATCCATAGGGACTATTGCAGGTTTAGGGTAGCCAGCATTAACAATTTCATCGTAAACACATTCAAGTTTATTAGTTGTTTTTCCTAATAAGATAACTGTAGCGCCGTATTTTGCATACGTAATTGCTGCAACTCGGCCAATACCATCACCGGCGCCTGTTATTAAAATAACTTTATCTTTAAGTGCGTTTTCAGCTGCTTGATATGTGTGCATAAAAGTACCAATTCATATAATTTTTTTGATTTTAACATAGCGAAACGTGAAGTAATCGAATTTATTGTAAAATTAGGTGGCGAAAATAGAAACTTTACGTTAAGTTTAACTGGTCTAATGTCTCATTAATAACCTGATTACATTGTTTTAACTTAATATACTGATTAAACACACTATAAAAATAAAATACGTGCGGAGCCAACAATATGAAAAAAATGCTACTTTCACTCTCAGTTACAGCTGCTTTAGCAGGTTGTGGCGGTGGAGAAACGTTAACAGATGTCAAAAATGACACAGCACCAGTTGTCCCAACAGCAACAGTTACATTTGATCCTGCAGCAGGTATCTTATCGGTACCTAACGATTTACTACTCAGTGGTACTTTAGACGGGACTCTAAATCTGCCAGATGAAACAGATGATAATAATATTTTTGTTTCTCGCGCGGCTTATGCAAACCCTCAACTTGCACTAGGTGCGCTTGACGGTTGGTCTTCGCAGGTTCCTTATAAAATTGATTTAACATTTCCACCAAATGTTAGTTTAGATGAAGCGTCTGCGGGGACCCCTGGTACAGTAAGGATTTTTGAAGTTGTAATGGGTGCGAGTTTAACCGACGCAGAATGTTCTGTAGTCGCTGCTGGAACAGCTTGTAAACTGGTTGGCGAGCTTACTTTTGGCGTTGACTTTGTAACTCAGGCCTCAGGTGATGCCGTTGCCATTATTCCTTTAAAACCATTTACAGCCGGTAGCTCATACATCAATGTATTAACTACAGGGCTTAAAGATTCTTTAGGTCGTTCTATTGAGCCTTCATCTACTTATGCCTCCGTGAGTGAAGAAGCGCCATTAATTACAGATGCTCAACTTGGTTTGCAAGGAGCTGTAAATAGCTACGAAAATGTAGTGGTTAGTTCAGGTGACATTTCAAAAGACGATATTATTTTTTCTAGCGCAATGACTATTCAGTCTGCAGGGCCAGTGCTTGGTACCATTAAACAATTATTAGCTGGTAGTTTGAGAAATCCTGCAACCATACCAAAAATAACTATCACAGAGTCTGAAGAAACGGTTAAAGATTTTTTAGATTTTCCAGATATAGCTACTTTTGCACCATTTGATGCTGTTGAATACATTAAAGGTGAAATTACTTTACCAATGTATCTAGGCACACCAACAGGTACAGATATAAGTGCTTTGAATGACACATACTGGAAAGCAATGTGTTCAAGCCCTGTTGCAGTATTAAATCAGTTAGCCGCGGATCAAAAGTTACGAGATGAGGGTAAAGAAGAAGATATTGATGCAACTATGTTTGACGAAGGGCCTTATGAAGACGTTTGTCAGCAAATAAATACCCGTCTACATGACTATCCAAAAATAGATATTACTCGGCATTTAACTAAATATAACCCAGTTCCACTAGCTCAAAGCAATGAGACTATACCTGTACAAATCACAAAGCCAATTTTAGCTGATATAAATATTTATCGTTCAGTTTATGGTTTACCTGAGCTTGAAAGTATCCCAGAAGGTGGTTGGCCTGTTGTTATTATGCAACACGGCATTACAACACAAAAAGAAAGTATGCTCGCTTTAACGGCGCAGCTTTCAATTCAGGGCTTTGCTACAGTTGCAATAGACCATCCTCGCCATGGTGAGCGTGGAATAGATGCTGATGATGATGGAACAGACGATTTTAATGCTACAACGGGCTCTGTGCTTAGTTACATGAACTTAAGTTCATTACTTGTTGCACGTGATAGCTTACGTCAATCGGCTGCTGATTTATTAGGCCTTCGTTTAGGCTTAAACTTTATTAACGATACAACTATTAATAGTAAAGACGTTACCTACATTGGGCATTCGTTAGGTTCTATTGTTGCTCCAGCATTTATTGCTCAAGCTAATACGCCAATGGCAGAAACGCTTGATCCGCTATTTAATGTAAACACGGTAGCTCTTGCAAGTGGTGGTGGCGGTATAGCAAGCTTCTTACTTGAATCTGCTGCGTTTGGTCCATTTATTCAAGGTTCAGTACTTTCACAAGCGGGTACGACAGAAGCTGATGAATTTACTGCATACTTACAAGGAGATGCAGTTTCTAACTGTGGCTCATTAATACCAGACATGGAAGCTTACTTGACATGTGGTTACAACGAATATATTGCATCACTTACCACTGCGGGTGAAACGACTAAACTTACTAACATTCAAGGTGTATTTACACAGTTTGCTTTTGCGGCGCAAACAGCTCTAGATAGTGGCGACCCAACGAACTACGCAGCCACTGTGAAAGCATTAGGTACTCCTGTTTATACTAATGTTGTTGTGGGTGATGGTGTTGATAACAAGCCTGACCAAGTGATACCACCAATGGCAGCTAACAATCCTATTTCTGGCACAATTCCATTAGCTAACTTGATGGGTCTTGAAACAGTAAGCTCTTCGCAAGCCTTGAGTGAAGCACCGGCAAGCTATTTAGTTAAATTCACTAAAGGGCATCATGGTTCTATATTAACACCAGCTCAAGATGCTGCACAGGCTGCAACTGTTGAAGGCAGTGCTGCCGCTAATGCAGAAATGCAGTTGCAAGTAGCTGTTTATTTAGCTTCTCGTGGACGGATGTTATTAGTTTTCAACCCTGAGGTTGTGACTGATTAATAACCAGTAAAATAATTAACCTTTAAAAGCCACTGAAAAGTGGCTTTTTTTTGCTTTAAAGCATGCTAAATTAGCTGAAATTTATAAATGGAGAAACCAGTTGGAATTTTTATACGAATACGGTTTGTTTTTTGCTAAAACAGTTACTTTTGTTATCGCTATAGCAGTTATTTTAATGCTAATAGTTGGCGCTGCAGTTAAGCCAAAGGCCAAAAAAGGTGAAATACAAATTGACGATATATCAGAGCAGCTAGTTGAACTTAAAGAAAGCTTCTTACAAAATACGCTGGGTAAAAAAGAGCTTAAAGCGCATCAAAAACAACTTAAATCAAAGAGTAAAAAAGCAGATAAAGATGAGCCTAAACCTCGTTTATATGTAATTGACTTTGTGGGTAGTATGGACGCTCACGAAGTAGAAAGCTTACGAGAAGAAATAACGGCTATTATCTCTATTGCCGATCCAAGTAAAGACAAAGTACTTATTCGTTTAGAAAGTGGTGGCGGTGTTGTACATGGCTACGGACTTGCTGCATCTCAGTTACAGCGTATTAAAAGTGCGGGTATTCCTCTGAGTGTTGCAATTGATAAAGTGGCAGCAAGTGGTGGTTACATGATGGCGTGTGTCGCGGACGAGATACTTGCAGCGCCTTTTGCAATAGTTGGATCTATTGGTGTGATAGCTCAAATACCTAACTTTAATAAAATATTAAAGAAAAATGATGTTGAATTTGAGCAAATAACAGCAGGTGAATTTAAACGCACACTTACTTTATTTGGTGAAAACACAGATAAGGCCCGTGAAAAATTTCGTGAAGAAATTGAACAAACACATGATTTATTTAAAACGTTTGTAAGCACTCAACGCCCAAGGTTAGATATAAACTTAGTTGCGACAGGTGAGCATTGGTTTGCAACTCAAGCGATTGATAAAGGCTTGGTAGATGTTATAAAAACAAGTGATGATGCATTGCTAGAGCAGCAACATGAGCGCCAAATTTATAAGATTAAATACAAAGTTAAAAAAGGGTTGAGCGATAAGCTAGCTCTTGGCTTGAGTAGTGGTGTAAATAAAGTGGGAATAAACTTACTTTCTAAGTTTAAGTCGTTAAATCCTTAGATTAGAATCTTTTTTAGGATTCAGTTTAATTATTTTGACTCGAAAAAAAACCTTGATGGATTGCATCAAGGTTTTTTATAGCTGTATAAATGTAGCTTATGAGTCAATAGATTTATGATAATCTTCTAAGTCTTTAGCTGCATTAGGGTCGTTAAAGATGCTCTCATCAAGCTCCCCTTCAGATTTAGCTACAACACAGGTAACCATACAATCCCCGGTTACATTAACTGCTGTACGTGTCATATCAAGTAATCTATCTACACCGATAATGATTGCAATCCCTTCTACAGGTAAGCCAACTTGGTTAAGTACCATTGCCAGCATTATTAAACCAACACCAGGTACGCCTGCTGTACCTACAGAGGCAAGTGTTGCCGTTAATATAACCATAAGGTAATCAGAAATTGTTAAATCGACACTAAACACTTGTGCAATGAACACGGTAGCCACACCTTGCATAATAGCGGTGCCATCCATGTTAATGGTAGCACCCAGTGGGATAGTAAATGAGGCAACAGAGTTATTAGCGCCTAACTTTTTAGTGGCAGTTTCAAGTGTAATAGGCATAGTTGCGCTTGAGCTTGAAGTACTAAATGCAAATAAGCATGTGTGCTTCATTTTTGCTAAGAAAATAAGTGGGTTTAAGCCTGTAAGCACTTTTAGTAATAAGGTGTAATTTACAAGCGCATGTAATAACAGCGCCAATACGACCACGCCAAAATACTTCGCTAAGCTCACAATTAAGTTAAGCTCAATTGTGGTAAACAGTTTTGCCATTAAAAAGAACACGCCATAAGGGGCAATATTCATTAAAAGCGTAACTAGTTTTAAAATCACTGTGTTTAAATCTTCAAATACAGCAGCAACGCGTTTTCCCGCTTTACCACTTAATGCCATTGCTACACCAAATAAAAGTGCAAACACGATAACTTGAAGCATATTGCCTTTGGCCATTGCTTCAAAAGGATTCGTAGGAAACATATCTATAATTACACGAGCAAGAGTCGGTGCTTCTTTCGCATCGTATGTTGCATTAGATGGTAAACTTATACCTTCACCGGGGCTAAATAATAAGGCAAGCGTAATTGCTACTGTTATTGCAATAGCCGTAGTTAATAAATATAAACCAATAGATTTACCACCTAGGCGGCCTAGTTTTTTAGGGTCACTTAAGCTACAGGTACCACAAACAAGCGATACAAAAACAAGAGGAACAACTAACATTTTCAAGCTTGCAATGAATATTTGACCACCTACATGGAAAATACCATCCACAAAAAAGGCTTTAATTGGCAAAGAGAATAACCCAAGTGGTATTAGATAATCGTCTTCACCAGCTAATATAGCCTGAAATATAAAACCTACTGTAACCCCAAGCGCCATACCAATCATGATGCGAGTGGTCAAACTCATTGAACGGATTTTTGACATATTTCCTGATCTACATTTTATAAATTTGCCATAGACTACCAGCAAGGAAATATTTACTACAGAAAAAGTTAGTATTTATTTAAAAATATTTTGCATAAAAAAGTAATAAAAAACTATGATTTTAGACTAAGTTATAGGTTAATATTAAGTAATAATTAATACTACATATAATAACAACGCTAGGGAGAGGTTCATGCCTTTAATGCGACTACTCAGCATCTTATTGCTCAGTTTTTTACTTACAGCCTGTGGTGGCGGCGGGTCACTTGAAAAAGATGGCGAGACATTAAGTGATGATACAGGGAATACTGGTGGAGACACTATTGTACAAGCAGCGAATATCGAAATTTCCTTTGAAGATCGTCCTGTCACTGCAGATTCACCATTAGAAATCACAGCGACAGTTGTAGGTACTGATGGGCAGCCAATACAACGTCAAGAAGTGAGTTTTACAACTACATTAGGCTCATTTATACCCGCAACAGGTAGTGCTCTAACTGACACTAGCGGGGTTGCAACTATTGAGCTAGCAGCTGGAAGTGTTGAAGGTGCAGGTACCGTTATAGCAACGTATGAAGAGACTAGCAGTAAACTCGGTTTTTATACTACCGGAGATGAAGCTCCATCGGATGATTCTAGCGCTAAAATTGACATTAAAATTTTACAAAACTGCCCCGATAATTGGCTTAGCATTGACCGTGACTCGATTGAGCTTAACTCCTCTGATTGTTCAGAAAATAGTAACCTTGTAGCTCAGCAAGCTATTATCTATGCAAAAATTACTAAAGCAGGGACGAATACCCCAGCAAGTAATGTGCTAGTTAGCGCTACGACGACATTAGGTGTTTTATTGCCAGAGAGCTTAACTGCAAAAACGGATGCGTTTGGTATTGCAGTTTTAAATCTATTACCTGGAAGTAGCTCTGGTGTAGGTCAGGTTGAATTGACATCACAAAGTAGCATCGCCTCTGCTTTATTTGAGATTAATGCTGTTCAAGTCAGTGTCGATTTAAGCTCGGGTATTGATTCGTCTGATATATTATCAGCGGGTTCTACTACAGTAATTACTGCGAAAATTGTAGATAGTAATAATAATTTATTTACGACACCCCTTGAAGTACAGTTTACGTCTGCATGTGCTCAAGAATCAACGCCTAGAGCAACTATTGATAGTGTTGTAAGCAGCATTGGAGGCATAGCCAGCACAACATATAAGGCTGATGGGTGTAATGGTGTTGATACAATCACGGCCACAGTGGTTACTGGTGGCAATGTTGCAACACAAACAATTAATATTAATGTAGCAGCAGCTCAAACGGGTTCTATTGCTCTTATGGGTTCGACCAATCAAGTTTTAGCTATTAAAGGAGCTGGGGGACAAACCCTCACTGAAAATTCAGAGTTAACCTTTAAACTTTTGGATATTAATGGAAATCCTGTAGGTCAAAAGCAAATAGATTTTGCACTTTCACAAAACCCCGGTGGTGCTTTATTGGGTAGCGTATTTCAATTTACCAACAACGAAGGTTTAGTAACTGTAAATGTGCGCTCAGGAAGAGCCGCCGGGGTTTTATCTGTTATTGCTTCTCATCAAGTAGTAAGTACAGATAACTCTCAAAACAGTGTTATTTCAATCGTTTCAAACGATATTACTATTACTACAGGGGTACCAGATCAAGACAGTTTCACTCTTGCAGTGCAATCGTTTAATACTGAGTCATTAAATGAAGCGGGAGTAACTACCGATTTAACCGTATTTGCCGCAGATCACTTTAATAATTTCGTACCTGATAATACGGCAATTTATATTGCCAGTGAAGGTGGGGCAGTAGGTACTATTGATGGGCAGCAGTTTTCACCTTTATTACTGTGCCGTACGATTGATGGTGTATGTAGTGCACAGTGGCGTAGCCAAAACCCTATTCCTTATCATTATAGTATTTACCAGAACTCTGTAGTAGAAAAGTGTGATCGACATTTTGGAAAAGCAGCACCTTGTTCTTTAGGCATCAGGGAGTCGCAATTAGATGCAAGTGGTAATTTAATCACTTATCTTGACAGTAGTGGTAATCCTATAGCGTTTAGTGATGCACCAGCACTTGCACCGATTGATTACCCTCTTGGAGGACGAGTAAGTTTGTTGGCTTATTCTGTGGGTGAGGAGTCATTCAATGATGTATCAGCAAATGGCGAATTTAATCAAAATGAGTTTGACTCTACATTACAAGACTTACCGGAAGCATTTATAGACTTTAATGAAAATGGCGTATTTGATGGTAATTCTTCGGCACCAGTTAACCCTATTGACTCCAATGGTGGTGAAAATGAATGGTATATTGAGCGTTCTGGCGCACTAGATAATGGACAATACGATTTAGGTGATGGTATTTATAATGGTTTACTGTGTAGTGATGAAGCACTTACAGCTAATGCTTGTACAAGAGAAACCATAAATGTACGTGCTCGTTCAGAGTTAGTTATGTCTGGTAGTACCCCCTATATTAGAGCTGTAACATCCTTAAATGATTGTACCTTAAATAGTGGAATTAGTTTAGAAGCCTCTGATATGGCTGGTATGTGTGATATTAACCTGATCGATATTAGTAATTCGACGCCTTACAGTGCAATTTCGGTTACCATTTTCTTTAGTGATATCCATAACAACCCATTACCTGAGGGTACTACTGTTAAAGTAACATCTGATAATGCTGTGTTGAAGGGATTGACTGACTACACTGTAGCTAACACCGCGCAAAAAACTCCTAATTCAGTCACTGTCAATATTACTAAAGAAACAGCTCCAGATGAAGTTGATTCTGGCTTTTTATATATCGAGTTTGAAACACCAGGCGGGGTCAAAACTCAATATACTGTGATGTCGATTTTGGATGAGCCAAAGCCTTAGAGCAAATAAAGTATTTAAAATGCCAACCTTTGGGTTGGCATTTTTGTTTCTGTTCTATATATTCCACATCAATTAATCTAAAAACACCAGTTTGTTTAATTTAACGACAAAAATTGTTCGTTTATTCAGTAAATACTGAAAAGTTTGTATTAAAAGCTTGTAACAACTAGTGTTTGTAGATATACCTATAAATATTCGCGCCGCTTATGTCGGCAAAACACATTTTTAATATTTGGTTAGAAATAGGCAACTATGGGCAAATCGCTAGTAATTGTAGAGTCTCCTGCTAAGGCTAAAACAATTAATAAATATTTAGGTAATGACTTCATCGTAAAGTCCAGTATTGGACATGTGCGAGATTTACCTACTTCAGGTTCGAGCAAAGCTAAAGTGCCGGCAACTAAAACGCCAGCAGAAGTTCGTAAAATGGAACCAGAAGAAAAAGCAGCGTATAAAAAGCAACGAGATTATACAAACTTAGTCGCGCGTATGGGTATTGACCCAAACCAAGGCTGGGATCCGCATTACGAAATACTGCCTGGTAAAGAAAAAGTTGTTCAAGAATTACAAAAGCTGGCAGAAAATGCAGACCAAATATATCTCGCAACGGATTTGGATAGAGAAGGAGAAGCAATTGCTTGGCACCTTCAGGAAATTATTGGCGGTGAGCCTTCAAAGTATAAGCGCGTAGTTTTTAACGAAATTACTAAAAACGCAATACAACAAGCATTTGAAACACCAGGCGAGCTTAACACCGATATGGTTTATGCTCAGCAAACACGTCGCTTTTTGGACCGTGTTGTTGGTTTTATGGTATCACCTTTACTTTGGGCTAAAGTGGCCCGAGGACTTTCTGCAGGACGAGTTCAGTCAGTAGCAGTACGTTTATTAGTAGAGCGTGAACGTGAAATTAAAGCATTTATTCCAGAAGAATTTTGGGATATTCACGCTGACGTTAAAAATACTGAGTCTGAGTTACGCTTAGAAGTAGCCAAACAAGCAGGAAAGCCATTCAAGCCTGTAAATGAAGCTCAGGCTAGCGCAGCGGTTAAAAGCCTTGAGAATGCAGAATATAAAGTAATTAGCGTTGAAGAAAAGCCAAGTAAAAGTCGCCCAAGTGCGCCATTAATTACTTCAACCATGCAACAAGCGGCAAGTACACGTTTAGGTTATGGCGTTAAAAAGACCATGATGCTTGCTCAGCGTTTGTATGAAGGCGGTTATATTACGTATATGCGTACCGATTCAACTAATCTTTCAAAAGATGCGGTTGAAATGTGTCGTGAGTACGTAACGAACGAGTTTGGTGCTAAATATTTACCAAAAGATCCAATTAGCTACAGCTCTAAAGGTAATGCACAAGAAGCGCATGAGGCTATTCGTCCTTCAAGCGTTACCGTGTTATCTGGTCATGTTGAAGGTGTAGACGCCGATGCTAAAAAACTGTACGAGCTAATTTGGCGTCAGTTTGTAGCGTGCCAAATGGTACCTGCCGAATACGATTTAACAACGCTTACAGTTGAAGCTAACGACTTCCAACTTAAAGCAAAAGGCCGTGTGCTACGCTTTGATGGTTGGACTAAAGTACAGCCTGCAATACGTAAGAAAAACGAAGAAGATCAATCATTACCAGCTGTTAAAGAGGGTGAAGTCCTTACTTTAATCGAACTTGATCCTAAGCAACATTTTACTAAACCGCCAGCGCGCTTTAGTGAAGCAAGTTTAGTAAAAGAGCTTGAAAAACGCGGTATTGGTCGTCCATCTACTTATGCGTCAATTATATCAACGATTCAAGATCGTGGTTATGTACGTGTAGAAAATCGCCGTTTCTTTGCTGAAAAAATGGGTGAAATAGTTACCGATCGTTTGGTTGAAAACTTCACTGATTTGATGAATTTTGATTTTACAGCAAAAATGGAAGGCCGTTTAGATGACATCGCTGAAGGCGAGCGAGTATGGACTGAAGTTCTTGATAAATTTTATGCTGATTTTTCAACGCAATTAACTGTCGCTAAAGATGAGCCAGAAAATGGCGGTATGCGTCTCAACGAGATGGTTGAAACGGATATTGAATGTCCTACGTGTAGCCGAAAAATGGGTATACGCACAGCATCAACTGGTGTTTTCTTAGGGTGTACTGGTTACAGTCTTCCGCCTAAAGAGCGTTGTACAACGACAATGAATTTAGTGTCGGGCGATGAAGCGGTTGCAGCCGATGTCGAAGATGAAGAAACTGAAAAGCTAATGCAGATGAAACGTTGTCCGATTTGTGAAACGGCAATGGATTCATACCTAATTGACGAAACCCGTAAATTACATGTGTGTGGTAATAATCCAGCATGTAAAGGGCATATAGTTGAAGAAGGTACCTTTAAAATTAAAGGCTATGACGGACCAATTATCGAATGTGATAAATGTGGCTCTGACATGGAGCTTAAATCGGGTCGCTTTGGTAAGTACTTTGGCTGTAATAATGACGAGTGTAAAAACACACGTAAACTACTTAAAAGTGGCGAAGCTGCTCCACCAAAAGAAGATCCTGTTCACATTACTGAGTTAGAATGTGAAAAGTCAGATGCGTATTTTGTATTACGTGATGGCGCAGCGGGTATATTTTTAGCTGCAAATACTTTTCCTAAGTCACGAGAAACACGTGCACCTAAGGTAGAAGAATTAAAACGCTTTAGAGACCGTATTTCGCCTAAGTTTTATTACCTAGCCGATGCACCAGCAAAAGATCCTGATGGTAACCTTGCTGTTGTACGCTACAGCCGTAAAAATAAAGCTCAGTATGTTATGACTGAAGTTGACGGTAAAGCAACTGGCTGGACTGCTCATTTTGATGCAGGTAAATGGACAGAAGAAGCGAAGAAAAAAGCTGTGCCTAAAAAGAAAGCCGCAGCAAAAAAGGCACCAGCTAAAGCAAAACCTAAAGCTAAAGCAAAGCCTAAAACTAAAAAAGAGGATGAATAAGTAGGTATTTCTTATTCATAGCTTTTTATAGTTTTAAAAAGTCATAAAAAAACCGGAATGCACAGCTTGTGTCTATTCCGGTTTTTTTGTGCCTAGTTAAATGTTTTCGCAACGGCTTTATTAGCAGTACATTTAACTAAGTGTATTGGGTATATCAATTTTTATTAAAAAACATAGTCATTTTATCGCACTAAATAGATCGCTAATTTAATGCAATTGGTATGATTAAATTTTAACAGAAGATACTTTTTTATAGCCTTCAGATTCAAGCTCATCATTTACGCATTTTAATACGTAGGCATTTAGCTCTTCATTGCTTACGTCATCATCTTTAGCCCAGTTAACACACATCTCTGTGTATTCTTTTACCATTTCGGCTGAAGCTGTTGGCGCATCGTCTGCTACCGCGTAAGTCGCAGATACTGCAAATAGTGGTGCTACGATTAATGCTAGCAATGCTTTTTTCATTCGTTTATTCCTAAAAAAATGGTGTGATGACTGATTTACCCAGTTTAAGGTTAGGTTTAAACCAGTAGTGCCCAATCCAGAACAACTCTGTTGGTATATTGATTTTTAAACGAAAACGAAATAAAAGATAACGAAATATTTTTATCGTAAGGATGAGTAATTTGCTTGTCGGTATTTCGCGGTATTGTGTTGTATTGGTTTTTAGGTTTAAAGATGAAGTTAATAAGTGCAATAATCGCTATTTCTACTGTTGAGTTATTAAAAGTATTTAATAACTCCAGCGTACATCCAAGTCATGAACTATTTTGGAAAGTGATTATTCATGTCACGTTTGTAATATCAGGTGTTTGGCTTGCTTTAACTAACTATTTAAACGGCAAAAATCATAGTCACTAAAAAGATAAAATACATAAAAAAGCCCAAGTAATTAACTTAGGCTTTGTTGTCTTTATAGCTTAATTATAAAATTAAACGTAATTTTTATGTGATTAACACTTTGCATAAAAGCAAGCGAAAGGCTCAAGCGTTAATGTGTCTTGGCTTAATTTTGCTCTGTGGTGGCTAAGCTCGTTGTATTCTTTAATGATTGATGTTGGCATATTAATAGCTGTTTGTTGCGAACTTAGATTAAACATGCAGAGCATTTTTTGCGTTCCAAGCGTTCTATGAAAAGCAAGCACAGGCTCAGGCGTTTTAATAAACTCAATATCACCCTCAAGTAGCACAGGTTGGTTTTTGCGCCACGCCATAAACTCACGGTATGCGTTTAAAATTGAGTTGCTATCATTCGTTTGTACAGCGACTGATTGCTGTTTGTGTGCATCATCAACAGGTAGCCAAGGTTTTACGTCACTAAAACCCGCATTAGGTGAATCAGCTTGCTCCCAAGGCATTGGCGTTCTACAGCCATCGCGCCCTTTAAAGTTAGGCCAAAATGTAATGCCGTATGGGTCTTGTAAATCTTCAAAAGCAACAGATGCTTCACCTAAACCAAGCTCTTCACCTTGGTACATACACACACTGCCACGAAGGGAAGCAAGTAGGGCGGTTAGCATTTTACATTGCTGAGGATTTATCTCGCCGTTTTTACTCCAACGACTTGCTACGCGCTCTACGTCATGGTTACTAAATGCCCAGCACGGCCAGCCTTCCGTCATACGCTGTTCAAGAGTTTGAACCGTAGTTCTGATATATTCACTTGAATAATCATTTGTTAATAGCTCAAAACTATAACCCATGTGCAGTTTGTCACCGCCTTGGGTATATTCTGCCATAGTCGCTAATGAATCCTCTGATGAGATTTCGCCGAGCGATACAGTACCTGGGTATTTATTAAGTAATGTGCGAATGTCTTGCATAAACTCAATGTTTTCTGGCTGAGTGTTGTTGTAGTAATGATATTGAAACGCATACGGATTATCTTCGCTAAAGCCGCGACCTTGGCGTTTGTCTTTTGGTTTAGCAGGGTTATCGCGAAGTAATGCATCGTGGTAGCAAAAGTTAATAGCATCGAGTCTAAAGCCATCGACGCCTTTTTTAAGCCAAAACTCTACGTTATCAAGTACAGCTTGTCTTACGTCAGGATTATGAAAGTTTAAATCGGGTTGTTCGGTTAAAAAGTTATGCAAATAATATTGTCCACGGCGAGGTTCCCACTGCCATGCGCCACCACCAAAAATAGACAGCCAATTGTTAGGAGCTGTTCCATCTTCTTTAGCATCGGCCCAAACATACCAATCAGCTTTGTCGTTTGTTAAATTATCACGACTATCTAAAAACCACTGGTGTTGATCAGAGGTGTGGCTTAAAACCTGATCTATAATTATTTTAATATCTCGATCATGGGCTTGGCTTATTAGTTCATCAAAATCGTTTAAGTCACCAAAAAGTGGGTCAATGTCGCGGTAGTCGCTAATATCGTAACCAAAGTCTTTCATTGGCGATTTGAAAAAAGGTGAAATCCAAATTGCATCAACGCCTAAGCTTTTAATGTAATCAATACGATTAATAATCCCTTTTAAATCACCAATGCCATCGTTGTTGCTATCTTGAAAGCTACGCGGATAAACTTGATAAATAACCGCACCTTTATACCACTGCTTTTGGGTCATGCTTTTCTCCGTCATTCCACACAGTATTTAGACTATTCTTTATTGTGATTACGATTAATCACGTTATTTGCAAAAAGCATACGTGAAGCCTTTAATCCTGTAAAAAGTCTGCATACGTATGCACTGAAAATAATACAATAAATTTATTAAAAATAAGCGCTTAGCGTAGCTTTAACAGTGTTCATTTTGTGTGTCTATTGTTTACCAATTACGTTATTCATTCACTTTTTAGTTAAATTAAACCTAACAGACTGTACTGTAAGGAAAATATACCCCAGGCTTTATATTAAATGGTCTGACCAATTTAACGCTTGGTAAATATGGAATAATTTAAACTTTATATAACAGCGATAATTAATTTCACCTTGTTTACATTTAAGTGAAGGTGCCATTAAGTTTCAGTAGAATTGATTTAACTATTTATGTTTGCTTTGTGTTTTTTATTTTATTTATTTTTAATAAAATCATGATGTTAAAATAATATTTGTGAGTTTTATGTTAATGTTAAAGAGTGCTTTAATTGTTGAATACGTATGCATAAAGTTGTTAATAAAATAAATCTGGCGTTAATATTCGTCCTGACAACAAAATTAGCTCGCCTTGTTTAACTATCACTTAAACATTGAACGCGGGTATCACAATATGGGTAACGGGAAAACATTATGTCTATGTTCAAACCAAGTATATTAACTTTGGCATTAACAGCTGCAGGCTTATCGAGCTTTGCTACACAGGCTGCTCAAGAAAATACAATAAAAAAAGATGATGTAGAAGTAATCGAAGTTAAAGGCTTTCGTGGCAGTGTGGTTGAGTCTATTAACACTAAACGCTTCTCCACTCAGGTTGTAGAATCTATATCAGCTGAAGACATTGGTAAACTACCAGACTCTTCAATTGCTGAATCGATTGCACGTTTACCGGGCTTAACAGCGCAGCGCTTAGATGGCCGAGCAAGTCGTGTCTCTATTCGTGGTTTTGGCGAAAACGAAAGTGGTACTACGTTTAATGGTCGTGAACAAGTATCGATTGGTGATAACCGCGGCGTAGAATTTGACCTTTACCCATCAGAAATAATGAGCGGTGTAACTGTTTATAAAACGCCAAATGCAAGTATAGATGCTGAAGGCATTGCAGGTGTTATTAATATGCAAACCGTGCGCCCTTTAAGTAAAGGCGAGCGTGTTGTGCAAGTAAATGGGCAGTATGAGCAAACCAGCTTTGGTAAATTAAATCCAGACGGTAACGACGACGGTTACCGAGGCACTATCTCATACATCGATCAGTTTGCAGACGATACAATTGGTGTTGCATTTGCTTTAAATACGATGAGTTCACCAAATCAAGAAAAACGTTGGAACTCGTGGGGTTATCCAGAATTTAATGAAAATGGTAACGATTATTCAATTTTAGGTGGCGCTAAACCTTACGTGCGTTCATCAACGCTTGAGCGTGACTCGGCAATGCTTGTTTTAGAAGCGGCACCTACAGACAATCTAAGTATGACGTTTGATGCGTTATATGTAGATTTTACAGATGAAAAAATTCTACGCGGTATTGAAGTTCCATTCGCGTGGGGACAAGGTAGTATCGACTCAAACAGTGTAGTAGTTGATGAAGCGTCAGGCTTTATAACAAGCGCTGTAACCGAAGGTCAGCGTGTTGTAGTTCGTAATGACTATGAAGAACGCGAAGCAGAACTTACAGCTTTTGGTTTTAATACTAAATACGATATTGACGATTCGTGGTCAGTAGAGTTTGATGCAAGTTATTCACAAGTAGAGCGTAAAATCTGGAGTGTTGAAAGCTATTCAGGCACAGGTCGTGGCGATGCTCGCGGTGTGGCAGATAACTTGGGTTATACATTTAATGGTGGTAACACTGGGGCTACTTTTTCACATGATTTAGATTATAGCGATTATGGTTTGATTCAGTTAGGTGGCCCGCTTTCGTGGGGTGCAAGCTCTGCACTTAACGATAAATACGGTTTAACTGGTACTGAATATGAAAACCAAGCGCAAGACGGTTTTATTAATGCACCGACCATTGAAGATGAGCTATCAACATTAAAAATAGCGGCTTCAAAGGTATTAGAAAACGAGTACATAAGCTCTATTGAATTTGGTATGTCTTACAAAGAACGTGAGAAAACAAAAGATTCAGAAGGTTACTTCATGACGTTATCTAGTTTCTCATTAGATAACCCAGGCATGCTTAGCGTGCCAGAACAGTACCGTAACGGAAGTGTTGATTTAGGCTTTATAGGCATGGGCGATATGATTGCTTATGACGTAAATGGCTTAGTTAACGACGGTTATTACGACTTACTGGCAGAGAGCTTAACAAATACAAGTCATGCGACTAAATCGTGGACTGTAAAAGAAGAAATTACTTCTGCATTTGTTCAAGCCAATATTAATGCTGAAGTAAGCGGCCTTGCATTAACGGGTAACGTTGGCGTGCGTTATGTACAAACTGATCAATCGTCACAAGGTAATGCATTTAGTACTGTTGATGGTGTGGTTGTTACATCACCTACAGACATAAGTCATGATTACTCACACGTATTACCTAGCTTAAATCTGTCACTTGCGATTGATGAGCAACAAACAATACGCTTTGGTGCTGCTAAAACAATTTCTCGTGCACGTTTAGATGAAATGAATTCATCAGTTAATGCGTCATATAATCAAACGCCAGATGAAAATGGTAACTACTGGTCTGTATCGGGTGGTAACCCAAATTTAGAGCCTAAAGAAGCAACCGGTTACGATTTTACTTACGAGAATTACTTTAGCGATGAAGGTTACTTCTCTGCTGCGTTTTTCTATAAAGATTTAACTCAGTGGATTTTTGACGGTACTTACGCAATAGATATGTCGGGTGTTGCAGATCCATCTACCGGAGAATTACCAGCAACATCATCGGGTACTGGCAGTGGTAAAATAAATGGTGGCGGTGGCGATTTATATGGCTACGAGCTATCACTGGCATTACCATTTAAAATATTTCATCCGTCTCTTGAAGGCTTTGGCTTAATTGCTAGCCATACAGGTATTGAGTCTGATATTGAGGACCAAAATGGTAACGAATACGAACTACCGGGTCTTTCAGATAAAATTCAAAGCTTAACGGTTTACTACGAAATGCATGGCATGCAGTTACGTACCAGTATGCGTAAACGTAGTGCCTTTAAAGGCGATGTATATGGCTTAGGCTTTGACACGGAACAAGTTGATATTTTAGGTGAAACTATTTGGGATGTTCAAGCGGGTTACGACTTTAGTGAAGCGGGTATTGAAAGCCTTGAAGGTTTATCAATTCAGTTTCAAGTACAAAACTTAACAGAAGAACCGTTTACGTCGCTTTCAGGCGACAATGCTTTACAAGTACGTGATTACCAAGATTACGGTCGTACTTACTTGTTAGGCTTTAGCTACAAGCTATAATAAAAACTGTGTGTAGAAGCCCTTGTAATGTGTGTTACAGGGGCTTTTTTATAGCTAGTTTACCTAACTTTTTAACCGTACTTAAATTTAATAAAACGTGGATAATAATATGAAACCAATAAAACACGTGGTAATTGCAGGCGGTGGTACTGCAGGGTGGATAACAGCAGCACTGCTTAATAAAGTGTTAGGTAAAGTAATTAATATCACGCTCATAGAATCATCGGCTATTGGGTCAGTGGGAGTGGGCGAAGCAACAATTCCGCCTATTATTCAACTTAATAACGCGCTGGGTATAAACGAGCAAGATTTTATTAATGCCACAAATGCTTCAATAAAATTAGGTATTGAGTTTGAAAACTGGAAAATGCCAAAGCATAGTTATATGCATGCGTTTGGCTCGTTTGGTAAAGACTTTCCTTTTTGTGATTTTTATAACTTTTGGTTAAAAGGCCAAGTTACGGGTTGCGAAGACGACTTATGGGATTTTTCACTCAATTACCAAGCGGCTAAACAGCATAAATTTGCGCCACTCAATACAATTCCTAATACCCAACTACCCGGGCTGAGTTACGCATATCATTTTGATGCGACGCTTTACGCCGAATATTTAAAAAAGTTGGCTATATCGCGCGGTGTTAAACATATAGATGCAAAAATAGACCATGTTGAGCAATGCTTAACTACAGGCAATATTAAAAGCCTAGCACTTGATAACGATAGTCAAATTAGTGGTGATTTATTTATAGATTGCACAGGGCTGCGTGCCTTGTTAATTGAGCAAACACTTAATACAGGGTTTATTGATTGGTCTCATTACTTACCCTGTGATAGTGCAGTGGCCGTTCAAACACACAGTACCAATGAGTTAAAACCTTATACACGATCTATTGCACATAGTGCAGGCTGGCAATGGCAAATACCGCTGCAAAACCGTATTGGTAATGGCCTTGTTTATTGCAGCCGATATTTATCAGACGATGATGCTAAACAGCTGCTTCTTCAAAAATTACCCGCTGAGCCAATTACAGAGCCGCGCGTCATAAAATTTAAAACAGGCCGACGCTTAAAACAGTGGCATAAAAACGTGGTCGCGGTTGGTTTATCAAGTGGTTTTTTAGAACCGCTTGAGTCAACCAGTATTCATTTAATTCAAACTGCGGTTACACGCTTAATTAAGCTATTTCCACACAACGGCATTAGCGATGCGTTAGTAACTGAGTTTAATAAACAAAGCGTAATAGAAATAGAGCACATACGTGATTTTATTATTTTACATTACAAACTCACCGAGCGAGAAGACTCCCCGTTTTGGCGCCAATGTAGGCAAATGGATATACCTGACTCCCTGAGCCAAAAAATGAAATTATTTAAGCAAACTGGCAAGGTAGTACGCGAAGACGACGAGCTATTTGCTGAGGTTGCTTGGCAGCAAGTAATGATAGGGCAAGGGCTTATCCCTGATGACTACAATAGTATTGTGGATTCGCTAAGTGATGAGCAACTGAGCGATTTATTTTCCACCTTAAAAACATTGATAAACTCAGCAGTTGCGCAACTACCAACTCATCAAGATTTTTTAGCCAGTATTAAAAAGGTTTAATAATGCGATTTTTAAACACACTTTTACTAGTAAGCGCATGTAGCTTACCAAGCTTTAGTTATGCACTTAATGTAGAGCCTGCCAATTGGTGGGTAGGCATGAATAAAAATAATATTACGGTACTCGTGCACGAGAAAAATATAGCTAACGAAAAATTTAAATTAGACAAGTATAAAGGGGTTGAACTTAGTAACGTAACGCGCACCGACAACCCTAATTATGCTTTTCTACATTTAAGCATTAGCGATATGGCTAAAGTAGGAACGCTACAATTTAAGAGTAGCTACCCGGAACATAGCTTTGAATTTCCTTTACTTACCCGAGATAAACATAGCGCGCAACGTCAAGGTTTCACAAGTGCAGATACTTTGTATTTAATTAATCCAGATCGCTTTGTAAATGGTGATGAAAAAAACGATACAGTTAAAGGTATGTTAGAGGGTGCAAATCCAAGCTTTAAAGGCGGGCGACATGGCGGTGATATTAAAGGCGTAATTAATGCGCTACCGTATTTAAATAATTTAGGCGTGACACAGCTTTGGCTAACGCCAGTACTTGAAAACAACATGCCAGATTATTCTTATCATGGTTATGCGATCACAGATTTTTATAACGTTGATCCACGTATGGGTTCAAACCAGTTGTACAAAACGTTATCAAAAAAGGCTAAAGAGCAGGGCATTGGTCTTGTTATGGATATGGTACTTAATCATTTTGGCTCTGAACATGTTTGGGTTAAAGACAAACCCACCCAAGATTGGATTAACTTTAATGGCGAATTTAAAAATGGTAAAAATGCGACAAGCCATGCGCGCCAAACAATTCAAGACCCGCACGCTAGCAACTACGATAAACGCCAATTTAGCGATGGTTGGTTTGTTGCTAGCATGCCTGATTTAAATCAGCGCCAACCATTATTAAGTGAATATTTAATTCAAAATGCTATTTGGTGGATTGAATACGCGGATTTGAGTGGTATTCGTGTTGATACTTACTCTTACTCAGACAAAGCATTTTTAAGTGATTGGACAAAAGCCATTATGGACGAATACCCACACTTTAATATTGTTGGTGAGGAGTGGACTTCAAACCCTGCAATAGCGTCGTATTGGCAACGCGGCAAAGTAAATCAAGATGGGTACACATCAAGCTTACCCAGTGTAATGGACTTTTCGTTGCAAGAGGCAGTAATTCAAGCTTTAAATGAAGATGAAAGCTGGAGTACAGGCTGGGTTAAAGTATATCAATCATTAGCTAATGATTTTTTATACCCAGATACCAATAACATTATGGTGTTTGCTGATAATCACGATATGAGCCGAGTATATACAGAGCTTGGGCAAGACTTAGCTAAAACTAAAATGGCGATGACATTATTTTTAACAACGCGCGGCATTGCTCAAATGTATTACGGAACGGAAGTAATATTAGATAACACGCCGAGTAAAGATCATGGTGATATACGTATTGATTTTCCTGGTGGGTTTAAAAATCAAAAAACTAATGCGTTTACAGGTGCTGGTTTAAGCGAAGAGCAGCGCGATATGCACAAGACCATTAGCACGCTACTTAACTTTAGAAAGCAAAGCCCTGCGCTTACAAAGGGTAAGCTCGTTCATTTTAGTCCGCAAAATGGTGTTTATAGTTATGCTCGCGTTAGTGACACGCAAACTGTATTAGTTTTTATGAATAAAAACAAAGTAACACAAAAGCATAATCTTGATTACATGCAAGAAGTTATACCAAAAAATGCCAATGCGCAGGCATTATTCACACAACACACTTTTAAACTAACTAACAGTATTAACTTAGAGCCAATGGCTGCCACGGTATTAGTGATTAATACGCCGTGAATGTTTAAGTGAATACGTATGCAGCAACTGTATGCTTGCTGCAGTTATCTTTAGTATAAAGCTATAACACTACTGACAAAAAGACACACAATGAAAAAATCAGTTTATGTACCCGCATTACTGTTTAGCGCACTTATAACAAGTGCCTGCTCAGATAATAATAAAACCGAACCGCAGCAAATGCCTAAGCAGGCTCAAAACGAGTTAACAAAGCCTGTTGTATACCAAGTATTTACACGTTTATTTGGTAACACACAAACCGCAAATGTACCTTGGGGTACAAAAGAGCAAAATGGTGTAGGCAAATTTGCCGACTTTAACGATGCTGCACTAGCTGGTATTAAAGAGCTAGGGACTACCCATGTTTGGTATACCGGTGTTTTACACCATGCGTTAGTGGGCGACTATACACAGTACGGCATTAGCCAAGACGACCCGGATGTAGTAAAAGGCCGTGCAGGCTCACCTTATGCAATCAAAGATTACTACGATGTTAACCCCGATTTAGCCATAAATGTGACTAATAGGTTGGGTGAGTTTAGTGATCTGATTGAGCGCACTCATCAACATGGTATGAAAGTGGTTATTGATATTGTGCCTAACCATGTTGCGCGTAATTATAAATCAGCAGCAAAACCCAAAGGAGTTAAAGACTTTGGTGAGCAGGACGATAAAAGTAAAGAGTACGATAAAAACAACAACTTTTATTATGTACCTGAGCAGTCTTTTCAAGTACCAGCGTCAGAAAGTTACTCCGTTTTAGGTGGCAACACTCATCCATTAGCTGATGGCTTTTTTGACGAAACACCCGCTAAATGGACGGGTAATGGTGCGCGTGCACCAAAGCCAGATATTAACGATTGGTATGAAACCGTAAAAGTTAACTATGGTGTAAAGCCTGATGGCAGCTATGACTTTCCTGTATTACCTAAAGAGCTAGAACACCAAGATTATCGCGCTCATTATGCGTTTTGGCAAAATAAAGATCTTCCTAATAGTTGGTATAAATTTAGAGATATCACATTGTACTGGCTCGATAAAGGCGTAGATGGCTTTAGGTACGATATGGCCGAAATGGTGCCAGTTGAATTTTGGAGTTTTTTAAATTCATCAATAAAAATGCAAAAGCCCGATGCATTTTTATTGGCTGAAGTTTATAACCCGCAAATGTACAGAGCCTATATTCAGCAAGGAAAAATGGATTACTTGTATGACAAAGTCGGTTTTTACGACACATTAAAGGCCATTATGCAGGGTAAGCAAGCTGCTAATACTATTTTTGCAGCCCAAAGCCAAGTTACTGATATTGAATCGCACATGTTGCACTTTTTAGAAAACCACGACGAACAACGCATTGCGAGCTCTGATTTTGCAGGTGATGCACGCTGGGGGAAACCAGCAATGGTAGTTTCTAGCTTAATTAGTCGCGCACCTACTTTATTATACTTCGCTCAAGATTTAGGGGAGGACGGCTCAGAAAACGCAGGTTTTGGCACGCCTACTCGTACCAGTATTTTTGACTACATTGGTGTACCCGCGCATCAAGCATGGATGAATAACGGCAAATTCGACGGCGCTAACTTAACGAGCGAGCAAGCATCACTTCGTGATTATTATAAATCAATAATGTCGCTCAATAGTTTGCCGGCTGTTGTAGGTGGAAATATGACAGCGCTTTCGCTTAGTGGTAGCGAACGCGTTGCTGGTTTTGTACGCACGTTAGGCCAGCAATCGATTTATGTATTTAGTAATTTTAGTGAGGAGCCACAAACGGTGGTTATTAACTTAACACCACAGCAAGCCAATACCTTTGAAAAAAATAAACCGCTACACGACTTACTTGAACAAAATACAACGAAGCTCATTACCGACGGGCAAGTTACAAAGCTTACGCTCACGCTAAATGCATTTAGTAGCGCAGTGTTAACTAATAAGGCTAATCATGAATAATCAAAATAATAATTATGACAGCAACAAACCAAATCTGAGCTTTTGGCAAATATGGAATATGTGCTTTGGTTTTTTAGGCATTCAATTTGGTTTTGCACTGCAAAACGGCAATGTGAGCCGTATTTTTCAAACGCTTGGCGCACAAGTTGATGATATTCCTATTTTATGGGTAGCAGCACCTTTAACGGGTTTAATAG
Organism: Pseudoalteromonas sp. Z9A4; assembly: GCF_011378845.1. Classification (NCBI taxonomy): domain Bacteria; kingdom Pseudomonadati; phylum Pseudomonadota; class Gammaproteobacteria; order Alteromonadales; family Pseudoalteromonadaceae; genus Pseudoalteromonas; species Pseudoalteromonas sp. Z9A4. The sequence continues at coordinate 192,261 of NZ_WTLA01000001.1, forward strand.
TGCAACCAATAATTGGTTATTGGAGTGATAAAACATGGGGGCGTTTTGGTCGTCGTCGTCCGTTCTTTTTTATAGGGGCGGTACTTACTACTATTTCACTCTTTATTATGCCCCACTCGCCAACGCTTTGGATTGCTGCAGGTATGTTGTGGATTATGGATGCGTCAATCAACGTTACTATGGAACCTTTCAGAGCACTTGTAGGCGATAACTTGCCAGAAAAACAACGTGCTACAGGCTACGGCTTACAAAGCTTTTTTATTGGTATTGGTGCTGTACTAGCCTCAGCATTACCATGGATGATGACTAATTGGTTTGATGTTAGTAATACCGCTGCTGCAGGAGAAATACCTGAGTCTGTTAAATATTCATTTTATTGGGGTGGGGTTGTATTACTAGTTGCAGTTCTTTGGACAGTTATGCGAACCAAAGAATATAGCCCTGAGCAATTAGCTGCTTTTGAAAACCAAACTACCAAACCGACTAACACCGCATTAGTAGATATCAATTTCAATAAAGGTGCCATTATTTTTGTGGTGCTAGGTTTAGCAATCCTTGCTTTACTTATGGGCTTAGCGCTAGAAAAAGAGCTGTATTTACTTGCTGGTGGTTTATTAGTGTTTGGTATTGTGCAGTGGATAGCGGGTGCTTTAAAAGGCGCTAATAAAACACAAGGCGGCTTTTATCAAGTAGTACAAGATGTATTTACTATGCCAGAGGCAATGAAGCAGCTAGCGTGGGTACAGTTTTTTAGCTGGTTTACGTTATTTGCTATGTGGATATACACCACAGCCGCAGTAACAAGCTTTCATTATGGTAGCAGCGATGCAACCAGTAAAGCATTCAACGATGGTGCCGACTGGGTCGGTATTTTATTTGCCGCTTACAATGGTTTTGCGGCCATTGCCGCTATGTGTATTCCGTTTTTAGTTAAAAAGATGGGCTTAAAAGGCGCACATTGCTTTAACTTATTACTAGGCGCATTAGGCCTTGCGAGCTTTATGTTTATAACAGACCCTAAAATGCTAATTATACCTATGATAGGCGTTGGCTTTGCATGGGCGTCTATTTTGTCGCTTCCTTATGCCATGTTAAGTAACGCACTACCGAGTAATAAAATGGGCGTTTATATGGGGATATTTAACTTCTTCATCGTCATTCCACAGTTATTAGCTGCCAGTATTTTAGGGCTTATTTTACGCCACGTATTTTCGAACCAGCCTATTTACGCATTATTAATTGGTGCCGCATCATTTGTTGTTGCTGCAATTGCTGTAATGCGCGTTAAAAATTCAAACTAAGGGTCACACAATGAAAAAATATAACCTTATTACCGCTTCTCTTTTAACTTTGGGTTTAACGGCCTGTGGCGTGCAAAATACTAATAATGAAAATATTGATGCTACGATTGCATCAGCTCCTGGCGCACCAGGCGCTGAACCATTTTGGGCTTATGCAGGTAAAACCGGAATTGGTACTTCCTTTGAGCAATACCAAAACGGCCAATATAATAACAACGCTGCGACAGGTGAAGTATCAAAGGTCTGGTTTTCAATTGCTAAAGGTATGATCACCGAAACTATGTTTGGACTCATTCACCAAGCGCAAATTAAAGATATGCAGTTTGTGATAACCGGTAAAGATTTTACAGTTACTGAAGCAGACGATTTAGACGTTACAATTGATTACTTACATAAAGACGATAAAGGCAGACCGCTCTCGCTCGCTTACAAAGTAACAAGTACAGATAAGCAAGGGCGCTTTACCCTCGAAAAACACATATTCACCGACCCTGACGGACAAACATTGTTTATACGCAGTATTTTTAATACATCACTTAAAGGCGTGAAAGCGTATGTTGCTGTTAACCCTTATATAAACAACAACGGCTTAGGTGATTTTGCAAAAACCACTGAGCAAGGCTTAGTTGCTTGGGAAGACGATAACTTTTTAACACTGCAATCATCTACGTCATTCAAAATGAAAAGCGTAGGCTTTGCAGGTGTAAGCGATGGCATTACGTCACTTAAAACTAAACAACTACTCAGTGAACAATATGCAAATACAGGGAGTGAATCGGGCAATGTCAGTATGCTTGCAGAGCTTGGCAATATAAGTAGTAATACCACATTTGATTTAGCACTAAGCTTTGGTAAAACGCAGATACAAAGCCAGCAACAAGGTGCACAGAGCTTATCTAAAGGTTATCAAAATGTGCTCGATGCCTACAACGGTAAAGGTGAAGCGCTAGGCTGGGAAGATTATCTACAAAGCCTTGAGCCATTAAATACAATGGTTAAGCAAACAGCCGATGACGGTAAGCTACTTTACACCAGTGCAATGGTGTTAAAAGCGCAAGAGGATAAAACTAATGCGGGTGCGCTAATTGCCTCACTTTCTAATCCTTGGGGTGAAACTGTTTCAGCCAAAGAAGGGTCAACGGGTTATAAAGCGGTGTGGGTTCGTGATTTTTATCAAGTAGCTATGGCATTTATGGCCTTAGGCGATACAGCGACTGCAAAAACGGCCTTCGAATACCTTGAAAAAGTACAAGTTACTAGCAAAACCCCGGGTAACAATGGCGACACTGGCTGGTTTTTACAAAAAACACATGTAGACGGTGAACTTGAGTGGGTAGGGGTACAGCTTGATCAAACGGCTATGCCGATTATGCTTGCGTGGAAGTTACATCAAGCAAACGTACTAAGTGATAACGAACTTAAAGATTGGTACGCACGCATGCTAAAACCGGCAGCTGACTTTTTAGTTGATGGCGGAAGAGCTAAAATTTTATGGAACGACATGCAAATCACTCCACCCGCAACACAGCAAGAGCGCTGGGAAGAGCAAAGTGGTTATTCTCCCTCTACAACGGCTGCCGTTGTTGCTGGCCTTATAACAGCCAGTGACATAGCAACACTCAGTGGTGATACTCAAAATGCAGATCGTTATTTAGCAACGGCTAAAAAGTACAACAGTGATATAGAATCGCAAATGTTTACCACCGAAGGTAATTTAAAAGGTGATAGCACCGATGGCGAGTATTTTATTCGTATAGGTCAAGACACCGACGCTAACTCTAATACTAAAATTAACGCCAACAATGGCCGTGAAGGTTTTAACAAAAAGCAGATTTTAGACGGTGGTTTTTTAGAATTAGTCCGCTATGGAGTAAGAAGTGCCAACGATTCAAGTATAGTTAAAACCCTGCCTGAGTATGACGACGAAACGCTTGAAGATAACTTACAAGTTAAATACAGCTTTAACTTTACCGATGGTAGCGGCACATTTGTAGGCTATCGCCGTTATGGCAACGACGGTTACGGCGAAGATGTAACCACAGGTACTAATTACGCCGAAAGCGGGAGCAACACGCCAGGCCAACGTGGTCGTGTATGGCCATTTTTTACAGGCGAACGCGGACACTATGAAATAGCGGCCGCAAACGCAAATAATACGCTAGATGATGCAAAACAAGCGGACATTAAAAATAGTTACGTAAAAGGGCTAGAGCAATTTGCTAATAGCGGAATGATGCTACCTGAGCAAGTATGGGATGGCGTGGGTGTAAATAAAGCAGGTTATGCGTTAGGCGAGGGTACAAACTCAGCAACACCTCTAGCTTGGACACATGCAGAATACATTAAGCTTGTACGCTCACTCAGTGATAAACAAGTTTGGGATTATTACCCGGTGGTTGCCGAATCGCTTAAAGACTAATATATAATACCAATTCGCTTAATTAAGTGAGCTATTTTGAGGCAGGAAAAACGTGTTGTTAGCTAGGCAAAAAATTCGCTATTTAGTTGTTCTAAATAAGGATTTTTTAACGCAGTTAGCGACACGTTTAGCCCCGCAAAATGATTAAGTATTATTGCGGATTGGTATAAAATGCTGTAGTTATTAAAAAAAGGCTTCTAAATAAATTTAGAAGCCTTTTTATTATGTTGAAGTCTTATTAGGATATTTGATTTTTAACTGCTACTTTTTCGAGAAATTAATACAGGTGGAAGTAAGGTACTTTGCACTTCTTCACCACGTATCAGTTTTAATAAGTTCTCTACAAGCATTTGCCCAGCAACAGTGGTGTTTTGCTCTATCGTCGTCAGCGGTGGATTTACATAACTAGCAATGGCTATATTATCAAAGCCGACTACCGCAACATCTTTTGGCACGTTAATATTTGCTTCTTTAAGTGCACGTATAGCGCCAATAGCAATTAAGTCGCTTGCAGCAAATAAAGCGTTAAATTTAATATTATTAGCGATAAGCGAGCGAGTGGCGTGATACCCAGATTCTTCAGTGGATATAGCATTAGCCATTTTACGTTCGTTTATTTTAACATTGTTAGCCAATAGCTCATCTTTGAAGCCCTGAAAGCGACTAAAAAATTCGGGGCTGTGATCAGATGCATCACCAATAAAAGCGCAATCAGTTCTGCTATGAGCAATAAAGTGCTCAGCGGCAAGCTTACCGCCACCGTAATTGTCACAACAAACAGTTAAATCGGGACGGTTATCAACGGTTGCACCCCAACAAACAAACTTCGTATTTTGTTCAAGTAAGGTGCTAAATTTTGGTTGGTAATCAATGTAATCGCCATAACCGAGTAAAATAATACCATCAGCTCTGTGGCTATCTTCGTAGTCTGCTTGCCAATCTGCACTGGCCGATTGAAATGAAACTAATAAATCGTAACCTTCTTTAGCGCAAGCACGGGTAATGCTGCCAAGCATGGCTAAAAAGAAAGGGTTAATTTGTGATTCGTCAGAAGTAGGGTCTTCAAATAAAAGCAATGCAAGCGTACTACTTTGCTGAGTACGTAAGTTACTGGCATTTTTATCAACTTTATAATTAAGTTTTTTAGCTATATCAAAAACACGCTTACGTGTTTCCTCATTAACAAGATGGCTGTTACGTAAAGCGCGAGATACAGTTGATTGAGATACCCCTGCATAGTGGGCAATATCAAATGAGGTGGCTTTACCTTTCATTGTTACAACTTAATTAGTTTGATAAATAATTGTGTCATTTTCGTTTATTAATGAATAATTTCAAGCTTTTTGTGAATTAACGTATATTTTTATTGATAAACGGCTGACACCGGTGTCATAATGTCAATGTTTTATCATTTTGTTGTCAAAACGTATTCGCTGTCTATATCTTTATAGGCAGCATTTTTTTACTGTGATAGCTACTTTGAGGTGATAGCTCAAAGTATAAATAACAATGGTACACCATTGTAAAATAATAAGCATGAGTCGCTTAACAAAAGAGATAATACTATGAGCCCAAACGCTTCTGCACAATTTGATCCCATCTTAGTTGCTGATGTTGGCGGCACTAATGCCCGCTTTGCTTTAATCACTGCTTTTAATGAACACACCAACCAATTTGTAATAGAGCACATTAATATTTTTCCTAGTGCTAATTTTGGTTCTCTTGAAAGTGCGCTTGAGCAATATTTACAAACAGTCCCGCATATTATACCTAAACGCGCATGTTTAGCCGTTGCAGGCCCAATCAAAGCCGGGCAAGTGCATTTAACTAATTTAGGTTGGCATTTTAGTGTCAGTGAATTTAAAACTCATTTTGATTTACAACAACTAGAAGTTATAAACGATTTTGCTGCCTTTGCATACGCAGCCCCGTATTTAGATCCTAAACAAAATGTCATTGTTAAATCGGGTCAAGCTGATGACAATGCAAACATTGGTGTTATAGGTCCAGGTACTGGCTTTGGTGCAGCGTGTTTAGTTAGAACGTCGCAATCTACCGCTGTTTTAAGTTCAGAAGGAGGGCATATATCGCTTGCACCTGTTAATGAGCTCGATACTTTACTATTAAATGAGTTACGTAAAGATCATCCGCATGTTTCTATCGAAACAGTATTTTCAGGCCCTGGCATTGCGCATTTGTACAAAGCCATGGCTGCAGTTAAGGGTGTAACAGCTAAAAATTTAGACGCGACGCAAATAAGTAGTCTAGCAAATAGCGGTGAATGTGCTGTGTGTGATGCAACGCTTAACCAATTTTGTGATTGGATTGGCAGCGTAGCCGGCGATTTAGCCGTTGTTTACGGCGCTTTAGGCGGACTATTTATTGGCGGTGGAATACTGCCTCGTATGCAAGCAAGACTTTTAGAGAGTCGTTTTGTTGAACGATTTTCGCAAAAAGGTATTATGTCGCAGTACGCAGGGCAAATCCCTGTAACACTTGTAACACAAGACAATATACCGCTTATTGGCGCTGCTGCGTGTTTACACAATAGCAAATAGGGCTTTGGCCTTATTGGTTGTATTTGGATAATGGATAGATGAAAAAAGTAACCATAAATAGTGTAGCAAGCCATGCTGGGGTTTCTAAAAAAACCGTTTCGCGTGTTTTAAATAATGAGCCTAATGTAAGTGCCGCTACCCGAGAAAAGGTACTCGCGGTATTTAAAGAACTTGATTACACACCTAATCCTATTGCGCGTGGCCTTGCACAAAATCGTAGCTTTATTATTGGTTGTCTTTACGATAATCCCAGTAAAAGTTACATCACTCGGGTGCAAACGGGCGCTTTAGAAGCATGCAAAGAAAATAACTATAACTTATTGATACACCCTTGTGAGTTTCGTGGTGAAGCCCTTATTAATAATATTGAGCAATTACTACAGACTTCTCGATTAGATGGCATTGTATTAACACCTCCTTTTGGTGATTTTGCTGAACTCGTTTCTTTTTTAAAATCTAAAAAAATTCCTTACGCAAGAGTTGCATCGGCTTTACTTCAAGATGACTCAATTTCTGTGCGTAGCAACGATGAGCAAGGCGCATTTGAAATTACCGAGCATTTAATTAGTCTTGGTCATAAATCAATTGCGTTTATTAAAGGTCACCCAGATCACAGTGCCACGCAACAGCGTTTTAAAGGCTACAGGCGTTCACTTGCAAGCCATGGGATAGAATTTGATGAGCGCTTAGTCGAGGAGGGTAACTTTAGCTATCACTCAGGCGTCGACAGTGCACGCAGTATTTTAGATTTATCACCTAGGCCAACCGCTGTATTTGCATCAAATGATTACATGGCGGCAGCGGTGTTAAAATTAGCTACCCAGCGCCAACTTAAAGTACCTGATGATATCTCTATTGCGGGCTTTGATAACGCACCTATTGCGCGTCATATTTGGCCTGGTTTAACGACTATTGCACAGCCCGTTGAGGAAATGACAAAACAAGCCGTAACACAGCTTATATCTCATATAGCTCAGCCTCAAGAACAACCATATCAGGTAACGCTTGAATCGCGCTTAATTACACGTGAGTCTACCTCTGCGATAAAATAGTGAGTTAAAAACACTTTCACAGTAGCCCGAATATGAGTGACGCTTATTCGGGCTTTTTTTTGCTCTAAACTTGCTAAAATATACTTTGTGCCTAAAAATCAAATAGGTCATTATTCGGTCATGTTAAAATATTAAACTATTTTTGTTACCCGGGGTTGACACCGGTGTCATTGCTATGCGTTAATACAGTGACACCGGTGTCAGGGTTGTTGTGAGAGGCTCCCTGGTAGCGTACCTTTGAACGGGTAAATCAAAGATGCTCAGTACAGTTATTTACGTGGAGTCTGTAGTTGCTACTGAGCCTTTATCCTCTAACTAATAGAGATGAGTTAAATTATGTTACATCCTCGTATTCAAGAAGTTACCCAGCGCGTTATCGAACGCAGTAAAAATACCCGTCAAGATTATTTACAACGTATTTCGCACGCAAAAAAACAAACAAGAGTTCGTGCCGGTTTAGGTTGCGGAAATATAGCCCATGTTATGGCTGCTTGTAGCAGTGATGACAAAGCGCGCTTAAAGGCTGATGAGCAGCCAAATCTTGCTATTATCAACTCATATAACGATATGCTTTCGGCTCATGTGCCATACAAAGATTACCCAGATTTAATTAAAGACATTGCTACAAAATTCGATGCTACAGCACAAGTCGCTGGTGGCGTTCCTGCAATGTGTGATGGTGTTACGCAAGGGCGTGACGGCATGGAACTTTCGCTTTTCTCTCGTGATGTAATTGCTATGTCTACGGCAATTTCTCTTTCGCACGATGTGTTTGATGGCGTTTTTTGTTTAGGTGTTTGTGACAAAATAGTCCCGGGTTTATTAATTGGTGCATTGTCGTTTGGTCATTTACCTGTGTTCTTTTTACCAGCAGGTCCAATGCAATCAGGTATTCCTAATAAAGAAAAAGCACGTATTCGTCAAAAATTTGCACAAGGTCTAGTAAGTCGCGAAGACTTATTAGAGGCTGAAAGCGCGTCTTACCACAGCGCAGGTACTTGTACGTTCTACGGTACTGCAAACTCAAACCAAATGTTAATGGAAATAATGGGCTTACACCTTCCAGGTAGTTCGTTTATTAATCCTTACACTGAGCTTCGCGATGGTCTTACAGGTAATGCTGTAGAAACTATGCTTAAGCAGCTTACAGATGATAAAGAAAGCCCGTGTTTGGCCGATGTGATCAGCGAAAAAACGATTATAAACGGTTTAGTAGGCCTGCTTTCTACAGGTGGTTCTACTAACCATGCAATTCATATTGTTGCGATAGCAAAAGCTGCCGGCATTCAGGTTACGTGGAAAGATATGTCTGATTTATCAGAAGTTGTACCACTACTTACACGTATTTACCCTAACGGCTCTGCAGATGTAAACCACTTCCAAGCAGCTGGCGGTATGGGTTTCTTAATGCGAGAGCTAGCAAGCGCTGGTTTCCTTCATACTGATGTTAAAACTATGCTTGGTGATGGTCTTGCTCCGTATATGACTGAGCCTCGTCTTGATAAAGACGATAGCCTGATCATGAGCAACTCAACCGGCCCAACTAAAGTTAAATGGGTAGATTGCCCAGCAAATTCACACGATGAAGAAGTACTTCGCCCAGTGAGTAACCCTTTTAGTAAGCAAGGTGGTCTGCAACTTCTAACGGGTAACTTAGGTAAAGCTGTTATTAAAGTGTCAGCTGTTGCTATTGAACATCAGGTTGTTACTGCTCCTGCAAAAGTGTTTAGCTCACAAAGTGCTCTGCAAGATGCATACACGCGTGGCGAATTAAACCAAGACTTTATTGCCGTGCTAAAAGAGCAAGGTCCTAAAGCGAAAGGTATGCCAGAGCTACATAAATTAACGCCAGTAATGGCAACGCTTCAAGATGAAGGCTTTAAAGTAGCCATTGTTACTGACGGTCGTATGTCGGGTGCATCAGGTAAAGTACCAGCTGCTATTCACTTAGCACCAGAGGCAGTAGAAGGCGGCATTATTGCTAAAATCCGAGAAGGTGATTTAGTGACACTTGATGCGCCAAACGGAATATTAAAAGTACACGTTAGCGACGAAGAACTTGCTAAACGTGAAGCAGAACTTAGCCAACCAAGTGCCACATTTGGTACAGGCAGAGAATTATTTACTGGATTTAGAAATATCGTAAGCAGTGCCGATTTAGGCGCGAGTGCTTTTGGACTTGAATAAATATTAGCCATACTGGGTAATGAGGAACAAGTAATGAGTATTGAAAAAATCTTAGCATCGGCACCCGTGGTGCCAGTGGTTGTAATCGAAAAATTAGAAGATGCAGCACCACTTGCAAGAGCGTTATATAACGGTGGCTTAAAAGCCTTAGAAATAACACTACGTACACCTATTGCTGCAGAAGCTGTAAAGCTGATGAAAGCAGAAGTACCTGAAGCCTATGTAGGTACTGGTACGGTAGTAGATAAAGCAAGTTTTGATCTTTCGGTTGCCGCTGGTGCAGATTTTATGGTGAGCCCAGGCGTGAGCGATGAGCTTATTGCTTTGGCTAAAACATCAGATATACCATTTTTACCAGGCGCTGCAACTGCAAGTGAAGTTATGCAACTTGCGTCGCACGGTTTTAAGTATTTAAAATTCTTCCCAGCAGAAGCTGCAGGTGGAACGGCTATGCTCAAATCAATCGGTGGCCCATTACCACACATTACTTTTTGCCCAACTGGCGGCATTAGCTTAGCAACCGCACCTAATTATTTAGCGCTTAATAACGTTATATGTGTTGGTGGTACGTGGATGCTAGATAAACAACTAATTGAAAATAAAGACTGGCAAGCAATTGAAGCGCTTGCTCGCCAAGCAAGTGAACTTAAATAGGAGTCTAAAATGATTAATGTAGCAATTAACGGTTACGGCCGTATCGGTAGAAATGTTTTACGTGCACTTTATGAGTCAGCTCAAAACAGCGAAATTAAAATTGTAGCAATTAACGATTTAGCACCTGCTAACGTTAATGCACATTTAACGCAGTATGACTCAGTTCATGGTCAATTTTCTAAAAAAGTAACACTTGAAAATAACACGATGCTAATTGACGATGACGTAATTACGTTAACGCAAGAGCGTGACCCTGCAAATTTACCGTGGAAAGCACTAAACGTAGATATCGTTTTAGAATGTACTGGTTTTTTCACTAAACGCGAAGATGCAGCTAAACATATTACTGCAGGCGCTAAAAAAGTAATCGTTTCTGCTCCAGGTAAAGATATGGATGCAACAGTGGTTCATGGTGTAAATAGCGATGTAATTAACGCTGATAGCCACATCATCTCAAATGCTTCTTGTACTACTAACTGTTTAGCACCGCTTGCAAAAGCAATTAACGACACAGTAGGTATTGAAAAAGGTAGCATGACTACTATTCATTCTTATACGAATGATCAAAATTTATCTGACGTATACCACCCAGATCTATACCGTGCTCGTAGTGCAACTCAATCTATGATCCCAACTAAAACAGGTGCTGCGGCAGCTGTTGGTTTAGTATTACCAGAACTTGCTGGTAAATTAGACGGTATGTCGGTACGTGTACCAACAATCAACGTATCTTTAGTTGATTTTACGTTTATTACTAAGCGCGATACGACTGCAGAAGAAATCAATGCAATCATGAAAGAAGCGTCAACGGGTTCAATGAAAGATATTTTACAATATAATGAGCTTCCGCTTGTTTCTATCGACTTTAACCATAACCCTGCGTCATCTATCTTTGATGCAACGCAAACTAAAGCCGATGGCAATCTAGTAAAAGTAATGGCTTGGTACGACAACGAATGGGGTTTCTCAAACCGCATGTTAGACCAAGTTAAAGCATTAGGTGCATTTTTATAAGCCCTAGTGTTGTAAAGTTTTAGCTTTATCCAACCAAGCCACGCATTGCGTGGCTTTTTTGTGTTTGGCTTATCTGTATATTTGCAACTCAGACTATGGAGGGAACTATTTATATTTTTTATATCCTAGATTTTGTTAATATTGGCGCATGGAAATCTCGTTATATTTAAACGACGCAAGGAATAATAACAATGATAAAAGCTTTATCACGAAAGATATTTCGCACAAATCATCTACAAATAGGTGAGGGCAACATAAGCGGCTACATAGCCTGCTTTTTAGCAATACTAAGTTGCTTGGGCGTACTAGCGTTTCATTTTCCTGAATACTTAACCACACCAGAGCTGAGAAAAAGTTACAGCGTCGATTTTTTACGCCAACTTATGTTCGCATCATTATTGGTCTCGGGTAGTTTAGGGTTACTTAACTTTGTACGTAATACCAATAAGCGTTTAGGGGCTACAGCGTGGTTTTTTATTATTCTGGCAATTATGTTTGGTGGACCAAACGTTGAGGTAAACGAGTTTGCAAGCGACACGCCTTACATAGGGCTTGATTGGTTTATTTTAGATTTGCTCGGCTCAACGCTTATATTTATCGTGATTGAAAAGCTACTACCACATCGTAAAGATCAAAAAATATTACGTAGCGAATGGCGGGGTGATTTAAACCACTTTTTTGTAAATCATTTAATTATTGGTTTTGTATTACTCGTTACTAACCACTTTGTGCATTATGGCTTTGGCTGGGCTGTATCATCGACTATTCAAGGTTATATAGAGCAAACACCATTTGTAGTGCAGTTGTTTTTAATAATACTCGTGGCTGATTTAATGCAGTATTGGGTGCATCGTGCTTATCACGAAGTCCCTTTATTATGGCGCTTTCATGGCGTACATCACAGTGCTAAAGAAATGGATTGGTTAGCGGGCTCTCGCCAACATATTCTTGAAATACTCGTAACGCGCAGTTTAGTGCTCACGCCAATATTTGTACTTGGGTTTTCACAGCAAATAATTAGTTTGTACGTAATAATTGTTGGTTTACAGGCGGTGTTTAACCATGCAAATGTGCGCGTTAGGTTTGGCTGGCTAAAATATTTTATGGTTACACCGCAGTTTCATCATTGGCATCATGCGTCAGATAAAGCCGCGATTGACCGCAACTACGCTGCGCACTTTTCGTTTTTAGACTACGCGTTTGGTACTGCTGTTAAAGGTCAAAAGGAGTGGCCAGAAGCATACGGTGTAGTCGGGGATTACATGCCGATAGGTATGCTTAAACAACAAGTTTATCCGTTTAAGCGCACTAAATAAATTCGAATGATCGAATAAATACACAATATAAACTAAAAGGGAGCAACGCGTTATACGCTGCTCCCTTTTGCAATTTATTTAATTAATACTGAATTATATATTTAGCTCTTCTAATAACTCAGTAAATTTAGGCCTTTGATTTAATACAGGTTGCATAGCGCGTTTTGCCATATCGGACATTTCACCAAATAGCTCATTTTGCCTATCATCGCCGGTAACCGTGCCTAATAAGTCTTCAATTAAACAGCCCAAGGCTCTTACTTCTATAAGCTCTAACTGCTTTTGTTGATACTCACTGAGCATTGTTAAATTAGTTGCCGCACCAAAATCACCAAACAAAACATCATGGTCTTGGTTAATCATAGTATTGTGCGCATAAATGTCACCATGGCTCACTTTATTAGTATGCAAGTGGTGCAGTGTGCTTGCCATTTGTTTTGCAATTTTTAAAATAGCCTGAGTTGAGTAATGGCAATCATCATTAAAGGTATCACGCGTGCAGGTTTCGAGGCTTGGAGGCAGGCCTAAATTAGCGAAGCTCTTATCTATTAGCTCCATTACCAAGCCCAGCTGATCACTTTGTTCAATATAAGCAAGTACCTTAATTAAACTAGCGTGGTCGCCTGCTTGTAAACAGCAATTTACTTCATCAAGCGGGTAGCCGTCGCTGGTAATTGCACCTTTAAATAATTTAATTGCTACAGAGTTATCAGCCGATTTTGCTAAATGAATAACGCCTGATGCACCTTGACCAATAACATGCCTAAGAGTGTAATCGTTAAGCGGTTTGTTCTCTAAGCTACACTTTGTAAGGCACTGTGCTTTATTAAAATCGTTACCGGCAAACGCAAGCCAAGCAAGTTTGGGCAGTTCAAACAGCCTGTCATCTACGTGTGTTAAGTTATTAGCAGAGAGCCTAACAAGCTCAAGGTTTTTACACTGCGCCATGCTACTTGGCAGCTGCTTAATTTGATTGCCCGCAAGCGCTAACTTTTTAAGCTGTGTAAATTGGCCAAAACTTTGAGGCAGCTCAGTAATATTGTTATCGGTTAGTATGAGCCATTCAATATTTTTTGGTAAACAATAATCACTAAACTCAGTTATTTTACAGCCTTTAAATGCAGCCATTATCAGAGCAGGGCATTTAGCTAAAACTGCAGGAATATGCTTAAACTGATTAAACGATAAAAACACTCGCTTAAGGCGTGTTAAACAGGCAAATTCATCAGGTAGTGTTGATAAGTTATTATTTGATAAATCGAGCACTTCAAGCGTATCAGCTAAGCTAAAAATTTCTTCAGGAAATGTGGTTAGCTCTTCTACTAATTGCAGGTGAGTAGCACCAACAAGCTTGCCACTTTTAAGCTCTTTAAGGGAGTTCATATATTTATACCACGTTCTAAAAATGAAAAAGCCAACATAGCTGTTGGCTTAAAGTCGTTCTAACTTACTAAATTACTCTTTAGAATTGCGCGTTATGGTAAACGTTTTGTACGTCGTCGCAATCTTCTAACATTGCTAAAAAGCGTTCCATAACTTCAACGTCTTCGCCTTCAATCGGCGTTTCAATTTGTGGCACAAAGCTAATTAGGTCTTCGTCAAATTCAGTCACGCCCATTTCTTCAAGCGCTGTACGTGTGTTGTTGTACTCTGTGTGAGGAGCAAAAACAGTGACTTTACCGTCATCTACTTCTACGTCAGTTACATCAACATCAGCCATCATTAATGCTTCAAGTACTGTTTCGTCGTCATCACCGTCAAATACAAAAATAGCAAGGTGATCAAATAAATGTGAAACAGAGTTTTGAGCGCCAATTTTAGCATTTGCTTTAGTAAAACAAACACGTACATCAGCAAAGGTACGCTTGTTGTTGTCTGTTAAACAATCAACAATAATCATACAGTTACCTGGGCCGTAACCTTCGTAACGTGTTGCTGAGTAGTCTTCACCGCCGCCGCCTTTTGCTTTGTCTATTGCGCGGTCAATAACGTGTGCTGGCACTTGGTCTTTTTTAGCGCGCTCAATTAAACGACGTAATGATAAGTTACCATCTGGGTCTACACCGCCGTTTTTAGCACAAATATAAATTTCTTTGCCGTACTTAGAATAAACTTTAGTTTTAGCACCCGCAGTCTTAGCCATTGAATCTTTTTTGTTTTGGTAAGCTCTTCCCATCTGCGTTTCGCCTTAATATATGTAAATAATAGAATAAAATTATAGTGCGTATTCTAAAGGTAAATGCATTCAAGGGCTAGTAAGTATTAAGGCAGATTAAAACTGTCGTGTTTAAAATCTATCTAAATTGCATTTTATTGAGGCGTTTTGGCGCTGACTTAAAGAGGGGTCTCAGAGCAAATTTAACTCAATAAAAAGGCAACTCATTTAATGAGTTGCCTAAAGGGTAATAAAATTAAACGAGGCTAATTAAAGCCCCATGTTACTTACCAAATACGCACACGTTCATCTTCAGGAAGGTAGAGCGCATCGCCTGGTTTTACATCAAACGCTTTGTACCATGCATCGTGGTTACGTGGCGCTTGTGCTCTAAAGCGACCTGGTGCATGTGTGCCACCACGAAGTTGGTTAAGCATGCTTTGTTCAGTACGTTTTTCTTTCCATACTTGTGCCCACGCAAGGAAGAAACGTTGATCGCCAGTCACGCCGTCTATTAAAGGCGCTTCTTTACCATTTAAACTTAGCTTGTACGCGTGATAAGCCATCGACAAACCACCCACATCACCAATATTTTCGCCAAGGCTATTTCGACCATTAACAAAATTACCTTCAATTGGCTCGTATTTACTGTACTGCGCAGCCAGTTGATCGGCTTTTTTGTCAAATGCAGCGCGGTCAGCATCAGTCCACCAATTACGTTGCACACCGTTTTCGTCAGATTTTGAACCTTGATCGTCAAATCCATGACCCATTTCGTGACCAATTACAGCGCCAATACCGCCATAGTTTACAGCCGGATCGGCATTTGGATCGAAAAATGGCGGTTGTAATATCGCAGCCGGAAATACAATTTCATTAAACGAGCTATTGTAGTAAGCGTTTACGCGTTGTGGCGTCATGCCCCAGCGATTTCGGTCTGTTTTTTGTAGCTCTTTTTCAACACTTTCTGCGTGGAAAAACTCACGCATGTTTTTCACATTACCAATTAAATCGTTTTTAGTAATGCTTAAACCGTCATAAGACTGCCATACATCGGGGTAACCAATTTTTGGTACAAATGCAGCCAGTTTAGCGCGCGCATTTACTTTAGTTGCATCGCCCATCCACTCTAGGTTATCAATACGTTCACCAAGGGCTGTACGAAGGTTTTCAACTAGCTCTGACATTTGTTGTTTTGATGACTCAGGGAAGTAACGCGCTACGTATATTTTACCAATAGCAAAACCAAGCGAACTTGTGCCCGACATTTCACTTATTGCACGTTTCCATCGAGGACGAGGTTCTTGTTGTCCGTTTAATTCTTTACCAAAAAAAGCAAAATTAGTATTAAATACGTCTTCTGATAGTAAACCTGCGTTACCGCTAATAGCGTGATACGTTAGGTAGTCTTTCCATACTGCAATATCTTCTTGATTGATTAGCTCAATCATCGCTTTTATTGGTTCAGGCTGAGATACATTTAACTGAGGTACTTTATAACCTGTTTGCGCAAAATATAAATCCCAGTTAAAACCAGGATAAGCAGTGCTTAAATCGGCACGTTCAACTTGGTTTAGGGTTAAATCGCGATTACGGCGCTTTTCGCGAGGCCAGTGACCTTGTGCAATTTTGGTTTCAAGATCAAGAATAGCTTGAGCGCGCTCAGTTGCATTTTCAGTGCCTGCAAACTCAAGCATGTCAGCAATGTGAGCAACATAAGCTGTACGGGTTTTTACAAAGCGCTCAGCGTCTTCAAGGTAGTAAGAGCGATCTGGTAGGCCTAACCCACCCGCACCTAGTGACATTTCATATTTGTTAGGGTCTAGGCGATTAAACCACATGCCGCCGCCCAAAGGGGCTTTATTACCGGTTAACCAAGACTTACCAAACATTTCAGCTAAATCGTCAGTTGACGCTATATCACTAATTTCACTTAACAATGGCTTAATAGGCGCTACACCGAGTTTATTAAGTGTTTCGGTATCCATATACGCATTGTAAAAATCAGCGACTAGTTTTTCTTCGGCGTTTAAATCTTTACGTGCGGCTATTTCTTCAATAATAGCTTTAACATCGCCTTCGCTGCGCTCAGCTAATCCTGAAAATGCACCGTAGCGGGTTTTATCTGCAGGCATTACGTAGTTGTCATACCACGTGCCACTGGCATACATAAAAAAGTCATCGCCTGGTTTCACGGCTTCGTTACGGGCTGTTAGGTCAACACCAAAACTACCTAACTCTGCTTTTTCTGTTACTGCTGCAGTGGCTACTTTAGGTTGTTGCTCGTCTGTTTTTGTTGTTTGCGGCTCTGAACAACCGGTAATAAATGTGGCAGCTAATGCTGCGGCAATTAAACTCTTTTTCATTACTTACTCCTGAGTATCACTGATTGAATTAAAGCAGCAGTGAATCATTTTTATTGTTACGAATATTTAACTTATCGATTGTTATTGATATTAATCAGACAAACAAACCTTTTGAGGTGAATCACCACAGTGCTCGATAAAACTAATATAGAGGAAAAGAGAAAGGCTAATAGGTGCTATAAAAGCTTTATTTAGCTCGAATACTTGAAAGTATCCGAGCTAAGAGGGGTTACACACTATTTATTTTTTATGCTGAAGCTCCCACATACGGGCATATTCTCCGGCGAGTGTAAGTAACTCATCGTGCTTACCTTGCTCAATAATTTGTCCGGCTTTGAGCACAATAATGGTGTTTGCATCGGTAATAGTGGATAACCGATGAGCAATAACAATACTCGTATGGTTACTGGCAACTTCACGCATTGCTGCGAGTATTGCTTGCTCAGAATGAGAATCGAGGGCTGAAGTTGCTTCATCAAAAATTAAAATAGGGGATTTTTTCAAAATGGCGCGCGCAATAGCAATACGCTGTTTTTCGCCGCCGGATACTTTTAAACCGCGCTCGCCAACCAGCGTTTTATCGCCTTTATCAAGTGTCGCTATAAAGTCTTTTAAATGCGCCATAGCAATGGCTTCGTCAATTTCTGCATCGCTTGCTGATGGTCTACCGTAAGCGATATTTTCACGAATCGTGGTGTTAAACAACACGGTATCTTGCGGGACTATTGCAATGGCTTTTCGTAAACTATTAAGTGTTACTGAGTTTATAGCTTGATTATCAATACTAATTTCACCAGCGCTTACATCATAAAAACGATAAAGCAGTCGCGCTAATGAACTTTTACCTGCACCACTGGCACCAACAATGGCTACTTTGCTGCCAGCTTTAACACTAAAGCTAAGGTTATTAAGGATCGGGCGGTGCGCATCGTAACTAAAACTTACATTGTTAAATGTTATTTCACCTTGGCTAATATTGAGCTCTTTAGCATTAAGTGCATCGGTTATTTGTGGTTTTTTGTTAAGTAGCCCAAGCATGTTTTCAAGGTCGGTTAGGGCGCGTCTTATTTCGCGGTACACAAAACCTAAAAAGTTAAGTGGTAAAAACAATTGAATCATATACGCGTTAATCATCACAAGTTCACCAATAGAGAGTGTACCTGCAACTACCTCGGTTGAGCCCAACCACATTAAAGCGGTAATAGCACAAGCGATAATAAGTGCTTGGCCTGAGTTGAGGGCGAGCAGCGACATTCTATTTTTTAAACGGGCTTTTTCCCAGTTTGCTAAAAAGGTGTCGTACGTTTTTGCTTCAAACTGCTCATTATTAAAATATTTTACAGTTTCATAATTAAGTAGGCTGTCTATGGCGCGGGTATTACTTTGATTGTCGGCAGCATTTGCTTCTCTAATAAAGCGGTTTCTCCACTGAGTAACCACCACAGTAAAGGTAATATAAATAGCAACTGCCAATAATGTAATAAGCGCAAACCAAACAGAAAACAACGTGCCAAAAATAATCGCAACGGTAAGTATTTCAAACAAAGTAGGCACAATGTTAAACATTAAAAAGCGCATTAAAAAACTTAACCCGCTAGTACCGCGTTCTATATCGCGGCTAATACCGCCAGTTTGCCTGTCTAAATGAAAAGCCAGCTCAAGTGAGTGCAAATGCTTAAATACCTTTAAACCAATATCACGCATAGCGTGCTCGGTTACGCGCGAAAATACAGCATCTCTTATTTCACCTAAAAATACGCTAGCAAAACGCAGTGCACCGTACATCAATAACAATAAAGCGGGAATAACTAACAGTGGGTTAATCGACTTATCTACCGAGTCTATAATTTCTTTAAGCGCCCAAGGCATTAAAAGCGTGGCACCTTTTGCGCCTATAAGCGCCATAAGTGCAATGAAAACACGGCCTTTAAATTTTGTAAGGTAGGGCCACAGTGTTTTTACACTTTGGCGTAAATTCATGGCGTCTGGTCGTTTTTCACTGCTTTGTCTGGGCCGCATTCAGTATCTCAGAGTTGGTATATGGGTAAATAAACTAACTTATAAGCTAACAAGCTCAGTAAATTGAAATAAGGAAAGATACTAGTTTAATTTTAAGCATTAAAATGCGTTTACCAAATTAATGTTTTCTAAAATAGCAGTATATGTTTTCTGGTAAAATATATCTCATGTAGCGTTTTCTGAAACCAGCTTTCCATAATGATTTGTTATAGGCTTGCTTAAACTTAATCGGATTAATAAACATTTTTAATGGATCTGATGTTTTAGCAAAGTAACTTTCATGGCTATTTGCACCCACATACTCAGAATGTTTGAGGTTGCCAAAATTTACAGATTCGCTATAGGTAGGGCTGTTTAATAACCGAGATATAGGTTTTATAGCTGTTTCAGGGGCTATATTCATTGTTTTATAATCTCTCTCAGTAGCCATAAAGTCAGTAATAAAATCTATAGCACCTTTTTGAAATTCGTTTATCGTATCTAACTTACCGTTAGAAAAATCATTAGGCTCGAAAACTGGCTCAGCTTTATCATTCTTTTTATCAAATTTAATTACAGAGCCGTGAGGCGCCGAAAAAATAAACTCGAACATGTGTACACCTTTAGATAAAACCTGATGATTTTTTTTAGGTTCCGAAAAGTTACACATATAACCAGACATCGGAAACCCTTTTTTAGCAAACTTCATAGCGGTCTGAAATGTGCCAAGATAATAGCCATTAATATCTATTTCTTTATTTTCTAGTAGCATTAACTTATTTAACGAATTCTGAATTGTTCCTTGCCACCCAATATCAACAATAGCGACTTTTTTTGTATCCATAAACCCAATCTGATGCAAGTATGTTAATAGGTTTTCTCTTTCGACAGCCGCAATATTGCATACATCATTGGCTAATAAATTAAATAATTTAGCTAATTTATTCTTATCGTTATCTGTTTCTATTGTATGTTTTTGATCAGAAAACCCAGCTTCTTTTATTTGGTCAATATGTTTTTTTGCATCTATATCGACTCTATCAAGGTAATTTTCAACGCTTAAATTAGGAACGAAATGACACAGTACTTTTATTGAATGCTCATCTATACCATTGTATATGGTAGGGATATTTATAGCCCTTCTCGATGCATACATGTATTTACTAGGAGGCGTACTCGTTCCTTGGTTCATAAGGGTATAAACTTTATTCATAACATAGCCGTCGCGAGCAAGAAAAAATATATGTTCTATTTCTTGATGCATGACCTGACCAGTAAACCAGCGAGTTAAGCCAAAATATATAATTCCGCAGTAAACATAACCAAAGTCGTACCAAATATTCTCATTGTTATTATTTCTTTGGGTAAAGGTTTTATTAATAATTGTCGCAAAATAAATAGATTCTTCTATGGATAGCTTCGGGGGATATAGCTGTCTTAGTCTTTTAAACGAATTATGGCTCAACGCATATTCACTTGTTTTTTTGTAATAATAAGGCTTTATGCCTTCTTTCATCGCATTGATCACATCGGCGTAATAATAATCCCCAATATGTAAAATTTTAGATGGTTTACAAGATAGGTCATTAATAATATGTGAGTATAATCCACCTTTAGACTTCGATTTACGAATTACAGATGATAAGTATAATTGATGGAATTTTTTGTACCCATTATCGTGAAGGATTTTTTTTATTACATATTCAGGTAAGTACATATCTGAAGTGAAAATAACTTTTTTCCCATTATCAATACAATATTGATAAAAAGAGTACATATATTCGTTTTTGACACAAAATTTTAATTCTATTTCGATCTCTAGTGCTTTTAGTACATTTATTATTTTACTGTCTAAATTATGTATTTTTTGTATATGTGCGTAAATTTCATCTAAGCCAATCGATTGAGTGCTATTTACCTGAGCTAATATTTTAGTTGCTTCTGGTTCGGCTTTACTTCGGATACTTTTAAAGTCTATTTCTAACTTTTTATGTTTATCATTATATAAATTTTCAACTATTGTAAAAATATCAGCTGGTTTGAAGACTTTTCTGAGGATCACTGTATCGAAAATATCAAAAGAGACTATTTCACTGTTGTTTATTAGCTTTTTTAGGTCAGTATCATTACTTAGGGTATTTATTAGCTTTAAGCTTTTATTGTAAAATTTTGAGGTTATTTTACTAAGTATGTTTTTTTTCATAATGACCTTTCCTACCTTATTTACTGTCCATAACATAATTAAGAAAATCAAAATTTAGCTATTTTTTACATTTTATTGTATTAATTTCGTATATTCGCTGTAACTTACGCGTTTATTTAATAGTAAAAAACGTAATTGGTTAGCTGTTATTTTACCAAAAAAAACCACTAAATGAACGTTAAATGAATAATGAAACTGCAAATAATAGATGAAGAGTAACCCTAAATAATTACTCTATTTTTATTTGATAAGGGGAAGGTATGTTACCGAAGAAGTAGATTTAAACGTAACGTGTTTTGTAAATTAAATTTTCAAAATAATATGCAAATAATTCGCTCAACCTAAATCAACGGCAGCGGCCTAGGTTAAGTGGCAAAATCAAACTAAATTACCGAGCAGGCTATTGTATTTTAAATACTAGCCCTTATATACTACGCATCCCTTATTTTAGTTTTAAAACGTGAATGTTTAAATTTAGAGTGTTTTTAACTGCCTTTTTGCTACTTGCTGCACTTTTTAGTGTGCAGAGCAATGCTATGGGCGCCTCTCAAAATTTAAATATCAATATTAGTACGCAGGTTTCGCTTACTGATATTGCCGATTTAACTAAAATACAGCCTATTAGTAAGTCTGTAGATACTTCGCAGCATAAAAAAACGCATCAAACCGATTTTGACGCGCACCAACCAAGGTTAACAGCCAATAATTCATCATTGTTTTTGCACACTGTTCAAAGTGAGCCAGAATACGATGTGGTTTTTGAATTTTTTGCTCAAAATCTTGTTAGGCATATATTCTTACGACCAAGAGCGATTAATCCTATACAGCCTTGGTATACGCTTGTAACTAATAGTAAAAAGTCGCGCTTGAGTGGCTGGAAAGACGTAAACTTACTCTACAGAGCTGTAACTACCTACCACGCTTAATTTTCCTTATTTAATTTTATTAGGTTTTAACTTTTAAAGTTTTAGCCTGCAGATTAATTGTGCTTTTAAAAAGCACGTTGCTAGCTTTGCTGGCAATAAGGATTCAACATGTTAAGTTTTAAAAAAGATAAAAAGCCGTCTTCGGCTAAGTTCAAATTAAGCTATATAGCCATGCTAATAGTATTGGTTTTATTAGCTATCAGCGCATTACCAAACCTATATCCAAATAAATCGTGGTTGCACGTAAGTAGTACGCCGCACAGCGAAACGCAATCTTTACCGAGCACTAAAACGCTAGTTACTTTTTTAAATAAACAAGGGCTAGAGGTTGAGCAGGGTTTAGATAAGCAATCGACTATTAATATACTTTTAAACGAGCCAACTAAAAGCGCTCAGGCGCAAGCGGCTATAAAAGCGCAATATCCAAACACGCAAGTTAAAATTGTTGAGCATGCAACCAGCCCAACATGGTTACAAGATTTTGGTTTATCACCAATAAAGCTGGGCCTTGATTTAAATGGCGGTGTGCTATTTGTACTAGACGTAGATTTAGATAAAGCCGTTGATGAGCAGTTAGTCAGTGCGTATCAACAAGCTAAATCAATTATTATTAAGCAAAAAGCACATGGCGTAAAAGCGCAGCAAACTCAGCAGGGGTTTGAAATAAACGCATTGCCTAATGCAACCGACAAGTTAACCCCCGTTATTGAAGAGCTACAAAGCCGATTTGTTAATTTAGCCGTTGTAACAAGCAATAACGGCAGCGTTAAAACTGCCAAATTTAGTTATTCAGAGCAAGGCCGCAGCAGCTTTGATAAAGAGGTTATGGGGCAAACACTTACAACCCTTCGTTCGCGTATTGAAGAGTTAGGCATTACCGAAGCGGTAACACAGCAACAAGGCAAACATCGCATTCGTATAGAGCTACCAGGCGTGCAAGATCCAACCGAAGCAAAACGTATTATTGGTGCAACAGCATCGCTTGGTTTTTATCAATTAAAAGAAATTGGCGGGCAAACATTTAATATGCAATCGGGCGGAACGATAAAGCTCGATCCTGTGCCAATTTTTACAGGCGATCATATTAATAATGCAAACATAGGCCGCGACGATTGGGGTAAACCATTGGTACAACTAAGCTTAGACGGCCAAGGTGGTGATGCAATGTCGGCGTTTTCAAAAGCCAATATTGGTAAGCCAATGGCGACGGTTTACTCTGAGTATTCTCAAAACGCTAAAGGCGAAGTAGTTAAAAAAAGCGAAGTTATTAACGTTGCCAATATTGCTCAGCATTTAAGTTCACGTTTTAGTATCACCAATATGAAAAGCCAACAAGCGGCAGCCGACCTAGCATTGCTACTACGTGCAGGCTCGCTTACAGCACCCGTTACAATTGTGCACGAACAAACAATAGGACCAAGCCTTGGCAGCGAAAACATAAGTAATGGTTTAGCCGCGCTTATGTTAGGTATGGGTATTACCCTTGCATTTATGGCGCTTTGGTATCGCCGCTTAGGCCTTATTGCAAACGTAGCACTTATATTAAATTTAACATCGCTGGTGGGCTTAATGTCATTATTACCAGGGGTTGTGTTAACGCTTCCGGGTATTGCAGGCCTGGTGCTAACCATAGGTATGGCGGTAGACACTAACGTAATAATATTTGAACGCATTAAAGAAGAACGTCGCCAAGGCCGTGCACCGTATCAGGCTATTCAAGAGGGGTATAAACAAGCCGCAAATACAATATTTGATGCCAATATAACCACCATGATCACCGCACTTATTTTATATGGCATAGGCTATGGGCCCGTTAAAGGTTTTGCCATTACACTCGCACTGGGGCTTTTAACGTCTGTATTTACAGGTGTGTACGTATCAAAAATATTAAGCCAAACGTTGTATTTAAAAATGGGTAAAAAAGCAGGAGTAAAAGCACATGCTTAACACTTTTTTAAAAGGTGAAAAGGGCACACGTTTACGTTTTATGGGCATGCTTTTAAGCGCCATCTTAGTGCTACTATCAGTATTTACGCTTACGCAAAAAGGTCTAAATTTTGGCCTAGATTTTACCGGCGGTTATTTAACTGAGTTTACAACCAGCCAAAGTGTTGAACTAAAAGAGCTTCAATCGTTTATTGCTAAAAATCACAACGGTGAGTTTGAGCTAACCGCGCAAGGTAATAGCCATTTTCAATTAAGAGAAGCGCCAAGTGCATCAACAACAGCTAATAGCCTTGATTGGCAAAGCGCTGTTACACAAAGCGATGATATAAACGCACAGGTTTTATCGTCGGCCTATATTGGCTCGCAAGTGGGCGATGAGTTATTTGATCAAGGGTGTTTAGCCATGTTTGCTGCAATGATTGCGGTAATGCTTTACCTTGCAGTTCGCTTTGAATGGCGTTTAGCGGTTGGCTCTGTGGTTGCGCTAGTGCACGACTTAATACTTGTACTTGGGTTATTTTCACTATTACAAATTGAATTTAACCTAACTGTACTGGCAAGTTTACTGGCTATTATTGGTTACTCACTTAACGATTCAATAATAGTAGGGGATAGAGTACGCGAGCTTTTACGTGTTCAATCAAACAATGTACTTAGCCCTGCGACTATTATTAATAATGCGATTAAAAGTACACTAACACGCACTTTAATAACCTCGGGTACCACACTTGCAACAGTTGCAAGTGTTTGGCTACTTGCAGGTGCACCACTACAAGGCTTTGCTATTGCATTATTTACCGGCATTGTAGTGGGTACGTTCTCGTCTATTTGTATAGCGGCAACCTTGCCAGAACTATTGGGCTTAAGCGCTAAAAACTACGAAGTTAAAGTAGATGCCCACACGCAAACATTATTAGATATGCCATAAGGTTTTTAATAAAGCACAAGCAAAGAGCTGCACCAACCAGTCAATGGCTCTTTGCTTGTTTAATGCTTATTTAAACCCCGCGAGTATTCTAACCAACCTAGCGGGGTTTAAAACAATGGTTTTAAGCCTCGCAAAAATGTTAAACTGGCTGCCTTATTTTTTACAGCCTGTATTGTATTAATCCCCATGAATAAAACCCACGTTATCGAACATCTTCGTTTTGCACTAGAAGCGCAGCTTACAACAGCAAAAGTAGCGGCAAAAACCGCGCACGACACCGCCACACATGAAGAAAACATAGCAGAAAACAAATACGATACCCTAGGGCTCGAAGCCGCATATTTAGCACAAGGCCAAGCCCAGCGCGTAAACGATTGCTATAAAAGCATAGAATTGTTTGAGCCTGCATTTAACGAAAAACCAACCGACAAAATAGCTATCGGTTCGCTGGTGTGTTTAGAAGATGATAACGCAGCCCAAAAATGGTTTTATTTAGGCCCTGCAGCTGGTGGTTTAACAGTAAACGTTAAACAGCACGCAATTGCTGTTGTAACACCCGGCGCACCAATGGGTAAGCAGTTATTAAATAAACAGATTGATGATGAAATTACGTTAATAATCGCAGGTAAAGCCCACGAATACGTGGTGGTAGAGATTTTATAAGGGGTTGGTTTTTTAAGTGGACTGCCATTGCACAAGGCAATTATTAAAACTTTACCTATCAACAATTTAATTGTTGGATGATATTTATTCTCTCTACTATTTAATTTAAATTAAACTGTTTATATATACAGTTTGTGGATTTTGTCCTATAACATTATTAAAAGTCGTTTTGGTGTATTTTAACAACGGTAATTTTATAACATACGTAATTACTTGTTTACATTAGAGTTGTTTGGTGGAATTATTGAGGCATGTAATAGACGCCGTTTTGGGGTGTTATAAACCCCCAAAGTGGTGTTCAATAAGGTTTTATGTTTGCAGGCGGGGTTATGAAGAATCCAACTAATAAGAATCATTTTAGCCCTACTTTCGCCAATCAAAACTGGACAAGCGAAAAGGAAGGTTGGCATTACAGTTATTATTACTTTTGCGAGAATAGACAATGTGTTGTAGAAGCGCATAAAGATAAAGGCAAAACGGCATGGGGTTTTAAATATAATTTATATTCACAATCTGTTGAAGATCGGCTTGATACTGAATTAGAAAACCAAGCCTGTTTGCTTTATGAAAAGCTGTTATTGAATGAGTTTTTGTCGCCAGATGAAAGAATGAAATGGGGACAGTTTATTATTACTCAGACTGTAAGGACTCCAAGTTATTTTAAATATAGAGATAAGTTAGAAGAATTGAACGGTGGTGACGAATCATATAAAGATAAAATAATTGGTTGCCAGTGGTGTGATGAAAACAAGTATATTGCAAATCGAAATTGGGTGATTCTTGAAGCCGCAGAGGATGATTACTTTGTACGAACTGATAACCCTGTTTATATGACTGGTTTTCTCAATAATCCAACTACGACCATATATTACCCCCTTAGTCCTAAAAAATGTTTTGTTGCTTGTTCATTTATTGAAAGTTTTTATATACCTAAAGGTATGGAAATGCCTCCACCTAAACAGGAACTTCACAAACTATCAAAAGGTGATACGTTTAAAATTAACTTTGACATCATAAGATCAACTTCTAATTCATTAATTGTCGCGAAAAGGAATAACGATTGGGCAACTAATCACATGAATCTACAGTTGCTCGGGGTAAACCCTCAAGTCCCATTTATGTTATCCACTGCGGATAATGCAATATCGGAATTAGAGCAAATGAATCGCATTATTAATTTAATGAGTATTACTGATAATGTTGAATATCCACAGAACAGAGAGTATGAATTAAAACCATTTTATGGTGTTGAGTTTTCGATGGGGATTAATCCTTTTTCAGTTTTTGGTGTTACAGATGAGAAATTACGAGAGTTACATCCTGGCATTGAAATATAACAACACGCCCTGAGGTGGACAGCAAGCGCTAAAGCTCACATTCCACCGCAAATTTTAATAGCGGTGAACCCTTACTTTTCAAGCATCTAAATAGGATTCTTATCCACTTAAATACCAATGATCTGATGATGGTATTATGGGGTTTTCCTTTGCTTCTTGCTGCCAACTATCGTGACAAAATTAGGATCAAAATTAGGATCAAAATTAGGATCCAAATTAGGATGACACCCTAGATTCTAATTGGAAGTGCACCACCTAATTCATTATAGACTTCATTTGGTGTTTTAAATCCTAAACATTTTCTAGGGCGATTATTTAGTTGCTCCTCTACCTTTTTTAATTGCTGATGGCTTACTTTGCTAAAGTTTGTTTTCTTCGGATAATATCTTCTAATTAACCTGTACCACTACAAATACAAAAAGCTAAGCTATGCAAACAGTTTTCTCTCAAAACTGACTAAAGTTATTCTATATCATTTAAACTTTAATTTGTGAAAGCAAACATTTGACTGAAAAAAGTCGAAGAGTATATTTTTACTTACTTATTAAATCATTTTTTAACGAAGTACATACTATGAGCAATTCTAAAATTTATTTAAACGGATTAGGATTAGGTTCCTTATCAGCTGCAGTTTACTTAGTGCAGAAAGTTGGTTTCGCCCCAGAAAAAATTCACATTTTTGAAAAAAAACACTGAAACTGATTTAGTCGGTGGGTCAATGGATGCATCTTTTAAAATGATTGATGGCAAGCCTGTTTACATAATGCGAGGCAGCCGTATGTACGAAGATAAAGTATATTGCTGCACTAAAGAATTTTGGTCTTTAATACCTTATGACGAACTTGGATCTTGCCTAGACGATTACGAAGCTAATGCTAAAGAATGCAATATGGACACTGTGGTTAGGCTATTACATGCAAACGGAGAGAAAGATACTGGGCACGATCTTGGATTAGGTGCTACTGAAGCTCTTCAAATGGCTCGATTAATAGAAATACCAGAATCTAAGATCCCAGCAGATGCTAAAATCACTGATTATTTTAGTGACGATTTTTTCAAGAGTAATTACTGGTATATGTGGCGTGCTCTTTTTGCTTTTCAGCCATGGCACTCTGCGATAGAGATGAAACGTTACATGAAACTATTTTATCACCGTATGTCTGATATGGAAAAAATGACCTCTTTAGAACGTACACGTTACACAAACTACCACTCGTTCATTCTACCTGCTATTAAACTCTTAACAAAAAAAGGCGTTCAAATACATTATAATACTTGTGTTACGGATGTTGATTTTAAAGAAAGTGATGATAAACGCTGGGTAGAACGCTTACATTTAAAAAATGCAGAAGATAAAATCTTAGATTCAATAGAAGTTAGACCACAAGACAAGGCATTCTTGACAATCGGCTCAATTGTTTCTAATCATTCTTATGGCTCCCACGATGAGCCAGTATCTACAACACCTGCAGAAAAACCAGGCGAAGCTTACCAGTTATGGCAAAACATAGTATCAAAACAAGCAGACCTCGGCAGACCAGACCGTTATTTACGTGACGTTTCACTTTCTAGAATGATGCACTTTACCGTAACGTTTAGAGGAAATCTTTTTGAAAGAAAATTCCAATGGTTAGTTGAACGACAAATGGGAGGACAAAGCCCATTACCTTTAACACAATCTCCATGGATAATGCATGTACACACCTATCGTCAGCCTTTTTTCCCGTGGCAAGCGGCAGATACTTGTGTAATTTGGGTTTCAGCATTAGGTGAGGATAATATTGGTCAATTTGTAAAAAAACCTATGTATGAATGTACTGGAAAAGAAATTTTAGAAGAGCTTTTAGGACATTTATGGGGGGATTTAGATGAAGATGAAAAAACAGAACTTCTTGAAACATCTTACTGTATACCTTGTAGATTACCTTACGGAATTTCTCAATTTTTACCTAGAACCGAAGGTGACCGACCTCCTGTTGTACCTAAAGGTTCGCAAAACTTTGCGCTGTTAGGACAATTTGTTGAAATACCTGATGGGATAGTGTTCACAACTGAATATAGTGTTCGTGGGGCTATATTAGCCATTAACAAATTAATAGACCCTTCAATAAAGCCACCTGAAATGTACTTTGGTCAACACCATCTATGGGATAACTTAAAAAATGCAAAAGCAATTTTAAATTAATCCCCACGAACACTCGCTTGTAACGAGTGCCATCAGAGAGTTATAAAAAATTAAACAACAAAAGCTATCTATTTAATGAAGTAATTAGGATGACACCCGTCCTAATTACCAACACAATAAACGCTTATTTTTATTCATGAATTAATTTTCGGATGATATGGCTTCTCCATTTATCCGACCTACTCAAACTAGTTAGCCTTTTTCACAAACTTTGCTGTTACCATCATTTCGCCAATGCCTTCTACTTTGCAATCAAGTTCGTGATCTTTTTTATCAAGTACTCTTCTAACTACCGCTTTGGTGCCAATTTTAATTACTTGCGAGCTGCCTTTAATTTTTAAATCTTTGGCTACTGTCACTTTGTCGCCATCATTTAGCACAGTGCCGTTGGCATCTTTAACTAAAATAGCGTCGTCATCGTTTGTATTATTCGGGTTCCACTCATGAGCGCACTCGGGGCAAATAAGTAGCTGTTGGTCTTCGTAAACATATTCACATTGGCATTTTGGGCAAGCAGGTAGCGACATTTTTAAACTCTTATAAGGTACTGTTTTGCATATTTTAATCTGCATTAGGTGGAAAATATAGTTAATCAATATTTTTCATCTTCACGCTAAAAATATCTCGTTTGTGCGTTTTAAAAAAAGGGCATATAAAGCATATGTCGCTTAAGCAATTTAAGCGCTAACTCGTACAGTAGGTACCTGTTAAAGCACCCATCGTATTAAGTGATTCGCGCAATGCCCACTTAGTACGATGGGTGTTTCTATTTATAATGCTTAGTAATGTTACTTAAGCATGCTTTTTATATTTTGACTTAACTAGGAAAAGTCGTGTTTAAAACCTTAATTGTGGTTGATAACAACGAGCAAACGCTTGCTCAATCGTTCGAAAATGTAATTACCTTTAATACTTATTTACGTGATTACCCAAAACAAAATGAACCCAAAACACGCATTATTAATCTGTGCGACTCAAGCCAATACTTGAGCAAAGGTTACTATTGCTCGTTACTTGCTGAGGCGCGCAAGCACCAAGTTTTGCCAAGTGTAAAAACAATAAACGCACTTCGTAGTGGCCAAGCCCCTATGTTAAATGTGGGCCAAATAGATGGCACACTTTACTTTGGTAATGCACTAAACGATTTACAATCAAAAGCGGCAAAGTCGGTATTTAAACAATACCCAGCGCCTATTTTATTTGTTGATGAGCAAGGCTTACTACAGCAAGGATCGTTATCGTCTTTAAATGAGCAGCAGTACAGCGACTTTGTTGCCAAGCTAGATAACTTTACTAAAACGCAGTGGCGTATTGGTGCGGTGCAACGTCGTTTTAGATGGGACATGGCAATACTTGTTGATCATAACGAAAAAGTACCGCCGAGCGATAAAGACGCCATTGCACGTTTTATTAAAGCCGCCGCTAAACACGGGATTAATGCACAAGCATTAAGCTTTGACGAAATTGATAACATTGCTCAGTTTGATGCGTTATTTATTCGCCAAACTACAGCGATTGACCACCCAACATATCGCCTTGCGAGCAAAGCGCAAAGCCTTGGTTTAGTGGTTATTGACGATGCTGAGTCTATTTTACGTTGTTGTAATAAAGTGTATTTACACGATGCATTTAATTATCAAAAAGTGCCAAGTTTAAAAACAGTTGTAGTAGCTGATCAGTCAAGTGAAACGCTTACTCAATTAGAAGAAGCCTTTACGTATCCGCTTGTTTTAAAAATGCCTGAAGGGTCTTTCTCAAAAGGTGTTTATAAAGTTTCAAACCGTGATGAGCTTGATGCTAAGCTTACAGAGCTGTTTGAATTTAGCGCATTAGTGCTTGCACAAGAGTATATGTATACCGAATACGATTGGCGAGTGGGTGTGTTAAATGGTCGTGCTATTTATGCATGTCGTTATTTAATGGCGCGTAACCATTGGCAAATTTATAACCACGACGCTAAACGTTTTTTCTCTGGTGGCTTTGAAACATTGCCAACCTTTGAGTTACCAAAAGCCGTGTTAGATGCTGCTTTAAAAGCGTGTAAAACGGTAGGTAGGGGTTTATATGGCGTTGATGTTAAAGAGCATCAAGGCAAAGCATACGTGCTTGAAGTAAACGACAACCCAAGTATTGATCACAAGGTAGAAGATGGTTATTTAGGCGACGAGCTATACATGATCATTATGGATGAGTTTAAACAACGCTTAGAAGCGCGAGGCCGTGGTTAATAACATGAGCAAGCTTGTTATTCGAAAAGCTATTGGTAGTGATTTAACTGCACTGATTGACGTTGAAAACGCCTGCTTTAATAACGATAAATTGAGTCCACGTAGTTTAAAACGCTGGCTAAGTGCCAAGCACGGTATTTTGCTCGTTGCAGAGTATGGCAAGCAAGTATGTGGTTATGGGCTTGTGTGGTGCCATAAAGGCACGCGTTTAGCGCGTTTATATTCGCTTGCTGTTTTACCAACTATGCAAGGTAAAGGCATTGCAAAAGCACTGCTTACTAGTCTAGAAAAAGAAACGTGTGAGCGCGCTCGACTATACCTTCGCCTAGAAGTGGCTGTAAATAACGACAGTGCAATAGGGCTTTACAAAAGCTTAGGTTACAGGGTGTTTGGTCAATACAGCGATTATTACGATGACCACAGTGACGCACTACGAATGCAAAAAAATATTCGACAAACGAGTGAGTTAAAAGTGGCGCGTTTAACGCCGTGGTATCAGCAAACTACCGAGTTTACTTGCGGGCCTGCTGCGCTATTAATGGCTATGGGTGCACTTGAGCCTACTACTGAGCTTAACCAATCGCATGAGTTGGCACTTTGGCGTGAAGGCACCACTATTTTTATGACATCGGGTCATGGTGGTTGTCATCCGTTTGGTTTGGCACTTGCTGCTAATAAGCGTGGTTTTAAAAGCGAGGTCATGGTTAATACCACAGAGCCTTTGTTTTTAGATGGCGTACGCAACGAGAACAAAAAAGTGGTGTTAGCTACCGTGCACCAGCAATTTGTAGATGGTATAGCGCAAGCAAACATACCGCTTACGCATAAAGATGTAGAGCTTGAGCATATTGAGCAGTGGTTAAGTAAAGGCTTTAGCGTGCTGTTATTAATTAGTACCTACAGTTTTGACGGTAAAAAGTCGCCACACTGGGTGTGTGTTACTCACCTTGATGAGCACTGCGTTTATGTTCACGACCCGTTTTGCGAAACCGATAACGACAAGCAACTCGCAATAGATTGCCAATATGTACCTATTGCACGAAGTGATTTTAGTAAAATGTCAGCATTTGGTAGCCAACGTTTAAGAACGGCGGTGGCTATCGCTAATAAAATATAAGGTTAACAGTGACTTTTTTAGATTTAATTGATGTAGCCCCGTATTCGTGGGCGGCTATTGGTACTGCAGCTTTTTGCGGTGCTATTATTGGTATAGAGCGCCAATTACGCGGCAAGCCTGTTGGTATTCGTACCTCAGCGTTAATAACTTTGGGTACGTATTTGTTTTTATCCACTGCGTTTAACTTACAAGGGGATGTAATTGATCATTCTCGTGTAGTGGGGCAAATAATTACAGGTATTGGCTTTTTAGGCGCAGGCGTTATGCTCGCAAAAGATGGTGCGGTAGTGGGCGTAACCTCTGCTGCAACCATTTGGGTGCTAGCATCAATAGGCGTTATGATAGCGACTGAAAACTTAGGCGCTGCTATAAAGCTCTCGGTACTGGTGGTGGGTATTTTATATGGTGTAGACGTACTCGAAGCTAAATTTAAAAGCTTAAGTAAAGGCGTACACACTAAAGTAAAAAACTATCAAAAGCGCTATTATCGAAAAGAGTTTAACGAGTCAGAACGCCACTAAAAGTGGCGTTTTTTCAGTGTTATTGAAATAAGTACAATTCGAACAAGCACATATTTAAGCTAGCTTAAAAGCTCAAATATGAACCCTAATAGTGTAGTGACACACTATTATTTCTTTACATTTCGTACGTATATACTCTATTACTTATCAAAAATATTAAGATTTAAATTTTGTAAAATAGTCGTATAAATAAAAGGTTGTGTCCCTACTTGCCTTTCAAACTCGAAACGTACATCTTCAGTGAGACTCATATAGTCAATTTTGTATTGTAAGAATTTTTTTGGTTCGTATAAAAGTTGTCCGCTACTATTTCCGTATTTAGAGACCTTTAAACCGAGTTCAGCACGAGTGAAGTCAAGTTGACCAATTGCAAAAATGAGGTTACCGCGTTCCTGACTGTCGCACAGATCTCGATTACGCATCCTTAAATAAAACAAAGATTTTAGGAATGTTTCTTTTGATACATTGAGTGTTCTGAATTTATTTAAATTTAGCTCTAATTCAGAAGATTTTGCAATATCGTTACATTTAGATACAGAGTCAGCTAAAAGAGTTATTTTATTTAATACATCTTTGTCTAGCATCTCCAAAACTGGACTTTCTGATCCTAAACATTGGTTAGAATATACAGCCATTAAAATTGGTAACAAAAATACTAATTTCTTTTTATTTCTCATGATTCTTTTACTTGCTTTGATAGTTTTATAATAGAAATAGGCAGAAGTGGTTGTCGCACAAGTAGAGAAAATGTGAGTAAGTTAGTGATATCCATATGTGTACCTATTTTTAGAGGGTTCTATTATATTG
This sequence comes from Pseudoalteromonas sp. Z9A4, assembly GCF_011378845.1. Classification (NCBI taxonomy): domain Bacteria; kingdom Pseudomonadati; phylum Pseudomonadota; class Gammaproteobacteria; order Alteromonadales; family Pseudoalteromonadaceae; genus Pseudoalteromonas; species Pseudoalteromonas sp. Z9A4. The sequence goes on from NZ_WTLA01000001.1 coordinate 226,143, forward strand.
ATTTTACATTTTTTAAATATTAACCAAATAATTTTCGTCTTACTACTTTTCTGTAACCACTGGGCGTCTGACTTAATACCTTTTTAAACACACGCGTTAAATGCCCTTGGTCGTTATAACCAACCTCTAAAGCCACTTCTTGAATTGACAAATTTGATGACGCTAGTAACTCCTTCGCACCTTCTACGCGTAATTGTTGCCAATACTCAATAGGGCTTTGATTGGTAGCAGCTCTAAAGCGACGAGTAAAAGTACGGTAGCTTAAGCTAAATTGGGCAGCGACTTCTTGAAGGTTTAACTCGGTGGCTAAATTTGTTTTTAGCCAAAACTGAATTTGCGCAATTAGCTCGTCGGGGTGGCGGTCAACTGCACCCTCGAGATAGCGTTGATCTTCGTAGGGTTTACGTATTTCGTGCGAAAAGTTTCGCTCTACATGTTGAGCGGCGGCTTTTCCATAGTACTGACTAATAATATGTACGATCACATCTGCAAGGGCATTAAGGCTTGCTACAGTATACATGCGTTCTGACTGGGTTATAAAAAAGTCGGGTTTTAGGCGCACTAACGGGTAGTCGTGGCTAAATTGATTGGCGTAGTGCCAATGGGTGGTGGCAGGGTGCCCATCAAGTAAGCCAGCCTCAGCTAGTAAGCAGTTGCCAGTGCCTACACCAATTATATGGCTGCCTGCGCTAAAGCTCTCACTTAGCCAGTCAACTACGTCTTGATTTGTACGCACCACTGGGCGCGGATTGCGCCAAATACCAGGCACTATGATTAAATCGCTGTAGGGCGCACTAGTTGTTATGCAATCAGGAATTATCGCAAGGCCAGCGCGAGTAGCTATAGATTCTGCATTTTTAGCCACTAAATTTATAGCAAGTGGTCTAAAACTTTGCTTATCAATATGGCCTTTAGCAAAGGCCTCGCCGGCTCTTAACATCTCAATTGGCAGCGTTAAACTAGTCACTAATAAGTGCGGATAAACCGCTATAGCAATGTTTAGTGGTGGATTAGTGTGTTTATCAGTCATATAAATGCTCCGACCAGTACATTTTGGCCTTTTGTGCTGAATATTTGGCTATTAAAGCACAATGTATAGTGCGTAATCCATTTAAACTGCCTGTTCTTCTTATAACACGTTTTTTAAAGGTAAATTATGACTGCATTACCCGTTATAGTAGGCATGGGTGGTATTAACGCCGCTGGCCGTACTTCTTTTCATCAAGGTTATCGCCGTATCGTGTTAGATAGTTTAAACGCTCAAGATCGCAGTGAAACATTTTTAGGCCTCGCCACACTGATGAATCTAGTAAGTGTTGTAAACGGCCAATTACAAGATACTCAAGGTAATAATGTTGAGCAAAGCGACATAGAAGCACGTTTTGGTGAGCAAATTATTGCTGGTACGCTTATTCGTAAAATTGAAAAAGAACACTTTGATGCCGATGCCACACCGTGGCAGCAAAAAATGACGCTAAACGCATCAAGCGATAACGCAATTGTGTTTGAAACGCGCGCTCGCGACTTACCTACACCTGTTCCAGCTAGCTGGCAAGTTGAAGAACTTGAAGGCAAAAAAGTAAAAGTAACTATTGCAGCCGACTTAGATGTTAAGCATGACTCAACACGTGATAATCCAATTAAATCTGCAGGGCAATTCCCAACTGGTTTTGATCCGTCTGTTATGTATAACAGCCGCTATCAGCCTCGTGGTTTGCAAGCTACTATTTTTGCAGCTACCGATGCTATTAAATCAACAGGGCTTGATTGGCAGCATATTATGAATAGCGTAGAGCCAGATAAAATTGGTACCTATTCAGCATCGGTAATTGGCCAAATGGACGACAAAGGCCTAGGCGGTTTAGTAAAGGCGCGCCAACAAGGCGACCGTGTTAGTACTAAGCAGTTAGCACTGGGTTTAAATACAATGTCGACCGACTTTATTAACGCGTATGTTACGGGTAATGTAGGGACTACGTTTTCGACCTCGGGGGCCTGTGCTACGTTTTTATACAACTTACGTGCAGCGGTTAACGACATACAGGCAGGGCGTACACGCGTTGCGGTTGTCGCAAGTGTTGAGTGTGCTATTACACCAGAAGTGATTGAAGGCTTTGGTAACATGAGCGCACTTGCAAATGTCGAAGGTTTGCGCCGTTTAGATAACTTATCAAGTGATGAAGAACCAGATTATCGCAAAAGTAGCCGACCATTTGGCGACAACTGCGGCTTTACATTAGGTGAAGGCGCACAAGTTGCTATTTTAATGGACGATGCTTTAGCCCTTGAACTAGGCGCCGACATTATGGGCTGCGTACCGGATGTATTTGTAAATGCAGATGGCATAAAAAAATCAATTACGTCACCTGGCCCTGGTAACTATATTACCATGGCTAAATCGGCTGCTTTAGCAACGAGCCTTTTAGGCAAAAAAGCCTTGCAAGAACGTAGCTTTATTTTAGCGCATGGCTCAAGTACACCGTTAAACCGCGTAACAGAGTCGCTGATATATCACAAAGTGGCACAAACGTTCGCTATTGATAATTGGAAAGTGACAGCGCCAAAAGCCTATGTTGGTCATACTATAGCTCCTGCAAGTGGCGACCAATTAGCGATAGCTCTAGGTGTATTTAGCCATAATATTATGCCGGGTATTACCACAATTGATAAAGTGGCTGATGATGTTTACACCGATCATCTTGATATTCGTAATAGCCATTACGAATGCGCCGATATGGATATTGCTTTTATAAATTCAAAAGGCTTTGGCGGTAATAATGCAACAGCTACCGTACTTTCACCAAAAGTAACAATGCAAATGCTCGCTAAGCGCTATGGCGATCAAGTTATGACTAGTTACGCGCAGAAAAACGTGGCAATTAAAGCCGCGCAACAAACGTATCAAGCTCAAGCTGATTTAGGCCAATATGAGCTTATTTACCGCTTTGGCGACGGACTTATTGACGACAACGACATTGTAATAGACGAGCAAAGTATTCAGTTACCTGGCTTTGAAAAAGCAATTACGTTTAGCACAACAAATTCCTATCAAGATATGTTTTAAGCACTCATACTTGTTAGCAAGGCGCTTTTTAAGCGCCTTTTTTAATGTCTCAAATATATTTATCTATTAAGTTTTTTCTAAGTGAAGCTCATTAAATGAACTAATTTTTTGTATTTACACTTGCTTTTATGTTGATCGTTTGTTTCTATTATATAAACACTGTCTAGGATGGATAAAACTGATGAAAAAACTCATATTAGCGCTTTCTTTAACTTGTACTTTTACTCAACTCTCTGTTTTTGCAGACGACTTTGTTCCTGCAGAAGTGATTAATAAAAACTACGATCAGCTTACTAATACTTCTTCGCGCGCTTCGAGGTTAGAGGGAATTAATTTGAGCAGTTACGTGGTTGATAAAAGCGGGCAGGTTAGTGATATAGAAATTGTAGCTACGGTTGGGCAAAAAAAGTACCAAAGAGAAGTAATGGATTACGTGTCTAAGCTCAACTACAAAAGTGCAAAATTAAATGGTGAGACTATACCTGTAGCAAAAACCATAACTGTGAGTTCGCAAAATTTACATATTAATTTTTCAAACGATAAAGCGTCTCGCGGCTTTTTTAATGATTATGAGCAAGCTAGTAAATTAATCGACGAAAAGAAATACGATGAAGCTAAAAGCCGTATCGATGAATTAGAAAATGAACATACAAAAAATACGGTTGAGATTGTTTTGCTTGCATGGCTTAAAAGCCAGCACAGTTATTTTGTGCAAGATTGGAAGAGCTTTGATCAGCATATCTACGAAGCGTTTTTATTTAGAGATAATCTACCAGATCAAATTCAAAAACGTGTGATTAAAAACGCTTTACAGTGGTTTATATCAAAACAAGATTATGTACGTGCTTATGATGCAATAGATGCACTAGGCAATATTGAATCCATAACCTTTACAGAGCAAAACAAGGAACAGTTGTTAACTCAAGTGAACGATATTTATAAAAACTCGGGAGATATTAAGCAACAATTTAATTTAGCTTCAGAACAAGCTGTAATGCCTATGATGTCGAAGTCTGAAGTTAAATTAGAATCAGAATTACCACTGAGCAAAGTGCAACTTAGATGCGAAAACAAAGTCGTTGACTATGACACTAATACAATTGATAAAATTGTTATTTCGAAAAATGATTTGCGTTGTGGATTATTAATAAAAAGCGCTCAAGCACAAACAATTACACTTAAGCAAAGCGGTGAAAGCTTTTTATAAAAATTGTAACTCCCCACATATAAATTATGGGGAGTTATTGCATTAATAAGTTTTGGCTATTCAAATAATGCATTGGAATTTTGCTGCAATACTTATTAAAAAAACTGTTACTTAAACTTTTTTACATACCTAAGCGTTATAAAATTAATAATGGCAAGTAAAATGGCTATTTCGTAACGGCTGTAGGCTACAGCTATACCAATTAAGCCCATATTCCAAATACTGGCTGCGGTTGCTGTGCCGGAGGTTGATTTGTTATTTTTCAAAATTGCGCCACCGCCAATAAAACCAATACCAGTAATGATGCCTTGCAACATTTTTGATTGAGCTTCTGCGCCATCTAAAACCGACATAGCAATTAATGCATACCCACACGATGCAACAGCAACAAGAGGAAAGGTACGAAGGCCTGCGCCATCATTACTTCGCTCTCTGTCGTAAGCCATGGGTAGTGCAAGTAGGTATGCAATACCTAGGTGTATTAAGTTATCGATGATTTCATTCCACTGTAAATCAATTTCCATTATTGAGCCTGTGCTGGTTAACTTTGTTAATAATAAGCAAACAGCAAGCCATGGCATAAATTACTATTAATCAATGAGTTATTGTTAATACCTATATTTAACAAGAATTATTGAGGAAACTTTTACATGTTTTTATTACTATTTTACGCAATAGTTAATTTGATCTGAGTTTTAAAGCCCCGTATTCTTTTATCCAGACTAAAAGACACCTATGTGAATCTCTTGCCTTTAAATAAAACATTAAGCACCCCCACTAAGCTTGAAAAAACAGCCTTACTATTTTGCGTTGGGTTATCTGTTATTGCTTTTTTATTTCCTGAATTACTCACAGAGCACTTACAACCCGCTATTAATAAAATTTTAGGTTATTTAGGCTCGCCATTTTTTATATTGGTAAACTTGTTACTTTTTTCTGTGATAGCTATTGCTATAAGCCCATTAGGGCAACGAAAAATAGGAGGAGCGCAAGCACTTGTTGAGTTTAGTACCTTTGGTTGGCTTTCTATGTTGTTTGCAGCAGGAATGGGCTCAGGACTTATATTTTGGGGAGTAGCAGAGCCTGCACTACACACGGTTAATTCGCCTTTAAAGCAAAGCTTGTATCCTAACAATCAAACAAGTGGTTTGGCACTTACCTTAGTTAATTGGGGCGCGCATGCATGGGCGCTCTATGCAGTATTTGGCTTGTTATTAGGTGGGCTTACTCGCAATAGTGGTAAAGCGGGCGATATTAGTGCTCCTGTGATCAGTGCAACTAAAGGCGTTATTAATCGGGCTTGGCAGTTACAGTTGAGCTTTAGCATTAAATTAATTGCCATACTTGCAATATTTTTTGGTGTCGTGGGCACAATTGCTAATTCAACTTTATTACTGCGTAAAGGGCTCGAGCTTGAGCTAGGGGTTGAGTCTGCTTTATTTTCGGGGTTTATTATTATTTTTTTAATTGCGCTGCTTTATACCATTTCTGCAAAGTTGGGGCTTAAAAAAGGAATTCAAACTCTTAGTAAATTTAATGTGTTTTTAGCATTTGCACTTATAGTATGGCTATTAATTTTTGTGCCTATAAAGCCAATTATAGACATAGCAATAGGCGGTACATGGGATTACATTCAGCTCATAACCACAGGTACATGGCAGTTTGAAAGCGTAATTAATGACCCCGCATGGGCAACAGGTTGGACATACAATTACTATTTTTGGTGGTTAGCTTGGGGTCCGTTTGTTGGTGTGTTTTTGGCAAAAATTAGCCAAGGACGGCCGGTTTGGCAATACATATTAGGTGTCGTATTTGTACCAACCTTTGTGACTATTATATGGTTTAGTGTGTTTTCGGGCTCTGCAATTGCGTGGGATCAAACTCACAATGCAGGCATTTTAGCGGCTATTAAAGCCGATTATACACAAGGGCTGTTTGTATTTTTCGAGCAATTAGGCTGGCAAGGCGGTTTATTGATTTGGTCAAGTTTATTGCTTCTACTCATTTTTGTAGCCACATCAGCAGACTCTGCTGTTTTGGTTATTCGCCAATTAAGTGGTGCAAGTGAAGCTCAAACATGGAGCTTGTATGCTTGGTCGTTTGCACTAGGTTTATGCGCTTTTGTTTTGCTAGTACAAAATAATGAACCATTAAACAGAAGCGTTGCTATTATTGGAGCGCTTCCTTTTTTGGTTATTTTTATTTTACAGCTGGTGGGTTTTATTAAAGAGTTCATACGTGAATTTAAGCACTAAGGCTTACATTTTTTTACAATGCTATTTTTAAAATTGTATATAATTTAGGTAATTATATTGGTGGGGTTAATAATGCGTACTTTATTGATTATTCTATTTTCAAATGTATTAATTGGTTGCGCTGCTGCGGGTATAATTTTAGATGGGGCAGCGCGCTCTCAACCTGGCCCAGTAAATGCGGGGCCTGTTGTAAAAGATAAAGAGGGCTTTAGCTTTACTAAACTCGGTGTTGAAGCCGATATGGCTATAGTTGAATTTATTAAAGGTAAGGGCAATAACAATACGGTACAAGTATGCAGGCAAGTGAGTAAAGTATTGAAAGAGTGTGTAGAGTTAGAAAAGTCACCCCTACACACTAATGAGCCTATGCAGTTAAAAACTGATGATGAAATAATAAGTGTTGGTCAATAAAACTGCTTATAAAAAAGTAACTATGATCATAGCCTGCTTGCATTTCAAGTGTAAGCGGAAAGCCTTTTTTATCAGCAATAGCGACTAAGTTTTCTGGCTTAAGTTGCTCTTGTAAAAAACCATCGGCATCACCTTGACTTACTAACATGGGTAAGTAATGAGCTTGCTCTGCGTTTTTCATCAGCTCGCAGCTATCATACTGTGCCCAAAGCGCTTTATCATTTCCTAAATAACCAGTAAATGCTTTTACACCCCATGGGCATTCAATCGGATTTACAATAGGGCTAAAAGCCGAGGCACTTACAAACGCAGTCGGGTTTTTAAGTGCAACCATTAATGCACCGTGCCCGCCCATAGAGTGACCACTAATTGCTTTTGTGCTTGTGACGGGAAAATGTTGTTCAATAAGTGCTGGTAATTCACTAACAACATAATCGTACATATTAAAATGAGTGTTGTAAGGAGCTTGCGTGGCATTTACGTAAAAGCCTGCGCCTTGTGCAAAGTCGTAGCTGTCTTCATTGGGGACGTTTTCGCCGCGCGGGCTAGTGTCAGGCGCTACAATAGCAATACCCAGCTCAGCTGCTTTTTTAAATGCGCCGGCTTTTTGCATAAAATTTTCGTCTGTACAGGTTAAACCTGATAGCCAATAAAGTACCGGTACTTTGTTTGTCTCACTTGCGCCTGGTGGCAAAAATACGGCAAAGCGCATAGTGCAATGTGTACTTTGTGAGCTGTGAGTATATTGCTTATGCCAACCGCCAGACACTTTTACACTTGAGATGTTTTCTAACATACTTAATCCTTAAAAGCCGCAAACTTAAAAGTATTACGGCTTATTAATAAGCTATTTTACGAATGCAGTTTATTAGTAATGAATGACTGTACGAATACTTTTGCCTTCGTGCATTAAATCAAACGCTTCGTTAATATCTTCAAGGCTCATTGTGTGAGTAATAAAGTCGCTAAGAGCAAATTCACCTGCCATGTAACGCTCAACAATTTCAGGAAGTTGTGAACGGCCTTTAACGCCACCAAATGCACTACCACGCCATACACGCCCAGTTACCAGTTGAAACGGACGGGTTGATATTTCTTGGCCTGCACCCGCCACACCAATAATTACTGACTCACCCCAACCTTTGTGGCAACACTCAAGTGCTGAGCGCATAACGTCAACATTACCGATACATTCAAACGAGTAGTCAACGCCGCCGTCTGTCATTTCAACAATAACTTCTTGAATTGGCTTGTCGAAATCTTTTGGGTTAATTAAATCAGTTGCACCTAGTTTTGTAGCTAAATCGAATTTAGTGGTGTTTATATCAACACCAATAATACGACCCGCACCGGCCATTTTTGCGCCAATAATCGCAGACAAACCAATACCGCCTAAGCCAAATATAGCAACAGTGTCGCCAGGCTTTACTTTAGCTGTGTTGGTAACTGCGCCCATGCCTGTTGTTACACCACAGCCGAGTAAGCAAATCTCTTCTAGTGATGCTTCTTTATTTACTTTAGCGAGTGAGATTTCTGGCAATACAGTGTACTCAGAGAACGTTGATGTACCCATGTAGTGATAAATTGGTTGGCCATCTTTAAAAAAGCGTGTAGTGCCGTCTGGCATTAGGCCTTTACCTTGTGTTTCGCGCACGGCTGAACACAGGTTAGTTTTACCTGAAGTACACATTTTACATACGCCACATTCTGCAGTGTATAAAGGAATAACATGATCCCCAACTTCAACACTCGTTACGCCTTCGCCAACAGCATAGACAACACCAGCGCCTTCGTGACCTAAAATAGCAGGAAATATGCCTTCAGGATCTTGGCCTGATAATGTAAATGCATCGGTATGACACACACCTGTAGCGGTAATTTTTACCATTACTTCGCCTTTTTTAGGCATCATCACATCAACTTCTTCAACACTAAGTGGTTGATTAGGACCCCAAGCAATGGCAGCTTTTGATTTAATAAATTCAGACATGTGTTTTATTTCCTTTAACTGGCTATTAAAAAATAATTGTAGACCCAATTTGCTTGGGTGATGTGCTTATTGTATTTGTTTCTCAAATAATGATAATCTCAATTTTATTAAAACACTTTTACAGTATGGTAATAATGGCGCGTTGGGATGGAATAGATGAGTTTATAGCTGTAGGGGAGGAGGGCAGCTTTACTGCGGCTGCAAAAATGCTTGGGCTTTCGGTTGCGCATATTAGCCGCCATGTTACGGCGCTTGAGAAACGTTTAAATACCCAGCTTTTAACCCGTACTACTCGTAAAGTGGTTTTAACTAAAGAAGGCGAAGTGTATTTACATCAAATAAAGCACTTACAACATGCTATGGATGAGGCAACTCAAGGTCTTGCCACGCACCAAACTACACCAAAGGGTAAAATTAAGCTCACAGCCCCTGTTATGTATGGGGAAACGTTCATTATGCCTATAGTGCATAATTTTATGAAGGATCATCCCGAGGTAGAAGTTGTTGCCACACTAAGTAACGAGCAAGAAAACTTATTAGAGGGCGGATTTGATTTAGCCATAAGGTTAGGGCATTTAAAAGATTCGAGCTTAAAAGCGCGTAGGTTAAGTGCGCGGCGGTTTATTATGTGCGCGGCACCACAGTATTTAACGCGATTTGGTGAGCCGCATACTTTAGGCGAGCTAAACAGCCATGAATGTTTAATTGGTAATAGCAGCTACTGGCGCGTAAACGAAAATGGGCGCGATAAACACATTAAAATAGCGGGGCGGCTACAGTGTAATAGTGGTTGGGCGCTGGTGGATGGCGCAAAAAAGGGGCTCGGTATTGTACAGTTACCCGACTACTACATTGGCAACGAAATTTCCTCTGGAGAATTAGTTCCTATTCTAACTGCTTATCAACCACAGCAAGAGGGTGTATGGGGCGTGTATCCACCAAGGCAGTTTGTGGCCACTAATGTACGCGTATTACTCGATTATTTAGTCAACGGACTTAAAGCTTAACCGCGAGTTAATGGTTAAATACATATTGCTTTAAATATAGCCAAGTATCAGATTTTTAAATTATTTCTTACATTTTACGTCATACCCAAAGGCACTTTTTTCGTGCTACTATTGCTCAATACTTTTAGGATAAGTGTTAAAAATAATATGTTTCAACCGGTTAGCTTATTTATAGGGCTTAGATATAGTCGCTCCTCTAAGGGAAATGCGTTTATATCGTTTATATCGTTTTTTTCTATTGCCGGTATCGCTATTGGTTTAATGGCTTTATTTACGGTCAGCAGTGTAATGAATGGCTTTGAAAATAGCTTAAAAACGAACATGCTAGGGCTTATTCCTCATGTTGAAATAAAAGCGGAAGCACATACAGCTACACAAATGAATACCCTAAAAACCGACCTCGAACAATCTCCCTATGTTGACCATGTAAGCTTATACCGCCACGGCGAAGCTATTTTACAAACTAATAAAGATTTACATGGCGTTTTACTGCAAGGCCTTTACGACGATAACGGCTCTTTATATAAAATAACCGACAAAATAGTGCAAGGCGATTGGAAAACCGTACTTAACAAAAACTACAGCATTGCAATAAGCCGTTATTTGAGCCGTAAATTAGGCGTTAGCGTGGGTGATAAGCTGCGCGTTATTATGCCTAACGCTTCAACTTATACGCCACTTGGGCGAGTACCTAGCCAGCGTTTATTTAAAGTTGCCGCAATATACGAAACCGGATCTGAGATAGATATGGCACTTGCGTTTACGAGTGGCGCTTCGCTACAACGGGTATTAAAGCTGGATAAAAACACCGCCCCAAATTTAAGTGTTTCATTGCACGAACCTTTCGAACTAGATGAATTTATTGAAGCAAGCCAACGTATTTTAAAAGATCACAATTACAGTGATTGGCGCAGTACCCAAGGTACTCTATTTGCAGCCGTTGCTATGGAAAAGCGCATTATGTCTATGTTGCTTGCCCTCATTGTATTGGTGGCTGTATTTAATATTGTATCGGCATTAACCATGATGGTAAGCGAAAAACAAGGTGAAGTAGCCATACTACAAACGTTAGGTTTAACACCTTCGCAAGTGCAAAAAGTGTTTATGGTGCAAGGCCTATATAACGGCGTAATTGGTACTGCAATAGGCGCATTTTTAGGTGTAATATTTAGTTTATATATAAATGAGCTACTTGCATTAGTGGGCTTAAACTTATTGGCGGGTATAGAGCTTCCGGTAAAATTTGATATTTTGAGTTTAGTAATAATAGCGTTTGCCAGTATTGCTATGAGCTTTTTAGCTACCTTATATCCTGCGCGTAAAGCCGCAAAAGTAAAACCAGCAGAGGTATTACGTTATGAATGATTTAGTAATTAGTTGTGAAAATTTAAGTAAGGTTTATCAAGATGGCAGCAACCAAGTTGAAGTATTAAAAGGCGTTGATTTAGCGCTTCAGCAAGGTGAAATGCTCGCTATTGTGGGGAGTTCAGGCTCTGGTAAAAGTACGCTTTTACACATACTTGGCACATTAGATACCGCAAGCTCAGGTAGCGCTAAAATTAAAAACCAAGAAGTTGCAAAACTTTCGCGAACAGAGCAAGCCGCATTTAGAAACCAAAATTTGGGCTTCATCTATCAATTTCATCACTTATTAATGGAGTTTAGCGCAGTTGAAAACGTGGCTATGCCATTATTAATTAAAGGCTTGAGTGCAAAAGAAGCCAAAGCTCAAGCGCTCGATATGCTCGAAAAAGTAGGCCTTGCACATCGCAGCTCGCATAAACCGTCTGCGCTTTCTGGTGGAGAGCGCCAACGCGTGGCTATTGCCCGTGCACTGGTTACTAAACCTGCGCTTGTGCTTGCTGATGAACCAACCGGTAATTTAGATAAACAAAATGCGATTAAAATTTACGATTTAATTAATGAGCTTAACCAAAGCTTAAACACCAGTTTTGTGGTAGTTACACACGATTTAGAACTTGCCGATAAGCTAGGCAAAATAGCTTATTTAGACGATGGAAAACTAGCTATTAAAGAGTCGCAGCATGTTGCTTAGTGCATTTTTAAGTAAACGTTTTAGAGCCTATTCAGGCCACAAAGATGAAAAAAACGGCTTTGTTAGTTTTATCGCTAAAGCGTCGACTATTGGTATTTTATTAGGTGTCGCGGTTTTAATTGTGGCGCTGTCGGTAATTAATGGTTTTGAGCAGCAACTAGTACATAGATTGCTAAGTGTTGTGCCGCAGGTTGAATATGTAGCACCAAGTAGACCCATTGCAAATTGGTCGCAAAAAGTTGAGGATTTACAAACACAACCGCATGTAACAGGGGCTGCGCCATTTATTGCAGTGAATGGGATGGCGCAATATAAAAGCCAGCTAAAAGCGATAGAAATTCGAGGTGTTGAGCCATCGCTCGAGAGTAATGTATCGGCGGTAAACCAGTTTACCAGTGGTAAATTAGTGAGTCAGTTAGCCCTTGACGATGTAATTTTAGGTAAGCAAATAGTAAAACAGTTAGATGCAAGAGTAGGCGACAACATTACGTTACTTATTCCGCAAATAGGCCAAAAAGGTCAGTCATTATTAGCGCCTAAACGCGTAACACTTAACCTTGCAGGTGTTATAGAAATGGGAGGCCCCATTGATAGTACAGCTGCATTTATACATCTTAATAAAGCGCAGCAAACATTGGGTTACGATGAAACTCAAGTAACAGGGCTGCGGTTAAGTGTTGATGATGTGTTTTCGGCGCACCAAATAGCGCTAAAAGTGGGCCAAACTATTGACGACTACGTGTATGTTTCCAGTTGGTTCAGAACCCAAGGCAGCCTTTTTCAAGATATTCAAATGGTACGTACCATTGTTTATATTGTGGTGTTTTTAATTATAGCGGTAGCCAGTTTTAATATTGTATCCTCTTTAGTGATGGAAGTACGCGAAAAACAAGGCAATATCGCAATTTTAAAAACCATGGGCGCGAAAGACAGTACTATTTTAGCCACCTTTGTAATGCAAGGCTTAATGCAAGCATTTGTAGGCGTGGCACTAGGAACACTAATTGGCGTGGTATTAGCGCTTAATATAAGTGAGCTTTTTACGTGGATAAGCCAATTATTTGGAGCCAATCCACTTGAGGGCGTTTATTTTATAGAGTTTTTACCAAGTAAATTAGTACTTGAAGACATTGGTATTACAGTGATTGTTACGTTTGTGCTTGCGATACTTGCCACTATTTATCCTGCATGGCAAGCAACGCGCGTAGATCCTGCCAAGGTGCTTGGTAACTAGGTATAAGAAGCTCAGATAAAAATTAATAGGGTGGTATTAGTAAACCTGTTAAACTAGGTGCTTATTTAAAATTAAGCAATAACTGCTTGGTTGCTATACCTCACTTTGGGATTTACTTTGACTAATAACGATATTTTACGCCGCATTCGCTACACTTTTAACTTAACTGATACTGCTATGGTCAATGTTTTTGCATCAGCAGAGCATACGGTCACCAAAGAGCAAGTAATTGCATGGTTAACTAAAGAAGGTGAAGAGGCTTTTACCCCAATAAGTGATACTGAGTTTGCTAGCTTTTTAAATGGGTTTATTAATACCCAACGTGGCAAACGCGAAGGTGAGCAACCAGAGCCTGAGAAGAAGCTAAATAATAATATTATTTTCATGAAGCTACGTATTGCTTTAAATATGAAAGCAGAAGATGTTATAGCAACACTTGCACTTGTTGATTTTGATTTAAGTAAACATGAGTTAAGCGCATTTTCTCGAAAAGTAGATAACAAACATTACCGTGTTTGTAACGATCAAATATTACGTTTGTTTTTAACTGGCGTACAAAAGCAGCACCGTCCAGAAGAGTCTGCTGAGTAACTGGTTTTAGCTAATTAGTTTTTAGTTAGTGGGTTTTTTGCGAGCGCAATGCAGTATAAAACCCATTAATTGTTATATTTTTAAACAAACCCACACCTAACCTAATACTTCTAAAATTCCCTTTTGAAAATATAAAAACTCACTTGGCACTGTTCCGTTTTTAAATTTGTGAATTTAAATTCATCTTTAATAAATAAAAATCAAACTTCCAATCAAAAATAATTCACGTAGCTCGCGTTAAACATCTCAATTTTTCATGCTAAGGTAATAGTTAATTATATTAAATTAAGACATTAAAGCATGAATCATAAACTTGATCACGTTTACTTTAACATCTGATAAATACTTTTATTATTAACACGGAAGAATAATTATGAATTATATCCATAGCACAATCGCACAATTAAAAAATAGTAGTCCTGCACAATGCGAGTTTTATCAAGCTGTTGAAGAAGTACTTGAATCACTCGAACCTATCTTAGAAAACTCAGAAAAATACAAAAAAAATGCCATTATACAACGCTTAGTTGAGCCCGAACGCCAAATTATGTTTAGAGTTCCCTGGGTTGATGACGAAGGCAATATTCAGGTAAATAAAGGCTACAGAATTGAGTTTAACTCTGCACTTGGCCCCTATAAAGGTGGCTTACGTTTTCACCCAAGTGTGAATGCCAGCATAATTAAGTTTTTAGGGTTTGAGCAAATATTTAAAAATGCTTTAACAGGTTTACCGATCGGTGGTGGTAAAGGCGGGGCAAACTTTGATCCCAAAGGGCGCTCAGATGCTGAAATAATGCGTTTTTGCCAATCATTTATGAGCGAGCTCTATCGCCATATTGGTCCTACAACCGACGTACCCGCTGGAGACATTGGAGTAGGGGCAAGAGAAATAGGTTACTTGTTTGGTCAATATAAGCGTTTGACTGGGCGCTATGAAGGTGTTTTAACAGGTAAAAGCTTATTGTGGGGTGGATCGCTTGTACGAAAAGAAGCCACTGGATACGGCGCTGTTTATTTTGCTGACTACATGCTGCAAGCGCGCGGCGATAGCCTACAAGGTAAGCGCTGCTTGGTCTCGGGCGCAGGTAATGTTGCTATTTATGCTATGGAAAAGCTTTATCAAATGGGGGCAACACCAGTAAGTTGCAGCGACTCTCGTGGCACTGTGTATCATGAATCGGGTATAGATTTAAATCTTATTAAATGTTTGAAAGAGCAATCGCGTGATTGCTTGAGCGTATATAAAAAAACTCACCCCGATGCTATTTATATTTCTGCAATTGACTACCCTAAAGATGGGCACGCTGTTTGGCGCTTTAATGCTGCCGCTGCTTTTCCGTGCGCCACACAAAATGAATTAACACAGGCAGACGCTAACGCATTATTATCCGGCGGTTGTTTATTAGTAAGTGAAGGCGCAAACATGCCTTCAACAAAAGAGGCTATTGATTGCTTTATTGCTGCAAAAATTGCGTATGGGCCAGGTAAGGCCGCCAATGCTGGCGGCGTTGCAACAAGCCAATTAGAAATGGCGCAAAATGCGAGCATGCAAAGTTGGACCTTTGAAGAAGTTGATGAAAAGCTAAAACAAATTATGAAAAATATATTTGTTACCGCTAACGACACCGCTACAGAATTTGGTGAGCCTGGAAACCTTTTATTAGGCGCTAACATTGCAGGCTTTAGGCGCGTTGCAGATGCAATGATTGAGCAGGGTGTCGTTTAATATTAAAGCTGAACAATAAGGCTTTAATATAATGTGATTTTAAAACTAGCCATAAAATTGAGTATATTATGGTTAGTTTTAAATATTAACGCCATTAGTGAACTATAACCCTATAAAGCTGGGCTATAACAGCGTAGGATCAAGTTACTTTCGAATGAAAATTAGGTTTGCACTTTAGGTGCATTAAGACAAAAAATTATGCAACTAACTGCAAAACCATCACTTCCTAATGCGTTACTTATTTCTATTAGTACACCACAATTTAAAGGTGACGAAGCAACAGAATCGCTTGCAGAGCTTGCTCGTTTGGTAACTACGTTAGGCTTTAAAGTAGTAGGTACACAATCGCAAAAGCAAAGTTCTACCCAAAAAGTTAATGTACTGGGCTCAGGAAAACTAGCTGAAATAGCACACCTTACCGGCAATAAAGGGATGGTTGAAAACGAGCAAGAAGATGATTTACTTGATGAAGACCCTTTAACCGAAATATCCTCAGAAATTCCATCAGACGAACTTGATTTTGCATGTGCTGATGTAGTGGTATTTGACTGTGATTTAACGCCTTCTCAACTGCGTAATGTTGAGAACCAGCTTGGTGTAGAAGTATTTGATCGCACCGGTATTATCATTGAAATATTTAGCCGTCATGCGCGTACTAAAACTGCAAAATTACAAGTTGAAATTGCTCGCCTTAATTATGTAGCGCCACGACTGCGTGAAACATCAACAGGTGATAAAGAACGCCAAATGGGTAAAGGTGCGGGTGAAACCACACTTGAGCTAAATCGCCGTAAGGTGCGCGATCAGTTAGCAGAATTAAAGCGCGAACTTGTTAGTGTTCAAGATGTAATGATGGACAGACGTACGCAGCGCTCTGAGCTATTCTCAGTGGCTTTAATTGGTTATACCAATGCGGGCAAGTCATCAATGATGCGCGCAATTACAGGTAGTGATGTAGAAGGCGAAAATAAACTCTTTGCAACGCTAGATACCACTGTTCGCGCGCTGTATCCGATTACCCAGCCTCGTATATTGGTTTCAGATACGGTTGGTTTTATTAAAAAATTACCTCATGATTTGGTTGCTTCATTTCATTCAACGCTCGCTGAGGCACATGATGCGTCGTTATTGTTGTATGTTGTAGATGCTTCAGATCCTTCTTTTCGCTCACAACTTGAAGTAGTACATAAAGTACTGGCAGAAGTTGGGGTGGAAGGCAGCAAAAAATTATTAGTACTGAATAAGTCAGACCAATTAAGTACTGAGCAGCAGCAGTCGCTAATGGATGAATTTCCTGATGCGATGATGACCTCTACGCGTAATCCAGATGATATTAGTAAATTGCACAAATACATTATTGGCATTGCTCAAGAGGACATGATTGAAGAAGAGATTGTTATACCGTACACAGCCAAAGGTATCGTGGGCGAAATCCGATCGAGTATGAGTGTTGTTAAAGAAGAATATGAATACAGCCACATTAAATTAACAGTGCGCTCGAGTGCGATTGATTTAGAACGTTTAAAAAAGAGAATGTTAGATTTATAATAAATTTAGTATACAAAAAGCACAGCCAATTGGCTGTGCTTTTTAATCGTTACTTGAGGTAGATTTATTATTCAGAGTTCAGATTTTTTGTAGAGAAAAATTTGGAGAAGGCTTTGTCGCTTAGCTCTTCTTGCATTTGCTCACGCATTTTAAATTTTTGCAGTTTACCTGTTACTGTCATTGGATAGTTTTCTACAAAACGGATATGTCGTGGCATTTTAAAATAGGCTAGTTTGTCTTTTAAAAACTCACGAATTGCTTGCTCATCAAGCACCGCGTCTTCTTTTGGTTGGATCCAAGCGCACACTTCCTCGCCATACCTTTCATCTGTTATACCAAATATGGCAGCATCTTGAATGCCCGGGTAGGTGTAAAGCACTTCTTCTATTTCGCGCGGGTAAATGTTTTCGCCGCCACGAATAATCATATCTTTAATACGGCCAACAATAGTGACAAACCCTTCTGTATCCATGACACCTAAATCGCCAGAGTGTAGCCAACCGTTGTCATCTATTGTGGCTTTTGTTTTAGCATCGTCATTCCAATAGCAGCGCATTATACCTGCACCTTTACTACACACTTCGCCAGGTTGACCAATTTGTTGAATGTTACCCAACTCGTCAATAATTTTAACCTCGGTATGGGCAAGTGCGCGGCCAACCGTCGTTACTTGCCGCTCTATTGAAGAGTCTGTTTCGGTAATGTTGTTTATGGGGCTGCACTCAGTTTGCCCGTAAGCAATCAGTACTTGATGCATGTTCATTTGTGTTTGTACTTTGCGCATTACTTGCTCTGGGCATGTAGAGCCTGCCATTACACCCGTGCGTAAAGTACTTAAGTCATAATCGTTAAAATTACTTAGCTCAAGCTCACTAATAAACATGGTAGGTACACCGTGCAGCGCTGTACATCCTTCTTGTTGAACTACATCTAGTGTGGTTTTTGCATCAAACGAATCGCCTGGATAAATGGCTGCTGCACCTTTACTAACACACAATAAACTACCCAATACCATTGCAAAGCAATGATATAACGGGATAGGGATACATAACTTGTCATCGCTCGTAAAGTGCATAGATTCGGCGACGAATAGCGCATTATTTAAAATATTTTTATGAGTGAGCGTTGCGCCTTTTGGGTTGCCTGTTGTGCCTGATGTAAATTGTATATTGATGTCTTGCTCAGCATTTAAGTTTGCACCTATTGCTTTTAATTCAAGCTCATGTGCCGATGTTGGCAAGTTAATAACATCATTAAAAGAGTACATACCAGGAGATGCTTCATCGCCAATGCGGATTATATTTTTAAGAGTGGGCAGTGCTTTTAAATTAAGTGTGTCTTTA
This sequence comes from Pseudoalteromonas sp. Z9A4, assembly GCF_011378845.1. Classification (NCBI taxonomy): domain Bacteria; kingdom Pseudomonadati; phylum Pseudomonadota; class Gammaproteobacteria; order Alteromonadales; family Pseudoalteromonadaceae; genus Pseudoalteromonas; species Pseudoalteromonas sp. Z9A4. The sequence goes on from NZ_WTLA01000001.1 coordinate 244,575, forward strand.
TCGCAAGTTGCAAGTTCTGGAGCCAAACCATTGAGCATTTCTAAATAATCACTGCCTTTAAAGTTTGATGCTGTGATTAGAGTAGAGCATTCAACACTATTTAAGGCATATTGTAATTCGTTAGGGCGATATGCAGGGTTGATGCAAACCATTATTGCGCCAATTTTTGCCGTTGCAAATTGGGTTAAGCACCACTCAATATTATTAGGAGACCAAATACCAACACGCTCGCCTGGTTTCACGCCAAGTGCCAGCAACCCCATAGCAAGTTGATTAACTTCTTTTTGAAATTCTTTATACGTTAAGCGAATACCCTGGTGATGAACTACAACAGCTAACGCCTCTGGATTTTTGTCGACAATAAAGTCAAAGTACTCCCCGATAGTCGAATTTGTTAAAGGTGTGCTTTGTATACCTTTAAAATAGCTTTGCGATAACGGTAAGTGATTTATTTGTTCTACTTCTTTTACCGCAATAGTGTGTGTGTGCATTGCTCTCTCCATGAAAATGTGTGTGAGTTATGTAAACTACAAAGTTAAAATAAACACATATTGTCGACAAAGAGAAGTGCAGTTAGACTAATGTATAATTAGATTAATAAAATCTAATTATGTTTTTTAGATACAAAAAAACGCGTCTTACACTGTAAGTACGCGTTTTTAAACGAGCAATAACTTTACATTTCGTCGCTGCGGTATGTTTTTTTCATTATGTAAACGTAAGCGTTTACAAATGCATTTTCTTGGTACTTTTTAAGGCCTGTTTCTTCAAAATCAATAGGAATAGGATTACGCTTTACCTGTTCTTTAATTTCAGTTGTGGTAAATAAACGTACATCTAAATTGTCGATTAATTGAATCGCAGTTTCCATTTTGAATCCTTTTGCGCTGCCAGCAAATTTACCTTTAGGCTGACGCTCACGGATTGCAACAGAATCAATTTGGTAATCTTGCATTAGTTTTGCAAAATCGAATTGAAATTTACGCATTACTTCAGTGTCGTTACCGTTACCTAAGGTAAAGCGTGTTTGGCGCACATCGCGAATATCAAATACGTCATTATCTTTACTTAAAATACAAAGTAGTACATCACTACCGGTAATTTCTACACCACATGTTCTCATGTCTATTCTCTAAAATAACTTAATTACGCAGTATTATACGCAACACACATTAAAATGCGAGTGTAGGTATAGTTGTAGGTGCGTAATTAGTGCGTTGATGCTTTTATATTTTAATGAAATTATTTTTTTTGCTCTAAAAGTTACATTTTGTGCTCAAAACGGGTGGATTTCACCCCTTAAAACTTGTAATTAAATGCGCAGCACGCGACAATATATCTTTGTAGTTGAATAGACTCTGCATCTACATTTGTTAGTCAATGCTTATTCGTAAAAGCGTTGTCGAGTCATTCTCATTTAATTTATTAAAAATACACGTGATACATTGTAGGTGTCACCACTGTAGCAAGGATTTATAATGCCAGTTATTACTCTTCCAGACGGAAGTCAACGTAGTTTTGAAAACCCTGTAAGCACGCTTGATGTTGCAAACGATATTGGCCCTGGTTTAGCTAAAGCGACCATTGCGGGTCGTGTTAATGGCGACCGTGTTGATGCATGTGATTTAATTAGTGAAGACTCTCGTCTTGAGATCATTACCGCTAAAGACGATGACGGCCTTGAAATCATTCGTCACTCTTGTGCTCACTTAATTGGTCATGCAGTTAAGCAACTTTTCCCAGACGCAAAAATGGCAATAGGTCCTACCATTGATAACGGTTTTTACTACGATATCGATATGGAACATTCATTATCACAAGATGATCTTGAAGCAATTGAAAAGCGTATGTTGCAACTTGCAAAAACCAACTACGACGTAGTGAAAAAAACAGTAAGCTGGCAAGAAGCACGCGATACATTTGAAGCGCGTGGCGAAACATACAAAATAGAAATTCTGGACGAAAACATCGCTAAAGATGACCGCCCAGGGTTATATCATCACGAAGAATATGTAGACATGTGTCGTGGACCTCACGTTCCTAACATGAAATTTTGCCAAAACTTCAAAATAATGAAAGTTGCGGGTGCATATTGGCGTGGTGATTCAGAAAACAAAATGCTACAACGCATTTACGGCACAGCGTGGGGCGATAAAAAGCAACTTAAAGCGTATTTAAAACGCCTTGAAGAAGCTGAAAAACGCGATCACCGCCGTATTGGTAAAGCGCTTGATTTATGGCATTGGCAAGAAGAAGCGCCAGGCATGGTATTTTGGCACAACGATGGTTGGAGCATTTACCGCGAGCTTGAAGAATTTGTACGTGAAAAGTTACGCGAATATGAGTACGAAGAAGTAAAAGGTCCAATGATGATGGACCGTTCACTTTGGGAAAAATCAGGTCACTGGGAAAAATATTCAGAAGCAATGTTTACCACTGAGTCTGAAAAGCGTGAATACGCGATTAAACCAATGAACTGCCCAGGACATGTGCAGATCTTTAACCAGGGTTTAAAATCGTACCGTGATTTACCACTTCGTATGGCTGAATTTGGTTGTTGTCATCGTAATGAACCATCAGGTGCACTACACGGTTTAATGCGTGTACGTGGCTTTACACAAGATGATGCTCACATTTTCTGTACCGAAGAGCAGATAATGGACGAAGTTTCAGCGTGTATTAAGATGGTTTATGATACATATGAAACATTCGGATTTGAGAAGATTGTAGTTAAGCTATCTACTCGCCCAGAACAACGCATTGGTGAAGACCATATGTGGGATAAAGCAGAGCTTGCTTTAGCCGAAGCACTTAAGCTAAACGATATTGAATTTGATTATCTTCCGGGTGAAGGCGCGTTTTATGGTCCAAAGATTGAATTTACTTTATACGATTGTTTAGACAGAGCGTGGCAGTGTGGTACAGTGCAATTAGACTTTGCATTACCGGGTCGTTTAGGCGCTACTTATGTAGCAGAAAATAACGAACGTCGTACACCTGTAATGATACATCGTGCTATTTTAGGTTCTATTGAACGCTTTATTGGCATTTTAACTGAAGAGTACGCTGGTTTATTCCCGACGTGGCTTGCGCCAAAGCAAGTGGTAATTATGAATATTACCGATAAACAGGCTCCTTATGTTAAAGAAGTTGTACAAAAATTAAATAAACTTGGAATTAGAGCCGCTGCTGACTTGAGAAATGAGAAGATTGGCTTTAAAATCCGTGAGCATACACTGAAGCGTATTCCATACTTGCTTGTTGTTGGCGATAAAGAAGTTGAACAACAAGAAGTAGCAGTGCGTACTCGCACAGGTGAAGACCTAGGCAAATTTAATGTCGATGATTTTGTAGCTAAAATTAGCGAAGAAATTAAAAATCGACAGTAAAAATCGAGCGTGTAAGGCATTAACAAACAGCCAATTACACGCTTATATTATTGATATTCTTGGAGGAACGTACTATTAGAGGCGGCAAGAAAGGGCAACAAACAGCTCAAAAAAATCGTATTAACGAAGAAATTACAGCGCAAGAAGTTCGTTTAATTGACATTGAAGGCGAACAAGCTGGAATTCAGTCATTACAAGACGCGCAAACTATGGCCGATGCAGCGGGTGTTGATCTTGTTGAGATCAGTCCAAACGCTGAGCCGCCTGTTTGTAGAATCATGGATTACGGTAAGTTCATCTTTGAAAAAAGCAAAGAACTAAAAGAGCAGAAGAAGAAGCAAAAGCAAATCCAGATAAAAGAAATCAAATTCCGTCCTGGTACGGATGAAGGTGATTATCAGGTTAAGCTTCGCAACTTACGTAAGTTCTTAGAAGCTGGCGATAAAGCTAAGATTACTATCCGCTTCCGTGGTCGTGAAATGGCTCACCAAGAAATTGGTATAGAATTATTAAACCGTATCAAAGCCGATTTAGAAGAACTTGCAGTAGTTGAGTCTTTCCCAAATCGTGTTGAAGGTCGCCAAATGGTTATGATGATGGCGCCTGTTGCTAAAAAATAATTTTTAAGCGATAATACGCACCGAAATTAGCTCAGGTCTGCAAGTAATATGCGAATATTCACCTGAGTTAACCGGTATTAAAGTAAGATTGCGGCATTTATGCTGGGTCTTCACCGGAACATGGCAGTAAGTTAGGCCTAAAAGTGGAGCTATAGAAATATATCTCACGCCTGCTTACTAATTTAAAAGCAATACAATTTGGAGTTATTGCAATGGCTTATAAGCTAAAAAGTCACAGTGGCGCTGCTAAGCGTTTCAAAAAGACTGCTTCTGGCGGTTTCAAGCGTAAACAAGCGCATCTTCGTCATATTCTGACTAAGAAAACTTCTAAGCGTAAGTTACACCTACGTCCTAAGATGATGGTTCATAAAAATGACCATGGTCTAGTTTCACGTATGTTACCGTTCGCTTAATAGGGGTTTTTAGAAATGGCAAGAGTTAAACGCGGCGTTGTCGCACGTGCACGTCACAAAAAAGTTTTAAAACAAGCAAAAGGTTACTACGGAGCACGTTCACGTGTTTACCGCGTAGCTTTCCAGGCTGTTACTAAAGCGGGTCAATACGCTTACCGTGACCGTCGTGCGAAGAAACGTACTTTCCGTCAATTATGGATTGCACGTATCAATGCTGCTTCACGTCAAAATGGTCTGTCTTACAGCCGTTTTATCAATGGTCTTAAAAAGACATCTGTAGAAATCGATCGTAAGATCCTTGCAGATATCGCTGTTTATGATCAAGTTGCATTCGCAGCGCTTGTAGAAAAAGCAAAAGAAGGCCTAGCCGCTTAAGCTTTTTCATATAAGTATTAAAAAGGAGCCTATGGCTCCTTTTTTTGTGCCTGTAATTTAATAACTTACACTTTTTATATAGCTGAGCTAAATTAGTTTTCTCAAATTAATATCTATTTGCTTATATAAGCTCTATTTATCGATAAAAAGATACGTTAGAGCAGGGCGAAATTCACTATTTAGTTGTTATTTAAATTGCTCCATCATTACTCACTCTCCTGGATCCATGCAGACGTATATCAGACATTTTTGACGCTGTTAGCGTCAGATGTAATCCTTTAAATTGATTAAGTATTTTTACGAGTTGGTATAAATAGTAATGTAATGAATTACTGTACATTAATAATGTTATATAGCCTTAAAATACAGGTGTGAATGAGTGACATGTAGTTGGCTGCATTTTTTTGTTGAATCACCGCAGTTTCCTCATTATAAAAAATTTAGTTGATATAATTTATATAATTAAGGCGTTTGTTAGAGAATTTTATGTTTGCAAGTTTACTAGTTTTATCTGCAAGTGTGGCGTATGACGCACACTTACCTCCATTAATTGAGTGGCAGGGGAAAAGCGTAGAGCTTTTACAAAAACAAGGGCCGTTAACTACTGATTTTGAGTTGTCAGAAGGGGAAGCGTCGCCCGATTATGCAAATACAATGGCATTTGTAGATAGGTTAGTTGCTGCAAACCCTACTCAGTTTCAATCTCAAACCATTGGCTATAGTAATAGCAAGCGTGCAATAAAAATGTTGATTGCCAGTGAACAAGGTTTTTTTGAAGCAAGGCAAATGGCTAATAGCACTAAGCCAACTATTTTTATCCAGGCAGGAATACATTCTGGTGAAATAGACGGTAAAGATGCCATGTTTATGTTACTCAGAGATATAGCGACTGGTAAGCGCCGTGACATTTTAAAAAAGGTAAACATATTATTTATTCCTATTTTAAATGTAGATGGACACGAACGTAGCAGTGCATTCAATCGCATCAATCAACGGGGCCCTACAAAAATGGGCTTTAGAACAAATGCTAATAACCTTAATTTAAATCGTGATTTTACTAAATTAGATACCCCAGAAGTTAGAAGTGTTCTAAAGGTTATTAACGACTACAACCCAAATTTATACATTGATGTACACGTAACCGACGGCGCAGATTACCAATACGATGTGACTTATGGCTACAATCCGGTATTTTCAAGCGAGTCGCCTGCGGTATCTGATGCACTAAACCAGTTTTTTAAACCTCTGATTGACGATACGCTAGCTAAGCAAGGGCACATGCCAGGGCCACTTGTTTTTGTTATGGACAAGCGCGACTTTAAAAAAGGATTAGCGGGATGGGTTGCTACGCCGCGCTTTTCAAATGGTTGGGGTGATTTAAAGTCATTACCGACTATTTTAGTTGAAAATCATTCATTGAAGCCTTACAAGCAACGTGTATTAGGAACTTACGTATTTTTAGATGGTGCTATTACTGCGCTATCAAAGCACAGTCATGAATTAGCTAATGCAGTAAAAAAAGAACAGGAATTTGTTCCTAAACAGTTAATAGTAAAGCGTGGCTATTCCAAGCAAGCTGATACGATTGCGCAGTTTAAAGGTATTGAGTATTCATCAAGCATGAATGCGCTCTCAGGCCAAAATGAAGTGAAGTATTTGGGTAAAGCACATACATATACCGACTTACCTATTTATTGGCAAAAAGATGTACAACATACAGTTGAAGTACCTAAAGCTTTTTTTATTCCGCCTGTATATCGCAATATTATTAAGAAACTAAAGTTACATGGTGTCTCTATTAATAAGCTTGAAGGGGCAAACACACAGCCTTTAAAAGTAGCAAAGGTGGCAGACTACACGTTTGATAAAGCACCATTTGAAGGCCGTTTTAGAGTGTCAGCAAGTTTTGATTATGTCCCTGCTATAAATGTAGATTTAGATGGTTGGTATCAAGTCAATACTCAACAAAAAGCAGGTGAGCTTGCTGTGCATTTATTGCACCCTGAAGCACCAGATTCGTTTTTTGCATGGGGGGAATTTAATACTATTTTTCAGCGTACTGAGTACATGGAAAACTATGCACTAATTCCGTTTGCACGCCAAATGCTAAAGGACAATCCAAAGCTAGCGCTTAAGTTTGATGAAAAGCTTAAAGATAAATCTTTCGAAAGCGACGCTGATGCGAGATTAAACTGGTTATATGAGCAAAGTCCATTTTATGATCAAGCGTACTTAAAGTACCCAATATTGATGTCATTTGAAGAAGAAGTTGTTATCCCGGATCAAAAAAGTAAAGAAATCTAATATGCAAATTATAACCATACCCGTCACTGCATTTGCACAAAATAGTCGTATTATTTGGTGTAGTGAAACTAAACAAGCCGTAGTCATAGACCCAGGTGGCGACCCTGATAAAATAGTAGCAGCCCTTAATGAGCATAAACTAGAATTAAGTGCTATTTGGTTAACGCACGGGCATTTAGATCATGTGGGTGGGGCTGATATTTTACGTAATCAATTTAACGTACAAATTATTGGCCCACAAAAAGATGAGTACTTCTGGTTTGAAAACTTACCTATGCAAGCACAAATGTTCGGGTTTAAACCCATTGAGCCTTTTTATCCGGATATTTGGCTAAACCATAACGATACCGTGAGCGTAGGTAAACTTAGCTTTTTAGTGAAGCATTGCCCAGGGCATACACCTGGTCATATTGTGTTTTATCAACAAGAGAATGAATGCGTTATTGTAGGTGATGTTATTTTTAAAGGCTCAGTAGGGCGAACTGATTTCCCTAAGGGGAACAGCGAACAACTTATAGAATCGATTAAGACGCATATTCTAACCTTACCTGATAATACTAAAATATTGGCAGGGCATGGGAGCGACACTACGGTTGGATTTGAAAAACAAACAAACCCTTTTGTGAGTGGTAAGTTTGGTTAAGTTACTTATTTGAAGTTTGGCAAACTGCATAAAAATTAAAAATAAGCAGACTGAGTTTTAAAATAGTTGTATAATTTAACCAGTTTATTTGATAAATAAGAAATAAAATGTCTCTAAATCACGTAGATCGCCAAATATTGGCACTTTTACAACAAGATGCTAGTTTATCAACCGCAGAAATTGCTGATAAAGTAGGCTTGTCTCAGTCTCCATGCTGGCGTCGAATTGCCAAGCTAGAGCAAGATGGTTATATAAAAAGCAAAGTGGCTCTTTTAGATGAGAAAAAACTTGGCTTTGATATGCTTGTATATGCACATGTGCGCTTATCAAATCACGGTAAAAAGAACCTTGCTGAATTTGAAAAACTTATAATGAGTTATGATCAAGTAACAGAGTGTTACACCATGGCCGGAACAATGGACTTTATGCTACGCATAATTTCACAAGGCATAGAAGGTTATGAGCACTTTGTACGCGATAATTTACTAAGCTTAGAATATGTACAAGAAGTACATTCTAATGTAACAATGACATGTGTAAAACGTAGTACTTCCCTCCCTTTATAAAAGCACTTCTTTTAAAAGCTAAACCTCTTTTAGTTTAGTTTAACCACATAATGACAATTGTTAACTGAGCGCTAATTTGGTAGAATTTAGCGCTTTTTTTGATACCCATTACACCATTTGAGGAACTCAATGTTTAACTTACTCAGTAGGGCGCCTAGCTCTGCTAAAAACGATATTCTATCTGGATTAACTGTGGCGCTAGCCTTGGTGCCAGAAGCTGTTGCGTTTGCCTTTGTTGCAAATGTAGAACCTTTAGTTGGTCTATATGCCGCGTTTATCGTTGGTTTAATCACGGCTATATTTGGTGGCCGCCCTGGTATGATTTCAGGTGCAACCGGTGCACTAGCTGTTGTTATGGTAAGTTTAGTGCTTGATCATGGTGTTGAGTATTTATTTGCGACCGTATTGCTCATGGGCATACTGCAGATACTCGCGGGTGTATTTAAACTCGGTAAGTTTATCCGCATGGTTCCTCATCCGGTAATGCTTGGTTTTGTAAACGGCTTAGCTATTGTTATTTTTCTTGCTCAGTTAGGACAATTTAAAGTGCCTGATGGTATGGGCGGACAAGAATGGATGACGGGTAACCCGTTATATATTATGCTTGGTTTAGTGGCTTTAACCATGGCTATTATTCAGTTTTTACCTAAACTAACAACGGCTGTACCCTCTACATTAGTCGCTATTATTACAGTGACCGCTTTAGTTATTGGTTTGGACTTAGAAGCGCATACCGTAGTTGATTTCTTAAAAGGAATGACAGGCGACGAAGCTGCAACAATTGCAGGCGGTTTACCTCAGTTTCATATTCCTATGGTACCGTTTACTTTCGAAACGCTACAAATTATTTTTCCTTATGCACTTATTTTAGCGGCTATTGGTTTAATTGAATCATTATTAACGCTTAGCTTAATTGACGAGATTACAGAAACTCGTGGTCACAGTAATAAAGAGTGTATAGGCCAAGGCGCTGCAAATATTACTTGTGGTATGTTTGGTGCAATGGGGGGTTGTGCAATGATTGGTCAATCAATGATCAACATTAACTCAGGTGGTCGTTCTCGCTTATCGGGTATAAGTGCTGCATTGATGTTGCTTGCGTTCATCATATTCGCTTCAAGCTTAATTGAGATGATCCCACTAGCTGCACTTGTTGGTGTTATGTTTATGGTTGTATTAGGTACGTTTGAATGGGCCAGCTTTAAAATGATGAAGCGTGTGCCTCTATCTGACGCTTTCGTAATAGTACTTGTATCGGGTGTGACTGTTATTACCGATTTAGCGATTGCAGTATGTGTAGGTGTTATTGTATCTGCATTAGTATTTGCTTGGCAGCATGCTAAGCACATATACACAACTAACTATATTGATGAAGAAGGCGCTAAAGTATATGAGTTACATGGCCCGCTTTTCTTTGGTTCAGTTAAAAACTTTGCAGAGTTATTTGATGTTAAAAATGACCCTAAAAATGTAATTGTTGAATTTAAGCATAGCCGCGTATCTGATCACAGTGCAATAGAAGCAATTGACACACTTGCTGATAAGTACACAAAAGCAGGTAAACAACTTCACTTACGTCACTTAAGTAAAGACTGTACGCAGTTGCTTCATAAAGCACGCGATTTGGTTGAAGTGAATGTGATTGAAGATCCAACATACAAAGTAGCATCAGACAAACTAGCTTAATTTACACAAAGCTATTTATATTTAAAAAGCGAAAGGTGAATAACCTTTCGCTTTTTTAGTGTATCTACTATTTGTTTGCGGTAAGACTATTAAAAAGCAAGGTAGGCTGTAGTGCTATGCAAACTCATAAATCTATATAATAAGACTATCTAATTTTATTAAAATCAGCCCTACATAGGTAAAAATAATAAAGAATAACAAGCGCCTATTTTATGGAATTAGTCTTTAACTATACGGAGTAAACATCTATTTTGAACTGGCAATCTTTAGTCGATAACAGACAACGCTTTTTTTGGCTTTTGCAAATTGCAGGCTGGATTGGTTATGCGTTAGTAAATTATATTGGCTCTAAAGTATTTGAAATGCGTGATATATACGTATTTGTTATTTTATTGAATGCTTACGCTGGTTGTTTGATGACAGTGCCGCTTAGGTATATTTACCGTAAAATTTGGAATGCCTCGCCTTTGGTATTAATGATTGTAGTATTTGGTGCCTCTTATATAACGGGCACTCTATGGGCTGTCGTTCAAAAATTTAATCTATGGGAGATATACCGCCATGGTTATAGACCAGAGGAGTGGTTTTATTACCTGCAGCAAGGCTTAGATTCTGTATATATTATTTTATGTTGGAGTGGTTTGTACTTTGGTGTTAAATATTACCAGTTATTACAAAGTGAGCGACAAAAAGCACTAAAAGCCACAACTATGGCACACGAAGCGCAATTAAAAATGCTTAGGTATCAGCTTAACCCCCATTTTTTATTCAATACACTTAACGCTATTTCTACTTTAATTTTGGTTAAAGAAAACAAAGATGCTAACTTAATGGTAGCAAGGTTAAGTGACTTTCTGCGTTATACATTAAATACCGATCCAATAAAAAAAGTACCGTTAGAGCAAGAGTTACATGCGCTCATGCTTTACTTAGAAATAGAACGTGTACGTTTTGATGAGCGATTAAAGGTAAATGTAGATATAAGCGAGCAAGCTAAAGAGGCTTTAGTACCGAGCTTAATCTTGCAACCTATTATAGAAAACGCGATTAAATATGCTATTGCCCATCTAACAGAAGGTGGAGTAATTGATATAAAAGCACAGGTATTTGCGAATGAGTTATTACTAGAAGTGGGCGACAACGGCCCAGGTACTGACATACTCGATGGCCAATTAGTTAACGCTCAAGGCGTAGGTGTCGCTAATACCAAAGATAGATTAAAAACGTTGTATGAAAATAATTATTCGTTTGTATTATCACATAATACGCCAAGTGGATTAAAAGTTAATCTGCGAGTACCTTTTGAGAAGGCTGTGAAAAATGACTAAAATAAAAACACTCATTGTTGATGATGAACCGTTAGCACGAAAAGGTTTAGCGGTAAGGCTCGAAGAATACTCTGATATTGAAGTAATTAAATTGTGTAGTTCAGGCGCTGATGCAATTGAAATGTGTCAAAGCGAGAAAATTGATTTGGTTTTTTTAGATATTCAAATGCCAGGTATGAATGGCTTTGAAGTAGCAAGAGCCCTTAGCGAAAGCTCAAAAGCATTACCAGCGATTGTATTTGTAACGGCCTTTGACCAGTTTGCTGTAAAAGCGTTTGAAATTCATGCTCTCGATTACATTTTAAAACCCGTTGATGATAACAGACTAAAACAGGCGGTAGAAAAAGTGCATACCTACTTAAAAACGCAGCAAGACAACGCCCATAAGAAAAAACTAGCGAGTTTTGTAGCCGGTATTACTGGTAACAATTGCGAAGAAATACTTAAAAAATTAGCCACTGGCGATATGCTAACAGACAGACGTTACCCAGAATCGCTTGCTGTAAAAGAGCAGGGTGAAATTATTCGTGTACCAGTAGCGACTATCCAATGGGTTGATGCAGCAGGTGACTATATGTGTTTGCACTGTGAAGACGGACAAACGCATATTCTACGTAAAACAATGAAAGAGCTTGAGCAAGAGCTCGACCCTCAGTTATTTGTGCGTGTACATCGCAGCGCAATAGTAAATACAAAACAAATTAGTAAACTGGTTACACAAGTAAGTGGTGAGTATTTATTAGTACTTGAAAATGGCCAAGAATTAAAAGTGAGCCGTAGCTACCGAGATAAGGTTAAAGCGGCATTAGCAAGTTAAAGCCAACGCTTTTATTACAGACACAAAAAATGCGAGCTAAGCTCGCATTTTTTATATTCGGCGTTTAATTACGCAACAGTCACAATTTTCATTGTGTTAGTTGCGCCCACCGTTTCCATTGAGTCACCGTGAGTAATAATTACTGTGTCGCCAGACTGTAAAGAGCCTTGAGAAACTAAAGTATCAAGCGCGGCTTTTACCATACCGTCTTTTTCAGTTTTTGTAGAATCAAAAAATACTGGGTAAACACCACGATAAAGTGCTGTTTGACCTAATGTACTGGCATGACGTGAAAGCGAGTAGATTGGTAAGCCTGAGCTGATACGCGACATTAATTTAGCCGTACTACCAGATTCAGTAAGTGTGATAATTGCTTTAACAGAATCTAAGTGATTAGCTGCATACATAGCAGAAAGCGCAATTGATTCAGCATTGTTAGAAAAGCGACTATCTAAACGGTGTTTAGAAACGTGCGTTTCTTTTTGCGATTCAGCACCTAAACAAACGCGTGCCATAGTCGCAACTGTTTCTTCAGGATAATCACCTGCAGCTGTTTCAGCTGAAAGCATTACAGCATCTGTTCCATCAAGAACAGCATTTGCAACATCCATAACTTCTGCACGTGTAGGCATAGGGTTATCAATCATCGATTCCATCATTTGCGTTGCTGTTACTACAGTACGGTTTAATGAACGAGCACGACGAATAATTAGTTTTTGCTTGCCCATAAGAGCAGCATCACCAATTTCAACACCTAAATCACCACGAGCAACCATTACAGCGTCAGACGCCAAAATGATGTCATCAACAGCTTCTTGGGTTTCAACGGCTTCAGCACGTTCAATTTTAGCAAGTAACTGTGCTTTTGAACCAGCAGCTTCAGCAAGTGAGCGTACGTAGCGCATATCGTCGCCACTACGTGGGAATGATACGGCAATGTAATCTACGTCAATTTCAGCGGCAGTTATTAAATCTTCTTTGTCTTTTTCAGTAAATGCTGGAGCAGTTAAGCCACCACCTAAACGGTTAATACCTTTATTATTAGATAAAACACCGCCAACAGTGACTGTACAATGCACTAAATGCCCAGCTACTTCATCAACACTTAATTGAATAAGGCCGTCATTTAGAAGTAGTAAATCGTTAGGGCTTACATCGTTAGGTAATTCTTTATAATCAATACCTACAGAGTTTATGTCGCCTTCGCCTTTTTCCATTTTTGCATCAAGGGTAAATTTTGCACCCACAGCAAGCGTTACTTTACCTTCTTTAAAAGTAGAAACGCGGATTTTAGGGCCTTGAAGGTCAGCAAGGATAGCAATATGCTTGCCTAATCTTTTTGCAATATCGCGTACAGCTTGTGCACGGTCTTTATGATCTTGGGCAACACCATGTGAGAAGTTTAAACGTACTACATTAGCCCCAGCGATAATAATTTTTTCTAAGTTGTTATCTCTATCGGTAGCAGGTCCAAGGGTAGCGACTATTTTCGTGCGTCTTAGCATCAATTTCTCCTGTTTGCTTGGTGAAAGCATGTTGACGTTATTTTGTTGACTTAAAATATCTATATTAGAATAAAATATTTTAGTTATGTGCAAACTTCAAAGGTTTGCCACTATTTTATACAAAACTATTGTGTCATCATTATGACACCGGTGTCAGAATGCGTCAATGATCTTAATTTCAATTAGCTTTGCTTTTAGTCACCCCGAGACCATTGATGTTTGATATAATTACGTAGCTTATTTATCTGTAATAAAAAAGCATGTTGTATTGACTCATAATTAGTATTTTATGACTGTATGAGTATAATGCACGCGGTATTATTTAATTTATACACTGAATTTTCTAACCAAATAGTTGTTACCGAGGAGGACACTAGATGCAAGTTGCATTAGTAGGGTTAGGCGTTATGGGAAAAAATCTTGCCCTAAACTTGATTGAAAAAGGGATAACGCTAGTCGCTTATGACAAAAACCCACATGCGGGTGAAGAGTTACTAAGTTGTGCTAAATCACAAGGCATGGCTGATAGGCTTCACATTGTCTCTGATTTAAGAGACATGGTAAGGCGTTTAGAGGCACCTCGTTCTATTTTATTACTTGTTCCTGCTGGTGAGTTAGTTGATACAGTTTGTAATGAACTTGTAGAGGCCGGCGTTAACTGTGACGATATGATTGTCGATTGCGGTAATAGTAATTATAAAGACGGTATAACGCGTAAACTTAAATACCAAAATAAATTTGAATTTGCCACTATGGGAATTTCTGGCGGTGCAGAAGGCGCTCGCCATGGTCCTGCAATGATGGCAAGTGGTTCTGAGGGTGGTTGGGAACGTATTGAGCCATGGTTTGAAAAAGTAGCTGCTAGCTATAATGGTGACTCGTGTTTTGCACGTGTTGGTCAATCAGCAAGTGGTCATTTTGTAAAGATGGTTCATAACGGTATTGAATACGCACTTATGCAACTTATTGCAGAAGTGTACCAATTACTTCGTTTAGGCACTAATCGTTCTCCAAAAGAAGTGGCCGAGATATTTAATGACTGGTCAGAAGGTCAATTAAATAGCTACTTACTGTCTATTTCTAGCCACATATTGTCACTTGAAAATCATAATAATGTACCGCTTGCGGACTTAATTGATAATAAAGTTGGCGCTAAAGGTACTGGTCTTTGGACTGCGCAAAATGCACTAGAACTTGGTATTGCAGTTCCTTCACTTGTTGCTGCTGTACAAGCTCGTCATTTAACTAATGCATGTAATACAACGGCTGCACAAGAGATGACGTATGCATCTAAATCAACTAACAATGTTGAAATTGATTTAGAAGAGCTAAAAGAAGCGTTCTTACTTGCAAGCTTACTAGCGTATCGCCAAGGTTTAGCGTTAATTAAAGGTGCATCACGTACTCATCAGTGGAAAGTTGATTTATCTAAAACGCTTCAAACGTGGCGTTCTGGTTGTATTATTCGTGCTGACTACCTTGATAGCGTTGCACAAGGTGTTGAATTTATTGATACCCTTGAGAAAGAGTCTAACTCTTTGCGCAAAATTACCGGACAAGCAATAATGACTGGTTTAGCATTCCCTGTATTGGGTGCTACACAAACGTATTTAGCAACATTAACCACACCGAGTAATGGGCATTTAGTTCAAGCCCAGCGTGATTACTTTGGTGAGCACGGCGTTAAAACCCATAGCGGTGAAACATGCCATTTAACTGACTTAGTAGATATCGACGCTAAAGTTAGGTAATAAACAGTTGTTTAAAACGATAAAGGCACGCTATTTAGCGTGCCTTTTGTATTTTAGGCGCGGTGAGATTTAACGGCTTAATTCACCACGTAAATTGTCTTGCATTAAATGACGAATCGTCTCTACTTCTAGCTTTTGGCTAAATAAATAATGTAATTTAGTTAAACACGCTTCAAGGGTCATATCGTATCCACTAATAACACCAATATTTAACAGTGCATTACCCGTTGCATAGCCGCCCATATTTACATGGCCTTTTAAGCACTGGGTTAAATTAACAATAACGACGCCACGTTTACTTGCTTCTTCAAGTATTGATAAAAAGTTAGGATCTTGCGGTGCATTACCTACACCAAAACTAAGCAACACCAAGGCTTTAATATTGCCATTAACTAAGCTTTTAACCACTTCTTGACTAATACCAGGGTATAAATAAAGCACACCAATGGGTTGAGGTGTAATAGGAGTAACTTGCAGCTCATTTTCAACATAAGGACTAAGTTGGCCTTTAATAAGTTGAATACTAATACCCGATAACGCTAAGGGATCAAGATTAGGCGACGCAAATGCATTAAATCCATCGGCGTGGGCTTTAGTTGCTCTGTTACCTCTAAACAGTTGGTTATTAAAAAATAGACTTACTTCTGCAATTGGATAATTTGCCGCTAAATACATTGCATTCAGAAGGTTTACTTGACCATCTGAGCGTAATTGAGAAAGCGGAATTTGTGAGCCAGTTACAATCACAGGTTTAGTTAGGTTTTCGAACATAAACGATAGTGCTGAGGCTGTATACGCCATTGTATCGGTGCCATGAAGCACAACAAAACCATCATAATCTTGGTATTTATCTTTAATGTCATCAGCAATAAGTTGCCAATGCTCAGGAGACATATCTGAAGAATCTATAAGAGGGCAGTATTCGTGAATATCAAACAAAGGCATTTCATCACGGTTAAACTCTGCGTTGTTCACTACGGTTTCTGTTAAAAAACCTTCAGCAGGAATATAACCTCGACTCGATTTTTTCATACCTATAGTACCGCCAGTATAAGCGATATAAATGCGTTTACGTTTCATAAAAAAAGCCCAGTAAAAAAACTGGGCTTAGTATAACGTTAAGTAACTTTAAATACAGCTGATTAGGTAAAGCTATGCACTTTTATTGTGCAACATTACACACTAAACAACGTGCATATACACCTTGTGGATCGTTGTAATCTTTAAGGTTTTCAACTTCAGTACTTAATTGGTTAATAACGCTTTGCAAGTTAGCTTGCGTTGCTAACACAGATGTTTTTTGTGTTTGTAAACCAAGCATCGATTTAATAGACGCGTTACCAAAAATATTTTGAATCATTTTTTCTTGCGAGCTTAAATCTTGTTTAATGGTTTTAACTTCATAGTGATTAAGTTTTGCAAGTGCTGCAGCTGCTTTTATAGCATCTTGTTTATCACCAAGTTTGTCTACTAAACCTAGTTCAAGTGCTTGAGATGCAATCCATACGCGGCCTTGGGCAATTTTATCAACTTGCTCAGGCGTCATATTACGGGCATCAGCGACAACGTTTAAAAAGCGACCGTATGCTTCTTCAACGCTCATCTGAATTACTTGACCCATTTTTTCGTTTAGGGGACGAGTGATAGAAAAACCAGCCATTTCGGTTGTTGCAACGCCATCTGAATAAACACCAATTTTAGATAAGGTTTTTTCAAATGTCATAAACGTACCAAACACACCAATCGACCCTGTAATAGTACTCGGTGCTGCCCAGATTTCGTTTGCAGCAGAGGCAATCCAATAACCACCTGATGCAGCTACAGAGCTCATAGAGGCAATAACAGGCTTACCAGCAGCTTTAAGCGCTAATACTTCTGCACGAATAACTTCAGAGGCAAACATACTACCGCCACCTGAATCAATGCGCAGTACAACCGCTTTAACTTTGTCATCAAGGCGTGCTTTACGAAGTAGGGCTGCTGTAGAGTCGCCACCAATTTCGCCAGCTTTACGCTCACCATCCACAATTGTACCTTTAGCAACTACAACGGCGACTTTTTCGGTAATAGGGTTATCAAATTCAATCGGTGGTTTAACCAAGCTTAAGTATTCACGAAATGAAACTTGCTTAAATGTTTTGCCATCTTCTTGTGCGCCAACTAAATCAATTAATTGTTTGCGAACTTGTTGATTTGTTTTTAAAGAATCAACCCACTGGTGGTCAAGTGCATATTTACCTGCATCGCCATCTGCAGCTTTCATTTTTTCAAGATATACGTCCATTGTCTCGTCGAAATTTGACTCATCAAATGGGCGAACCGCAGCAACATCTTGTTTGTATTCACTCCAAAGAGCGCCCAACCAAACACGGTTAGCTTCTTTGGCTGCTTCAGACATGTCGTTCCGAATGAAAGGTTCTACTGCTGACTTAAATGTACCAACACGGAAAATATGCTGCGTTACTTCAAGCTTTTCAAGTGCATCTTTAAAGTAAAGCGGATACATGCCGTAACCTTCAATACCTACGCTACCGTATGGGTGCATAGCTATTTCATCAGCATGTGATGCAATATAGTATTGTGCTTGGGTATAGTAATAACCCGATGCAATCACTTTTTTGCCAGCTTGTTTAAATGCATCAATAGCATTGGTAATTTGCTTAAGTTTGTTTAAATGTGCTTTAGGCATTTCTTGTAAATCAAGCAGCATCACCGTAATGCGATCGTCTTTAGTCGCTTCGTTTATTACTTCAACAATATCGTCGAGTAATATTTCGCTTGGCGCTTCAGAACCAGAAGTTGCATCACTAATTGCAGCTTCGACCGGATCTATGTATGTTTTTTCTTCAACAATAGGGCCATTTAGGTTAAGCCTAAGCACAGAGCCATTTTCAACTATTATTTTATCGTCGTCACTTGAGAGTGACACTAAGAAAACAATTACCAGTAATAAAAACAGAATGTTGAGTATTAAACGACGAGAAAAGTTAATTCCAGCCCAAATACCTTTAAATACCTTTGCTATCAAAATAGCTCCTTAATTTGGTACAGTTAATACATTAGTTCCATCTTAGCCTAGAATAAAAATAAATTTAACTGCTAAATCGTAACGAAGTGTTTATGAGGTGCTATTAATACATGTTTTTATGGCTTTTTTTAATTAAATGAAGGCACATATTGCTTATTACTTGCCATTAAAGCAGAATTAGCTAATGTATACAGGTTAGACCAGTTGACGGGGCACAAGATGTTAGAACAACAATTACAACTAAAACACACACAATTACGTAACCGCTTAGTGATGGGCTCAATGCATACAGGCCTTGAAGAGGGATGGCATAATCGCAAACGCTTACGTGCATTTTATGAAGCACGTGCAAAAGGCGGTACCGCAATGTTAATTACGGGCGGATACAGCCCTAATTTACGTGGCAAATTAACACCTATTTCATCTTCATTTAATAGTTATTACGATGTATTTAAGCACCGCGCTTACACAGATGCTGTGCATAAACACGGCGGAAAAATTTGTTTGCAATTATTACACGCTGGACGTTATGCGTACCATCCATTCAATCAAGCACCAAGTGCAATAAAAGCACCTATTAATCCTTATAAACCTAAAGCGATGTCGCTTGGCTCGATTAAAAAAACGATTAAAGACTTTGCGCACTCTGCCTATATGGCTGAAAAAGCTGGCTACGATGGCGTTGAAGTTATGGGTTCTGAAGGGTATTTGATTAATGAGTTTATGGCGCCGCACACCAATAAACGTGAAGATGAATTTGGTGGCAGCCTAGAAAATAGAATGCGACTTGCGCTTGAAATAGTTAAAGCTGTAAGAGCAAAAGTATCTGAGCAATTCTTAATCATTTTTAGATTGTCGGTTATTGATTTAATTCCAAACGGTTCAACACCAGAGGAAGTTGTCATACAAGCTACCGAGCTTGAAAAAGCGGGTGTTGATATATTTAACACAGGTATTGGTTGGCACGAAGCGCGTGTACCGACTATTGCGAGTATGGTGCCGCCAGGTGCATTTAAAGAAGCATCAAAACGTTTAAAAGACGTGGTGAGCGTGCCAGTTATTGCTGTTAACCGAATTAATACTCCAGAAATAGCTAACGATATTTTAAATGCAGGCGAGGCTGATTTAATTTCTATGGCAAGGCCGCTACTTGCCGATCCAGAGTTTTTTAATAAATACGCAAATAATCAATCTAAGCAAATTAATATTTGTATAGGGTGTAACCAAGGTTGTCTAGATCACGTATTTAAAAATAAACGTGCTACGTGTTTAGTTAATCCACAAGCTGCATTTGAGCTAGATTACCCGTTAGAGCAAGCAACCAAAGCTAAAAACGTATTAGTAGTCGGTGCAGGCCCTGCTGGTTTATCGGCAAGTTGTTACTTGGCTCAAAAAGGGCATAACGTCACGTTAATTGATCAAAAACCGCAAATGGGTGGCCAATTTAATTTAGCTATGCAAATACCGGGCAAAGAAGACTTTAACCATACTCTTACTTACTTCACTAATGAGCTTGAGCGATTAAAAGTAACTGTAGAGCTTGGTAAATCTTATGACGATTCAATGCTTAAAAGCTATGATGACATCGTATTTGCAACGGGCGTTAGGCCGCGTGAAGCCTCTATTAAATGTAGCGATGATAAGCGTGTATTTGCTTATGACGAAGTTATACGCGGCGAAGTAGAGCTAGGTAAATCAATTGCTATTTTAGGTGCCGGTGGTATAGGTTTTGATATGGTTGCGTTTTTAAGCGAACATAAATCGCAAACTATTAGCGAGTTTAAAACGCAATGGGGGATTGAGTGTGAAGCCCAACCTCATAAAGACGAACGTCAATTGTATATGTTAAAACGCAGTGCGGGTCGTTTTGGTAGCGAGCTTGGTAAAACAACGGGTTGGATACATCGCCAAGTTGCTAAGCAGCATGGCGTTAAGCAAATTGCTGATTGCCAATACCAAAGCTTTGATAAAAGCGGACTAACTATTAATGTTGCTGGTGAAACTCAAGTACTGCCAGTAGACACGGTTATTGCCTGTATTGGCCAGGTTTCTAATAACGAAGTGCTAGAAAATTACACAGATAACGCAAAGGTACATGTTATAGGCGGAGCTAAACTAGCTGCAGCTATTGATGCTAAACGCGCTATTTTTGAAGCACTTCAGGTCGCTAGAAGTATTTAACCTTTGTAAATAAATTGAAATAGTTTATCAATTCATGCGGTCTTTGCTGTTTATAGTCTATAACTTAATAAACAGTGAACACACAGGATACGCATGAACAAACTAACCAATCTTTATGATGCAATATTGGGTAAACTATCATTTTTAGATGGTTTACCTGCATTGCTATTTCGCTTGATTTTAGCCCCTGTTATGATCATTGCAGGTTATAACAAACTTGCTATAAGCGGTGAGACAGAAGGTTTCTTTGATAACTTTTTAGCATCTCCAGATGTAGTTCAATGGTTTGGTAATAATGAATGGGGTTTAGGATTACCGTTTCCTGACTTACTAGCTTTTTTAGCTGGCTGGAGTGAATTTTTAGGAGGTTGGTTTTTATTACTTGGCCTTTTAACTCGCTTGGTCAGTATCCCACTTATGTTCACAATGGTTGTCGCTGCAACCTCAGTGCATTGGCATAATGGTTGGTTTGCAATAGCACCAACTAATCCAGAAACAAGTGCTGCGCTAGTGCTCGATTGGTTATCAATTCCGGGCGCTAAAGAAAGCCTTGAAAACTCACTAGAAGTACAAGACCGAATAGGTGAAATTCGTGATTTGGTTGAAGAACACGGGTTTCCTGATTATCTATACGAAAAGGGCAAGCCGTCTATTTTAAACAACGGTATAGAATTTTCGGCAATTTATTTTGCTATGCTTCTTAGCTTGTTTTTTATGGGCGGTGGGCGTTTTGTTAGTATAGATTACTGGTTAAGGCGAAATATTGTAAAAGAATAACGTATTCAATCTACTTTACTAACGGCCGCATAGATTAACCCTTTGCGGCCGTTTTGCATTTTAATTTCTCGGTATTTATTTTTTAAGGGTTTAAATGTTACTCTAGCGTTTTGAATTTTGAGGAATCGTTATGAACGCTATCGAGCTTTTACTTACCCGCCAATCAGACTCTAAACTAACAGAGCCGGGCCCTACGCCTGAGCAGCTCGACATAATTAAGCAAGCAGCATTACGTGTTCCTGATCATGGCTGTATAGCACCGTGGCAGTTCATTGTTGCTCAAGGTGATGCACGCAATAAACTGGGTGAAATTTACCATCAAAGTGCAGTGGCAGAGCAACAAGAAGAAAAAGTAATTAACCGTGCTAAAGAGCTTCCCCTTCGTGCGCCTATGATTGTAATAGCAATTGCTAAATATCAAGAACACCCAAAAGTTCCTCGAATAGAACAAGTACAAAGCGCAGGCTGTAGTGTATTAGCGATGCAACAAGCTGCATTTGCCCAAGGGTTAGGCGGTGTTTGGCGCACAGGCTACTTTGCACAAAGTAGCGCGGTTAAAAAAGCGCTTAACTTACATGAGCAAGATGAAATAGTAGGGTATTTATATATAGGTACACCCGAAGTCGATTGTAAAAAGTCGCCTCGCCATAAGCCTGAAAACTATTTTAGTAATTTGTGAAATAGTATGAACTTCGCGCAACTTACATAGTCATAATTCATTAAGGTTACAAAGAGTATTATTCAAGAGTTAATGACTTGGCTGAAAGAAGCGCTTGGAAGCACTAAATTTACTAAATCTTCTTCAGTTTGTTTTTTAATCGGTTGTTTTTTGATACATTATGGAAAGTCTTAATAAAAATAACGATAAAGAAGACGAAAACTATGGGAAATTTATTTTTACGTGAAAAAGAGAATTGGCTAGCATGGTCAATTTGGGGAATCATTGGTGCTTTTGTAACACTGTATGTTGCAATGAGCACAAATGCATCACACTTTATAGCCGGTTCAGCGATGGGTATGCTTGTGTTGTTAACATGGTGGATGCACCAGTCCAAACGTTTCGACTTTGGGCGTGCATTTAAAGTATGTTGCTACGTTTTATCGCTTAGTGTGCTACCAGCTTTTATGTTTGTTGTAGTACCAAGTGATGATTTAAATCGATTCGATTTAATTTTTCAAGGCGTTACCTTTACCGCACTGAGTATATTGGCTTGTTTAATCTGCTCTTGGATTGCACGTAGACCTAAACAATATTATTAATGTGTTTAACTTTAGTCCATTAACTACACTTTTATTAAAGTGAAGAGCTTAACAAAAGAACAAAGTGGGTCTATTTTATCCAATATGTTAATATTTTATATTAATTTCTATTTAGCTCTTTACAAGTTATGTATTTAGCCATATTATTCGCGCCGTGCGGAGAGATGGCAGAGTGGTCGAATGCACCGGTCTTGAAAACCGGCATGGGTTTATAGCCCATCTAGGGTTCAAATCCCTATCTCTCCACCATTATTTAAAAAAACCGCCTTATGGGCGGTTTTTTGCTTTGTGGAGTTTCTAAATGACTAAAGCAACAAACCTACCAACCTCGCAGAAATTAATAAAACATCTTTTATTATGGACGGTATTTGGTTACTGCTATCAAAGTGCTATTAGCTTATTAGTAAAAATGGCTATAGATGCTCAACCAGAGTATCCATTAATTACCGCTTTAATTTATGGTGTTGGTTTTAATGTTTTAGCTGCCCATCTTATTACCAAATACGATAAGTATTGGCCAGTTATTGGCTCTGTTTTTATTGGTTGTATAGGGCTGCTTGTAGTGCCATTTTTACTGTTTGGCGAATCAGGATTACTAACAATGCCTCTACTTGTTGGAATTTTATTCAGTTTGCCGCTTTGTAGTTATATTGTTGGCCTAATTAAGCTAAAACTCAGCAAAAACTAGCCCCAAACGCGGTTTATTTTGTGATAGCATAGTCCCGTCTTTTAACTAACAAAACGTGAAAAACACATTATGTCAGATAATTTTACTACAGATGCTGAAAAAGCAAGTTACGGTATTGGCTTACAAATGGGTGAGCAACTTAAGTCTAATCCTTTTGAAGGCTTAAACCTAAATTCAGTATTTGAAGGCATGAAAGATGCGTACGCTGGTAGCGCATTTCAAGTTGAGATCCCTGAGATCCAAGCTGCATTTGAAAAAATAAACGAAGAGATTCAAGCTCGTCGTGAAGAAGAGTCTAAAGTACTTTCTGCAGAAGGTATTTCATTCTTAGAAGAAAACGCAAAACGTCCTGAAATCACAGTAACTGAGTCTGGTCTTCAATACGAAGTACTAGCAACTGGCGAAGGCGAAAAGCCAACAGCTGAGTCTACAGTACGTGTTGATTACCACGGTACACTTATTAACGGTACTGTGTTTGATAGCTCATACGAGCGCGGTCAACCAGCTGAATTTCCAGTTGGTGGCGTGATCAAAGGCTGGACTGAAGCATTACAAATGATGCCTGTAGGTACTAAATGGCGTATCTACGTTCCTCATGAGCTTGCTTATGGTGAACGTGGCGCAGGTGCTGCAATCGCACCTTTCTCAACGCTTGTATTTGATGTTGAGCTACACGAAATCATTTCTTAAATTAAATAAATTTTAATTTAAAAGTGTAAAAAGCCGTATTCAATTTGAATACGGCTTTTTTGTGTTTGTGATTTAAGAGTTTTATACCAATTAGCTTAATTAAGTGATCTATTTTTCGCTAAGAAAATCGTGTCGATAACAAGGCAAAAATTTCGTTATTTAGTTGTTATCACTAATTGCTCTTGCATTGCCTCCTGCCTCCATGCAGTCGTATATCAGAAATTCTTAACGCAGTTAGCGTCAGGTTTAATCCTTCAAATCGATTAAGTATTACTGCGTGTTGATATTATATATTCTAAAAATAAAAAACCGCCTTAATAAAATGCGGTTTTTAAATATATAAACTAAAGAGCTTGTCAGCTATTAAAAGTAGCCACGGATACCAAAGCGGAAGTTTCTGCCAGGTAGTGGGGCTTTATCTTTAATAAATGAGCTATGCACAAAGCCTAACTCATCAGTAATGTTATCCACGTTTATATAAAGCTGTGCATCTACACTGCCTAAACCTAATTGGTAATTAGCTTGTGCATCAAATAACGTATAACCATCGGTTTTTGTTTCAAATGCAGTTACATCGTTTTGATCAAAGTAATGAGTACCTGTAAGCGTTAGTTGTAAGTCACCTAAATCGTACTGTAACTCAGAGCCTAATTTATTGGCAGGGATACGCGGTAAGTTGCCTTCGTCGTCTTTTAGTTTTGCACGAGTTGAGTCACCAAATACTTTAACCATAGCGCTTGGGGTTACTTGGTAATGTGCGTCAAACTCAATTCCATAAAGCTCTGCGTCTTTACTTGTAAACTGATAAACCGCAACAGCATCGTCATGTGCACCAATAGCTGATTCTAAACCATCTTCTTCATCGTAAACTAAACCTGTATTTTCTTGGAAATAAAAGTTCTTAATATCGTTATAGAAAAAGTTAACGGTGTAACCAAAATCACCGCTAAAACGTCTAAAGCTTAAATCTAGGTTTGTTGAGGTTTCTTGCTTGATATTCTCTGGCTCAAAATGCGCTTCATTATCTTCAATGTTGTAACCAAGACCTAGTTCATAAGTGCCAGTTGCAATGTGTAAACCATTTGATAAAAGCTCTGCAGAAAGCGGAGCTCTTTCTGAGTGAGAAATACTTGTCGCAATACTATGACCCGGCTTGTACTGCCAAATGGCACCGGCAGAGGCGCTTAAATTGGTAAAGCTTTTATTGTATCCAATAGTTTCTTCGTCGCTATGATCTATTTCTACTTCATCGTGGCTATGTTCGTGTGCCGTGATTTGGCTTTCAATTTTGTAATCTTCTACACGTGCACCAAGCTCTATTGTCACGTCGCCAAATTCACGCTCTTCTAGTAAATATAATGCGTTAGTTGTAGTTACACTCGCGGGTGTAAATGCTTCTTCACCAATTGCATCGTAGTCAGAATCGCTGTAGTGATAGCCCATCATTCCGTGCCAATCAGCAAACTTATGCTCTACATTTAAACGTGCTTCAGTCGTTTTATTTTTAAAAGTAGTACCAATTTCGCCATCTTCAATTTCGCTGTGTGAATAATCTGTATAGCCAACACGTAGGTTGATGGTTTCAATCCAGTTATTATGAAGAGCGTAACTTACAAGCCCTTGCCAGCGGTCTTGCTCTAAATGTGCATAAACTGGCTCTTCAGCAGCTTCATCTTCATGTTCTGCATGCTCTTCTTCAGTTTCGCCTTCGTGATCGTGATGATGCTCATGCCCAGGAATACCGTAATCAGTATCAATGCTACCGTAAGAAAAACCAATCGTTAAGTGATCGCCAACATAGCTGGTACCAAAGTTGAGTGTTTCGCTATCAATAAAAGTATTTTCTACCGAGCTTTCGGTTTCAACATCGCCATCATCGTCGGCAATAGTAAAGGTCGGTGTTTGGTAATCATCGCCGCTGCGTTTTGTACCATCAAAATGAAAGTTAAAGCCTTCATTACCAGTTTCAAGCTTTGCAGCAACTGTATTTGCGTTAGATACAGTGTCGTGGCTGTATTCAGCCGCGCCTGTTAAATCGTCAATATTGCTAGTAGGAATGCGGTTATCAACCACATTTACCACACCACCAATAGCGCCAGAGCCATAAAGTAGGGTGCTTGGACCACGTAATACTTCAATTTGCTCTGCAGCTAAACTATCGCTTGATGTTGCATGATCAGGGCCAATGCGTGATGCATCGCTGGCATCTAAACCGTTTTGCGTAATTTTAACGCGAGGACCATCTAAACCACGAATAATTGGGCTTGATGATACAGGGCCAAAGTAACTTGCATTTACGCCTGGTAAACCTTTAAGAGTTTCGCCAAGTGTTGGTTTAGATTTATTTCTTAATTCATCACCTGAGAGCACGCTTACTGGCGATATCATTTCTAGGCTGTTCTTATGAAGTGCAGAGGCATAAACAACCACTGTTTCAACCGATGTTGGTTTAAGTGACACAGACAGATTATTTGAAGATTCGGTAACAGCAATACGAGAGTCTATGTAGTTGTCTTTACTAATATGTAATTGGCTGTTTGCATCTATATCGATAGCAAACTCGCCTAAATCATTACTTTTAACGCTTTGGTTTTTGCCATGCACATGGATAGAGGCATTTTTAATTGGTTGATTTTTATCATCCATTACTTTACCAGTAACGGTTGCAGCCAAAGCTGATTGAGAACATAAAACAGAAAAAATAGCAGAGGAGATTAATGTTAACTTTGTCATGGATATATTGGTTCGTGGTTATTATGTTGTGATATAATATAACACCGTAAAATTAACGAATCAACAATGTTATAGTATAACTTTGTATTTTGCGTTTAAACCACTAAAAGTGCCGATAAACTGTTTGCTTTACTATAGAAGTTAATCTGGCATTAACTCTATTTTACTGTAACAAATCTACTCGTAGTACCCTCAAAGAATATCTGCTAATGATTATGGAGAGTAGTGTTTAAAGTATTGAATTTTATGTTTTTTACCTATAATTTATATTTTTTTAATAGCTCCCTCTATTATATAACGCTTCTAAAATTCACTATATTGTTAACAGTTAATTGTTTTATATCGTCGCGTGTGTAATTATCTTGTGTAGTTTTAACGCTTTTTAGCTATCAATTATTGCTCAAAAGTACACATTTAAACACGCACAATAGTAGGCCAACATGTTTCTCAATCCTTATAGTGTAAAATTAGCATCCTCGTTTTTTTGTTTATCGGTACTTGCAGGGTGTCACAATGCGAAAGCTTCAGATCAAAATTCAACTAAAGGAGCCACTCCATTAAAAAAAGAGCATATAATTTTTGATTTTGAACAGGATAATTACAGCCAATATATAAATACAATTAATGGCTTTAGTACATTAATAAAGGAAGGTGGAAACCATAAACTAGCGGTTACATTAAAATCTAAATCTAATGTAGAAAGTGACTTTGAATTTATAAACCCAAAAGGATGGGATTGGCAAGCAACAGGAAACTTTGCCCTTGCACTTGATATACAAAACCCTGATGAGGCTTCTACTTACCTATACATAAAGACAATAGACAAGTCGGGACAATTTCAAACTCGAAGTGTTGTTGTGCCAGCAAAGTCTCAAAATACGTATTACATAGAATTAAAAGGCGCAAATTTAAATGTTAATTCAGGTATTCGCTCAAACCCACCAAGTTGGAAAAGCAGTTATACGCCAATAATCTATAGAGGCGGACAAAAAAATATCGACGTTAGCAGCATTGTAAAAATATCATTTGGAGTAAAAGGGCTACTTGACGATAAACGAATTTTAATAGACAACTTACGCCTTATAAAGCCAACTAATTTTGATACTAACTATCTAAAAGGGTTAGTTGATAAATTTGGGCAAAATGCAAAATTAGACTTTACCAATAAAGTATCTTCAACAGAGCAGCTACAAGTTATTTCTCAAAAAGAGCAAATTAACTTACAAAACTCACCAATGAAAGGACGTTCTAAATATAGTGGCTGGAAAAACGGCCCACAATTAAAGGCAACGGGATATTTTAGAACTGAAAAATACAAAGGGAAATGGAGTTTAGTCGACCCAGAAGGTTATCTGTTTTTTTCAACCGGCATTGATAACGTTCGTATGGCAAATACTTCAACTATTACCGGTTACGATTTTGACCAAAGCTATATTAAGCAGCGCGAAGCTAATGATTTAACACCAGAGGATTCATTAGGATTAAATTCAGCTCCAAAAACTGCGTGGTCAACACGTTATAAAAGCTCAACACTAAGATCTGATATGTTTAATTGGCTACCCGAGCAAAATAACCCTTTAGCAGATAATTACGGCTACAGACGCGAAGTTCACAGTGGTGCAATTAAAAAAGGTGAAACGTTTAGCTTTTATCGCGCTAATTTAGAGCGAAAATATCAAACCCATAACAACAACGACTTAATGAAACAGTGGCAAAATACCACTGTAAAACGCATGCTTTCATGGGGCTTTACTTCTTTTGGTAATTGGATAGAAGAAGACTATTACCATACTAACCAATTACCTTACTTTGCTAATGCGTGGATCATTGGTAATTTCAAAACGGTAAGCAGTGGTAACGACTACTGGAGCCCATTACCTGACCCATTTGATCCATTATTCGTTGAGCGCGCTGATGTAACGCTTGCAAAAGTAGCCCAGCAAGTTAAAAACAGTCCTTGGTGTGTTGGTGTATTTATTGATAACGAAAAAAGCTGGGGCATGATGAATTCTGACGCCTCACGTTATGGTATTGCTATTAATACACTTAAAAATAACGCCCAAAATAGCCCGACTAAAGCACAATTTGTTACCTTAATGAAAAATAAGTACAGCCAAATTAGCAAACTTAATAAAGCATGGAATACACGTATTGCCTCATGGGATGAGTTTGCTGCAGGCGTCGCACTCACGCAGTTTAACGAGCAAACTAATATCGATTTATCAGCGATGTTATTTCATTATGCTAATCAGTATTTTGCAGTGGTTGACGCGGCTATAGCTAAACACCTTCCAAATCAGCTGAATATGGGAGCACGTTTTGCTGACTGGGGTATGACGCCTGAAATAAGAGCCGCCGCTGCCGCGCATGTAGATGTGATGAGCTACAACTATTACCGAGAGGGATTAAATGAAGATTTTTGGGCATTTTTATCTGATATAGACATGCCAAGCATTATAGGTGAATTTCATAATGGTGCGCTTGATTCTGGGCTATTAAACCCAGGCCTTATACACACTCAATCTCAGCAAGAGCGTGGTACTAAATACAAAAAATATATGAATAGCGTTATAGATAACCCATATTTTGTTGGTGCGCATTGGTTTCAATACATAGACTCTCCACTAACTGGGCGAGCATACGATGGTGAAAACTACAATGTAGGCTTTGTAAATGTAACGGACATTCCTTACAAACCGCTTGTAGATGCAGCTAAAAGCGTGAATAAATCGTTGTATGAACGCAGGTATAATAATGCAAAAAATTAAATATATACTAAGCGCTGTGTGTGTTTTCTGTTTGGGTGTATCTGCTAAGCAAAGTAACACACTTTTATTCGAGCAAGGCCCCTACAAAATATTTAATGAGCAAGCGCTTGAAGTGCTTAACTTAAATAGCCATGTTAAAACCCTCGCTTCGGGTTATGACTGGCTAGAGGGGCCGGTTTGGGTTAATCAAGGAGGATATTTATTATATTCTGATATACCTAATCATCAGGTTTATAAATATACACCAGGTAAAGGTGCAAGTTTGTACTTAGCGCATAGTGGCTATTCAAATGGTTTAATTGTAAATAAACAAAATGAGCTTGTGCTTTTGCAATCGCGCTCACGTGTTATATCAAAAATGAAGACGCCATTAAGCACGCCTAAACCACAATACCTACAAATTGTAAGTCATTATAATGGACAAAAGTTTAACAGCCCAAACGATGGCGTTTTTAACGACCAAGGCATGCTTTATTTTAGTGATCCACCCTATGGTTTACCTAATCAATTAGATGATGAAGGCAAAGAGCTTAAGTTTCAGGGGGTATATTCACTTAAAAATACAGGGGAACTTACCTTATTGGATCGTGATCTTATTTATCCTAATGGGGTCGCATTATCAGCTGATAATAAAACCTTATATGTGGCGGCATCTAATGCTAATAAACCTGCGTGGTATCAGTATGATTTAAATGACAGCGGTGCAGTGATAAGTAAATCTTTATTTTATGAATTACCACCAGCAATTAAGCATGACCAAGGCTTACCAGATGGTTTAAAGGTACATAAAAGTGGGATTATATTTGCTACAGGTCCCAATGGGTTATGGTTATTTAATAAAAATGCTGAGCTACTAGCTCAAATTGAAATGCCAAATATTAGTGCTAATCTAACGTTTAACCAATCACAAAACCGCGTTTATATAACAGCGCATACACAGCTATTGGCACTTGATTTAAAATAGTCTTGTTATTCTATTGTTAAATTAAAGCCCCTATAAGCACGCTTGATAGGGGCTATTTACTCTTTGTTGCCTACATGAATGAAGGTAAGGGGCGTGAGCAGGACGCGGAAGCTTTGCTCGGTTTTTACTTAGCCCACTAGGTTACAAATCTCACGCTGCGATTAAATAGCCTCGAGTTTGAACAAATTTTAATTCTCAAAGATAAACAGACCTTCGGATAATTTCGCTTAATTAAACAGATAACCTTTACAACAACAAATACCTGTTGTAAATTGTTAACAATGAACAGTGTCATGTTAACTAATTCGGTGGCTTAATGAAAGTATCATCACAAACAATCAAAAGTGTAAAAGTCGAGTATTACCAAATTCCGCTAGCAGAAGTGTTAAGTGATGCAAAGCATGGCGATCACACTCACTTTGAAGTTATTACAGTGCATATTATGACTCACGACGGGTATGAAGGGATGGGATATACCTACACTGGCGGCAAAGGTGGTCGCGCAATTTATTCACTCCTTAACGATGAAATAAAGCCCGGTCTAATTGGACAAAATTCTATGTCTATCATGGCAATTTGGGACAAATTGCAGTGGGATCTTCATTATGTTGGCCGAGGTGGACTACTTAGCTTTGCGATTTCAGCAGTTGATATAGCGCTGTGGGATATTAAGTGTAAGCGCTTAAATGCACCATTATGGCAAGTTGCGGGTGGTAGCAGTGACCAAACAAAATGCTATGCAGGCGGAATAGATTTAAACTTTAGCCAAGAAAAACTGCTTAGTAATATAGATGGTTATTTAAATCGTGGCTTTAATGCAGTAAAAATTAAAGTCGGTAAACCCAACTTTAAAGAAGATATAGAACGTGTAGCCGCAGTAAGAGAGCTAATAGGTAAAGATAAAATACTTATGGTAGATGCCAATTACTCAATGACTGTTGAGCAAGCTATTCGTTTTGCTAAATCAATTGAAAAATACGACATAACCTGGTTTGAAGAACCGACTATACCTGATGATTACAAAGGCTTTGCTCGCATAGCACAAGCGACTTCAATACCGCTTGCAATGGGTGAAAATTTGCATACATTGCACGAATTTGGCTATGCGATTAGTCAAGCTAAATTAGGTTTTTTACAACCAGATGCATCAAATATTGGTGGCATAACAGGGTGGTTACATGTAGCGAGTATGGCATATACCCATAATTTACCTATTTGTAGCCATGGCATGCATGAACTACATGTATCACTGTTGGCATCTCAGCCTCACGCTGGTTTTTTAGAAGTTCATTCATTCCCTATAGATGAATATACAACACGTCCTTTAAAGCTTGAAAATGGGCAAGCGTGCGCGCCAGATATAATTGGGACGG
This sequence comes from Pseudoalteromonas sp. Z9A4, assembly GCF_011378845.1. Taxonomy (NCBI): domain Bacteria; kingdom Pseudomonadati; phylum Pseudomonadota; class Gammaproteobacteria; order Alteromonadales; family Pseudoalteromonadaceae; genus Pseudoalteromonas; species Pseudoalteromonas sp. Z9A4. The sequence goes on from NZ_WTLA01000001.1 coordinate 276,434, forward strand.
GTGTAGAATTTGACCCTCAACTAATGAGAACACATTTAATTAAACAGTCGTAACTAGAAAAATTAGTAATAAAAGAAAAGAGTTGTTGTGTGTCCACAAATTCAGTGTAGAAATTATTTATCAAGGAATGAATGATAATCTCTTTGTCATAAGTTTTAATTTATGAGTACTGATTTTGTGGACGCTTTTATAAAGGTAAATAGTTATTGCCATTGCAAATATTGATTGTTTTACACAAACCCAAATTGCTAAGTCTGCTGTAAACCCGATGGTTGTAATTAACGCCGAGAATAGTTTTATTTCAATGCTTTAAATTAATTAGTTAAGGGCTCTCACAACCCCACCAAAGCCAGCTTAAATTGCTGGCTTTTTTTATATTTTAAAAATAGCAATAAAGAGCATCAAATTACCATTTTTAAGCCAAATCCGTGTATTTGTATCATTAAGTTGTGATTAAAATGGTGTATCAAAAATAGATTAATAATAGAAATTAGGTTTCATTATGACGTCAAAAGTAACTGGTATTAGCGAGTTTCCCGATGCGTTTGCACAGCAACGAAGAGTAACAGGAATGGGTCAAATGGATGACCAAAACGATCCTGTAAATATGATCTTAGGCTTAAAAGATGTACGAAAAGCAGCGCATAATTGTGCTGTTTTTCAATCGGGTGCTAAACCTGGACGTATTGTAATTCCATCAGAAGTGGCAATACGTGAAACACGCCAAATTCCATTTGAAGTAGACCCGCCTGAGCACTGCGGTTTTCGTGAACTATTAAACCCTTGGTTTAAACGCCCATTAGATGAATGTTACCAAGCGCGTTTACAAACCATTATTGATGAAACCATTGAAAACGCCTTTAAAGCAGAGTCGTTTGATGTGGTGTCACAATTTGCTTTACCACTTCAATCTAAAGCGTTAACGCTTTTACTTAATACCTCAATGGATAAAGCACAAACATGGATAGATTGGGGTACTCATGTATTTAGAAGTGAAGGCAGTGACCTTGATGGCGATAAAGCCAATATTCTATACAACTACATTGATGAGCAAATAGAAAACGCCATTTTAAACCCTGGTGATGATTTATATTCAGTGCTTTTAAATTCAGAGGCGAACGGTAAAAAGCTGAGTAAAGAAGAAATAAAAGGTGTGATGATCCTCACCTTTGCAGGGGGGCGCGACACCGTTATAAACGCGATCACAAACTCTATTGCCTACTTTAGCGAAAACATCAGCGATTTAAAGCGTATTGATGATCAGCCTGAAATATTAAACAGGGCCGTAGAAGAACTAATTCGCTATTTTTCGCCGCTTACGCAAATGGGCCGTGTCGCTACGCAAGACACAAGCGTATGTGAGCACGCTATAAAAGCCGACACACGAGTTTCGTTATGTTGGGCGTCGGCTAATCGCGATGAAAAGGTATTCAAAGATCCCAACAATGTCGACTTCGATCGAAAAGTTAACCCGCATATTAGTTTTGGTTTTAGCCATCACAATTGTTTGGGCGCAACGCATGCCCGCCAAATTCTACGTCAACTAGTGTTATCACTTGCTAATAAAGTTGCTCAAATAGAGACAATAAAAGCAGATGAAAATATTGAAAAACTCGGTGAGTTTTCAAGAAAGGTAGGCTTTAACAGTCTGCACGTTAGCTTTAAATCAAAATAAAAACACCGTAGAAAATAGTTAAATAAATACAGTAACAAGTAAAAGTAGAGGATTAATACGATGGCGAAAGTAATATTTATAACCAAAAAAAACGATGCAGTTGAAGTTGAAGGCGATAGTGGTTCATTAATGGAGCTTGCAACCGCTAATGGTGTTAGCGGTATTGATGGCGACTGCGGCGGTGTTTGCTCATGCGCAACATGTCATATTTATGTAGCTCCAAATGATTTTGAAAAAATAGGTCAACCAGAGGAAATAGAAAGCGACATGTTAGAGCTTGACGACAACGTTACACAGTATAGCCGTTTATGCTGTCAAATTGAGGTTACTGAGGCTATTGATGGCATGACCTTTGTAGTCGCTAACTAATAAAATAGGCATCATTATGCAAAACACACAATTAGAATCAAACAGGCTGCAGCAAAGTGTTGTAATTATTGGTGCAAGCCATGGCGGCGTTAACTTTGCATTTAACTTACGCCAGCAAGGTTGGCTGGGTAAAATTACATTACTCGATAGCGATCCTGAACTGCCATATCACAGGCCACCGCTGTCTAAAAAAACGCTGCAATCGTTAGAGGTAAAATCAATACCTTTAAAGGTGCAAAAATCCTACACAGATAGCCATATAGATTTATGTTTAGGTGAGCGTGTTACTGCAATTAATAAAGATAACAAAATAGTTACTCTTGAAAATAATAAGCATCTAGCATTTGATAAATTAGTAATCGCAACCGGTTGCTCAGCTTTTATTCCTCCAATTACAGGCCTTAGTGAAACTGTAGATGAATATGGCACCTCTCAATATTTCGCAATGCGAACACATAGTGATGCCGTAGCAATAAAAAAAGCGCTAAGTGCAAGCACTAACAAAGAAGTGGTGATTATTGGTGGAGGTTATATCGGCCTTGAATCGGCGTCATCCTTTATTGCACTTGGCGCTAAAGTAACGGTTATCGAAAAACAAGAAAAAATACTATCGCGAGTCACATCATCTGCTATGTCTAACTTTTTAACTGATTTACACAAAACGAAGGGGGTAGACCTGCAAACAGCAAAAGATATTGTACAAATTAAGCACACAAACAATAAACATTATGTGCAATGTAGTGATGGCAGTGAGTATCCCGCCGATTTTATTTTAATTGGCGTAGGTGTAAGGCTAAATACACAACTTGCAACAGATGCTGAGCTGGTGGTTGAGCAAGGCATAAAAGTAAATGACGTATGCCAAACATCACACCCTGATATCTACTCAATTGGTGATTGCACTATTCATTTTAATAAAATTTATAATCGTTGGATCAGACTTGAGTCGATACAAAACGCAGTTGACCAAGCTAAAGTTGCTGCGCAGTTTTTAGCTAAAAATAATACGTCAGCTCCTGCACTCCCTTGGTTTTGGTCAGATCAATACGAATATAAATTACAAATAGTAGGTTTATCACAAGGCTATAACGAGATTATTAAGCGCCAAGAAGCTCCCGGTCAATTTTCACTTTGGTACTTTAATAACGACACACTGCTTTGTGTGGAAGCTGTTAATTATGCAAAGGCCTATGTACTTGGCACACAGGCTATTAAGCAAGGTTTAAAGGTAAACAAACAGGTATTGAACAATTTGACTATAGCACTTGCAAAACCTCAGTTATTTCAGGCGTAACTGCTGTCGATACTGATGCGGAGTCACTTTAAAGTGATGTTTAAACTGCTTAATAAAATACGACGGGCTAGAAAAGCTTAAATCGTAAGATATATCAGTCACCGAAACATTACTTTGCCCGAGTAACCGTGCGGCATTATATAACTTGTGCTGAATCAGGTAGTCGGAATAAGGCACTCTAAAGTGCTTTTTAAATACCCTTGAAAAATACGAAGGTGATAAATGGCAAAGGGCTGCGGCTTGCTCAAGTGACAGGTTAAGGCCGTTATTTGTTTTAAGCTCATTAATTACCGGAGCAAGCTTTTTAAAACTTGCTGAGCTACTTAATGACGTTTGCTGCTTAGATAAACTGCTTTTACCATATTCGCACACCATAGTGATTAAGCTATCAAACAGTTGAGCACAGGTTTTACTTTTAGGATTTTCGTTAAATTCGCTAAGCATCCAAGCGAGCAACTTATGAATCCTTTTTTGTATTTCAATGCTAAAGCTTAAATGCAAACCAGTTTTTAGTAATTCTATAAATTCTTGTAAGGCCTGATTATTAAGGCGTTCAGGCATAAATTGCACAATATACCAAGATTTAGGGCGCGGATTTAAAGCAAAGTCGTGGGTTTCCATAGCGGGTGTAAAAACGGCCTCAAAATCAGAAAGAATCGATTCACCTTGATGATAAAAATAAGTGCCGTCAATTTGTTCAAAAAATATAAATTCATGCACCTGATGAAAGTGCATAAAACATGAATAGCTATCGTGCTGAAGATAACTTACATGATGAATTTCGAAATCGTAACCGTCTTTTATACAAAACGGTTCACAGTAAATTGTCGGTTGCTTCATAACATAATACTTATATTTAGAGACTTAGGAGTCTACATGTACAAGGCAAAAGCTGCAATTGCAGATGGAAAAGGCGGTTTTTTCTTCGATACCGTTAATGTCGGAAAACCAAGTGCTGGCGAAGTAAAAATTAAAATAAAAGCCTCAGGTATTTGTCATACTGATTGGGATTCAATTAAAACGTGGAATAAAAAATTTATCATTGGTCATGAAGGCGCAGGAACCGTTGTTGAGTTGGGCGAAGGTATAACGGAATTTACTATCGGCGATAAAGTAATACTAAATTGGGCAATTCCGTGTGGTGAGTGTTTCCAGTGCCAAGAGGGTAATTTACACATTTGTGAAGTAAATAGCCCCGTAACTGGCAATGGTTTATGCGGACACGCAGGTAAACAAGCGTGTGAGCATAATGGCAATAGCTTAGAGCGCTCATTTCATTTAGGTACGATGAGCGAATACACCGTCGTTAAGGCTGCTGCAGTTATAAAAATACACAGTGACATTCCTTTTCCAAGTGCAAGTATTGTTGGTTGCGGCGTAATGACCGGTTACGGATCAGTAGTTAATGCAGCTAAAGTAAAAGCAGGTTCTTCAGTGGCCGTATTAGGCTGTGGAGGCGTAGGACTAAATGCAATACAAGGGGCTGCAATTTCAGGCGCCGCTAAAATAATAGCAATTGATTTGTCACCGGAGCGATTAACACAAGCTAAAGCATTTGGTGCTACACATACCGTACTTGCTAAAAAGTATGACCCTGATTTAGTTCACATGATAAACGAAGTTAAAGCGCTAACAAATAGTCGCGGAGCCGATTATGCCTTTGAGTGTACAGCAGTGCCGGCACTTGGTTCAGCGCCATTAGCATTAATACGCAGCGCGGGAGTTGCGGTACAAGTGAGTGGCATTGAGCAAAAAATAGATTTTGATTGCGAACTATTTGAGTGGGATAAAATTTATATAAATCCGCTCTACGGGCAATGTAATCCTAAGCGCGACTTTGCTCAAATACTAGACCTTTATGACGCAAAAAAGCTCAAGCTCGATGAGCTAGTCACAAAAACTTACTCGTTAGATGAGTTACAAACAGGCTTTGACGACATGCTAGCAGGGCGTATCGCTAAAGGTGTCGTCGTGTTTGATGATTAAAGGAGTATAAAATGGCAATTCATCGTTTAGAAATATCAAATAGCAGCTACACCGCTGATAACTTTGTAACGCTAACCGCGTATAGCAGCCACTTAAAAGGGCGAGGTGATATAAGCATTTACCAAGAAGCAACCAGTAATAAAAATGTACCTATAATTGTATTACTGCATGGTGTGTATGGTAGCCACTGGGTGTGGAGCCAGCTAGGGGGCGTACATAAAGTGTATCAGCAGCTTCGTAGCAGTGGCCTTAACGAGTTTGTATTAGTGATGCCATCAGATGGCGCGCACGCCGAGGGCAGCGGGTATTTGCCACTTAAAAATGCAGATTATGAAGCATGGATAGTTGATGATGTGATTAGCGCTGTTATTCAAACTCAACCAATGTGCTCGAGCTCATCAAATATTTATATTACGGGCCTTTCAATGGGAGGGTATGGAGCATTATGTTTAGGTGCAAAGCATCCAACTATTTTTAGCGGTATATCAGCGCATTCATCAATTACTGAGCTTGACGACTTTAATCACTTTGTTGATGAACACACTCTAAAGCCACTAAAAAAAACCACTGATAAGTACAAAGGCGACGTGTTTAAAACATTGAGCGCGAATAAAAAGACATTACCGCCACTGCGATTTGATTGCGGAAAAGACGATGTACTTTTTAGTGCTAATACTGCGCTTGCAAAAAAGCTAGTTGATGAAAATGTTCCTCATACGTTCGATATTTTTGCAGGCACCCATTGCTGGGAGTATTGGCACGAACATGTAGCTAAAACTATGATCTTTTTTGCTCAATTAGAAAGCAAAACTCACACAATTAAAATAAGGAAATAACCCATGAAAGTCATTAGCTCACTTTTAATTGCATTTGCATGTACTGCATCAAGCAATTTAGTCGCACAGCCAGAAGTATCCGTAAATTTAAACGTAAAGCGAAGTATTGACGGCCTATCAACCTTTGATAGAAGCAAATATATTGTTATGCACTCGATGCTAACAACAACCGATTGGAAGGGGGAAGAAGATAAGCTCGACTACTTACTTAACGACCTTGATGTGTACTTTGGTCGTGATAACGGTTCTATGCCGTATTACGCGACTCAAGTTGAGCAAAACCCAAATAATCTAGGGTACGCAAGCCCTGAGAGTATCGCTGCTTATGGCAAAACTGCTCGCGAAGATTATTATGGTAAAACGTTGTCGAAGCTTCATAAATACGACAATAGAGCCCATGTAATGATAGGCGGGCAAATTAATCAGTTTTGGATTGGTAATCATAAAGGCAAAGGCGAATGGAGCTTTGCTAATACCGATGCCGTGGGTCAATACATGGGACATTTTGTAAATGAATTTTATCGAAATGACAACCAAGGACCGAACAAAGGCCCAGCACGCCCACAATACCTTGAAATACTTAATGAGCCACTTTACGAACTTGTTGATGTACATCACGGTAAGCCTATCGATACATTTATTTTTCATAACGAAGTAGCCCAAGGCATACGAAAAGTTAATACAAGTATTAAGATTGGTGGGTACACCACTGCCTTTCCATGGTTTGACGATAACAATTTCAATCGTTGGGATGAGCGAATGAAGCTATTTTTAGATACCAGCGGTGAATACATGGATTATTTTTCGATTCACCTTTATGACTTTGGCTACTTAAACCGCGATAAAGGCGTTGCTAACTTTAAAGGAGCCCGTATAGAAGCCACTATGGATATGATGGAGCAATACGAAAAGCTTAAACTAGGTAAGGTAAAACCTTTCATGATTTCGGAATACGGCGGGCGTGACCATAAAACAGAAGCAACGCCATGGACTGCAATAAATGACTGGCAAACTATGAAATCGTTTAGCCCTATGATGATGCAATTTATGGCTAAACCGAATCTCATACTTAAAGCCATTCCATTTAGTTTAGCAAAAGCAGAGTGGAGTGGTAATGAGGGACGCGATTATGCTTGGCGCTTACTACGCCACAATGACGAAAAAACAGGTGAAACAGGCGATGAATATGTATTCACCGACATTATTAAATTTTATCAATTGTGGTCAGATGTAAATGGCACTCGCGTTTATACTGACTCAAGTGAAGCAGACTTATTAGTTGATAGCTACGTAAACAATAACAAAGCATATGTAATTATCAGTAATTTAGAAACAAGTGCTAATAGCGCCTTGCTAAATTTAACAGAGCTACCAAGCAATCCGATTAATAACATTAAAATTAAGCACTTGCACTTTGCTAATGGTGAGCCAACACTTACAACAACATCACAAAATATTGGTGTAAAAAATGAGTTACCAAAAAGCATTAACATAGGCGCAGAAGCCACAGTAATTATTGAATATACGTTCAGCGACAATATAAAAATTATTGCTGAGTCTGACGAGCATAAATACTATGCAACAACCTACAAACAGGCAATTAAAGCCAATACAGCGCTTAAATTTAACATTAACGATGTAAAAATAAGTGAATATGGTAAAGGTATATTGCGTTTAAGTTTTGGTAGAGAGCATGATTTAGCTCAACAACCTATCGTTAAAGTAAATGACACTTTAGTTACTGTACCAACCGATTATGCCGGTGATGAGCAAGTATTTCGCCCACAAGTATTTAGTATGCTAGAAATCGAAGTACCAAACGAGCTGTTAAAAACCAATAATACAATATTAGTTACATATCCTGATGATGGCGGATTTGTTAGCAGCGTGACGCTCCAAGCGTTTGAGTACAGTGATGATATTTAATTTAAAAAACTAACTATTTGTTATGATATAAAAAGCAAGGTCACTAATTATTAGTGGCCTTAGTTGTTATTCGTCCGCTTTTTAAATTCATAGACAATCTTTAATTATCACAGAAGTCTTATTAAATTTTAAAAATAGATGGCATAATTCGTATGCATTAGTGATTGATCTTTATGTGTATTATATTTACTTGTGCTATTGGCCGAAAAGAAAACAGATGCCTTAATGGTTGGCGGAAGCTTATTTTATGTTTATCCCGCACTACTTGTTTATGGGGTACCAATATCAATTTTATTAAAAAAATTTAATGTTTTTAATTTACCTATGGTTCTTTTAGCGAGTGTAACTCCATTTATTATAATTATTCCAATGGGATGGAATGAGCCTATAATACCCTTATTTGTAATTTGCTTTGGCTCTATTGTTGTGGCTATAGGTTGTTGGTATACACGTTTACTCTTATTTAAAAATAAAAAAATAACCAATAACCTGTTGCAGTTTAAAAGAGAGTTACCGACTATCAATCATAAGTATATCTAGTTTATGTTGAGCCCTGGTTTGATTTTTTATGTCGATAGGTTCAATCATTTCGCATTCGTCTCTGATCATTTCAGGAATGAGGCTTGGGTAGTGGCGACAGTCCTCTGGGCGGTCGAGGTAAATACTGCAGGTATACATATTTTTAGCGAGAGGATCTTTTTTAGGCGCAATTTCTAAAAATGGGCACACTTGAAGTCTTAAGCCTGTTTTTGGGTCAAACCAAATTTCGTTGTTTTTAACGTATTCATAAATTTCGGGGTTAAAGAGCTCCCATAAATCTATTTCCTCTTTCGTTGCGCTTAAATCGCCGCCGCCATATTTAATACAGCATTTACCACACTGGTTGCATTCTTTCATAATTTGCTAATTTGGTTGGCTGTTAACGAGTTTAAGTTAGTTATTAGTGTAGCACCAAATTTATTATTAACGCTCTACTGAATTTACCCATCCTTTAATTTTTGGGTGTGTAAACAATAGTTAGATACAATAACTTAAGTTAAAACCCTTTGTTACATTTTATATAGTACAGGCTTTATTTAATGGTTTACTCTAAAGGTAGCGAAAAATATTACAAACCCCGCTTGAGCAACTGTGTGATTGTTAAATGTTGCTGAGCGCAGATACCTAAGCAGGGCGTTATTATGAAGGAGGCTGTCACTAAGTTAAAAACAGAATTTAATGCAAAGCTATTGTATTGGAACAATCTTAAAAGTAGCAAAGCCAAAGCGGCAATCATCCTATTATTTTTAGTTGTCATTGCACTTAAAGTCTTTACGACCATTTTTACGTTGGATTGGGTTGCAAGTTTATTCAGCGTGTAAGTTTACCAAGAGTAATTGCGATAAAGTTTAATCTCAGAGTGTTTAACGCCTACGCGATGTTCATTATTAATGTATTATTACGCTATACACCAAATTAAATAAATCAGTTGTTTAAATACGTTTTATAATGACTGTAATGATACATTTTAGCTAAATTGAGTGAGTAAATGAGTTTAGCTGCATTAAAGGATAACCAGTGATGATGAATACAAAAGTATATAAAGCGGTACATGATCTAGCAGAAGATTTAATGGCGGCGGCTAACAAAAATAACCGTGAAAAGTTTGAGTCGTTATTTGCTCAATTAAAAGCTATTTGTATTGAAAACGAAAACACCTCAAAAGATCACCCTGTACAATGGGAAACTTTAGCTGATTTTACCGAAGAGTTAGAAGAGGCAATTACTACTTACGAAAAAGCATTAGAAAAGTCGATTGCGATTAATAACAAAGATCACATGTCGTCGGTTTCTTTTTCAATGGCTACATTACAGCTTGAGCTTGGTCAAAAAGACGAGGCCATTAAAAATCTTCAAAATGCTAAAGTTAGCGCTAATAAAATTGAAGACAAAGAGCTTAAAGCTGAAATACATGACCTACTAGAGTCACTTATTGAAGAAGAAGGTTAAGCTGATTTAGTGAGTATTATTTAACGTTTTATTTAGCTTTATATTTAACAAGAAAGCGCTGGTGGGTTATTTCATACCTTCAGCGCTTTTTTGTATTACAAAGTAAATTAGTTTTGTTTGTTTTTAATCGCTAATTTATCCATAAAGTCCACAATGTACTTTGCTATTTCAACTGGTTTTTCTTCAACACTAAAGTGCCCAGAATCGAGTAAATGCAGTTCTGCGTTTGGTACATCTTTTAAATACGCTTTAGCGCCTGCAGCTATAAATGCTGGATCGTTTTTACCCCATACAATTAATGTAGGTGGCTGATGCTCTCTTAAATATGCTTGCCATTTGGGGTAGTCGAGTAGGTTGTTGTAGTAATCTTGTAGTAGCTGTACTTGAATTGATCGATCAGTTTTAGTTTGTAAAAAATGAAGGTCGTGAGTCCAGCTATCAGGGTTCATTATTTGAGTATTATTTTGCACATCGCGTAAGTACTGTTTATTAGTAATGGCTTGCTCTGAAGTAAATGAATACAGCTTAGCTTGTTGTGCTTTGGATTTATCTTGATTAGCTGTTTTAAAAAATGTTTGCCTTGCAGGAGTTAAACCTTCTAAATATGCATTACCATTTTGCACGATTAATGCCTCGAGTTTATTTGGGTTACTTAACAGCATTCTAAAGCCTACAGGTGCTCCAAAATCTTGAATGTAGAGGCTGTAGCGCTTTACTTTAAGCGTTGTCAGTAGTCCTTCAACATATCTAGCCAGTAACTCAAATGTATATTTTTGATCCCCAAGGTTTGGGCGGTCGCTATAACCTGAGCCTAAATAATCAGGTGCTATCACATGATAACGCCCAGATAAAAGCGGAATAAGCTCACGGTAGCTATGTGATGACGACGGATAACCATGTAAAAGTACAATTGTTTGCTCATGTTGCTTGCCTGCTTCTCGATAAAATATTTTTTTACCATTTACGTTTGCATATTTGTAAGTGGTTTTTGAAGGCCATACAGCATCTGTGGCGTACACTTTGGCGGTAAGTGTAGACATAGATACTAATAAAAACACAATAAATGAGGCGATGTGAGCAGGTCTTATTTTAAGATTGTTTTGTATATCTGGGTGCATAACTAAACTCGTTAATGTTTTGGTAATACTGCTTTATTAACAAATTAGACCAGCCATCTTAATAATTACATTCATTAAAACTTCCAATTTACTTAAATGTCTAAGTATAAAATATAATAATTGTTAACAGTTTAACCTCTAAAATATCAATTCGAATTTGTCGTAAAAAAATATATTCTTAAAAACTAAGTGCATATATAAAAATTTAATTCTTGTACTTATTTCATGCCGATAAATTAAAAAGTATTTAGTAACATATGCTTACGGTTGTTTTTTGTCGTGTGTGTTATAAGTGACTATTATTTGTAACTATAAATGTTGTGTTCATGTTGTTCATTTAAACTTTAAATTCACGTGCCTATTTATGGTACTAAGGTGTGAAATTTGAACAAATCATTAATTTATTGTTGCATACAGTTAATTGTTAACATTATATTGATTGTGAATTCGATGCCTTTACACAAAGGATTAATTTTCACACCAAGATAGGTAACAAAAAATGAAAAAAAGCTCATTGTATTGCGCGATTTCGAGCGCGCTATTACTTTCAAGCGTTTTTAATGCACACGCTGGCACTGTTATTAAACAAACGTCTTCACAAATGTGTTTTAGAACCGCTGATAATGCAGTAAATGGTACTCAAGTAGTATTAAACAATAACTGTAGCGGTGATGCAGCAGGGTTTAGCTGGACATCTGGTGGGAGTATAAAGCACGTTAAGTCGGGTTTATGCGTCCACCCTGGCGGCTTAGCAAACCCCGTCGATGGACAGCAACTTGTTTTGTGGTCGGGTTGTGACTTTGATAACCGAGTGAAGTTTACTAAAACGTCGGCTAATGCTATTAAGCATGTATCAGGAGGTAAATGTGTTCAACCAACTAACACATCAGACGGTAGTAATTTAGTTGTTAAATCGCAGTGTGGTGCAAATCAAAGTAAGTTTGTTGTTGAGCAACAAATAAATAGCGGTGCAAACGTTAGTAACGATACAGTCAAGGTACAGTTTAATATTGATACTAAGCATGCGGTGGGTCAGTTTGATAGTTTTGATCGTCGTAAGTTTATTACATTACATTCATCAAATACCGAAAGTGACTGGTTTGGAAATAATGCTCAAAGTTTAAATGCGCCTAATGCTGATCCTAATTTAATGACGAACTTTTTAGAAAATTATGATGTATATTTTGGCCGCGATACCGGCAGCATGAAATATCAATTAACACAGTTACCAGAAGATTCGGCTAAACCAGGTTATGTAAGTGCGGTAACGGCTACAACTAATGGTGGCGGTGTTAAATGGAATTACTCCAATATTACCACAGATGAAGCTAAAGCAATGCGAAAGCATGAAGGGCGTAACAGTGATTTAATTGTCGCAGCACAGCAGCACCCTTATTACCCAGATGGTACTAAAATTGGTAACCAAAACTGGTCTTTTTCGCAAACTGATACTGCCGGCGAACCACTAGGCACCGCGCTTGGTGATTATATGGCGCAGTTTTTACAAAAGTACTTTAAAGCTGGCGCATCAGATACTCTAGGTCAAAAGCGCCCAACATACCTTGAAGTTATGAACGAGCCACTATTTGAACTACACGACTTTCCTCATAAAGGTTATGACAAAGAAAGTCTATATGACATCTTTAGGCTACATAACTCAGTTGCAGATGTAGTTCATAATAATTCAGCATTGAACGATGTAAAAGTAGGCGGTTTTACAGTGGCATTTCCTGATTATGAAAAAGGGGCAAACTATTTTGATAATTGGAAGCAACGCGACAAGGCATTTCTAGATATTGCAGGAGATAAAATGGATTTTATTTCGATGCACTTATACGATTTTCCAAACTTTCCAGGCGGCCCTGGTGGTCAACATCAAGAGCAATACCGTAAAGGTAGTAACATGGAAGCGACTCTTGATATGGTTGAGCAATACATGGCTTATAAATGGGGGAGTATTAAACCAATAGTCATTTCGGAATATGGATCGCAACTGCAAGGGTCTTTTGGCACTAAATGGACACCGCAACGTGATTGGCTATGTTTAAAAGCAATGAGCTCTATGCTTATGAGCTTTATGGAAAGGCCTAACCGTATTGATAAAGCCATACCGTTTATTCCATTAAAAGCAGAGTGGGGCCGTATAAGCGATACCATTCCGTATTACTGGCGTTTACTACGTCAAGCTAAAGAGGGAGAAGGTGAAACCGGCGAGCAGTGGGTTTACACCGAAATGGTTAAGTTTTACCAGCTTTGGTCAGATATTAAAGGGACGCGAATCGATAGCTGGGCGAGTGATTTGGATATACAAGCAGATGCTTATGTTGATGGCAAAGATGTTTATTTGGTATTAAACAGCCTTGAAAATTCACCAACCAATATTGATTTAAGTGTTTTAGGCGATGGTTCTAATAGCGTTACTGGCGTAAACATTAAGCATTTACATCCTGATGCTCAAGGTAAACCAGTCCTTGATGATAACGATAGTACAGTATTACCTGATTTAGTTAATTTGGGCACAGAGTCAACGATGATCATTAAAATTAGTCATCAAAGTAATGTGATAATTAATAATATTAATCAAGAAACTAAGCACTACGCAAGTGCTGTGGTTAAAGATATTGTTGCTAACTCAACTCAGTTTTTTACAATTAATAACGTTGATAAAGGAACTAATGGCGAGGCAGTATTACGCTTAGGTGTTGGTCGTCCTCATGGTAAGTCGCTTACACCTACGGTTACTGTTAATGGTAATAAAGTCGCTGTACCTACTGATTTTAGAGGGTACGACCAGGTTAATGGAGGGTTAGGACGCGAACGTTTCTTTGGTGTACTTGAAATACCGGTACCTTATAGCGACCTTGCAAAAACGAATAGTATTGAAGTGACATTTCCAGACACTGGCGGCGCTGTTAGTTCACTTACATTACAAAACTTTAAAATGAGTAAAAGCATTACTCGCTAAAAACGTGTAATAAAGGTTTAGTAATAAACAAACTGCGGGTTTATCTATATGATAGCTTCGCAGTTTTTTATTTGTATCGCTACAACTGCCTAACACAATACAAATAAACTAATACTAAATATGCGAGGAATGGCTTTAGGTGTATTTTTGCTGTTAAGCCTGTGAGTTTTATGCTTTATAATGAGTACAAGGTACTCATTATTAAAAATAAACACTATTCTCAGAGCGTTAAACTTAGCATGGTTGTTTTATTAATTTAATTGGGTATGTTTTAGAGGAGTTCCACTGGCCTACATATAAGTTGTCGTCTTGATCTACGCAAATACAATGCACGTGATTAAAAATGTCCCCGTTACTTTGCATCGGCTGTAGTTCACCATTTTTGTACTGGGGTTGCGGTGCTCCTAAATTAGCTATGAGCGTGTTATTTTTATCAAATATACTAATAAAGCCAGAGTCGTCAGCATTTTTATTGTCAATATGCGACCAGCAAACAGGTGCATAAAATAGTTCGCCTTTGAACACGGGACCGCCAATATATGCCCCATTAGCGCTAATTCTATCAAGGTACTTACCATCAAACGAAAATACTTTTAAACATTGCTCAAAACGAGAGCTTACTATTAATATGGGATTTGATGGATCGCGTAAGTCTACTTCAATACCGTGGGTGTTGTGTAAATTGTAATTTTCGTCATCATTATGGTGACCGCCCCAATGGTTTATATAGCGGCCTTGTTTATCATAATGCAGTAAAAAGTCGCTGCCATAACCATCGGTTACATATAAGTCCCCATTGGGGGCAATGGCAATATCAGTAGGACGAAAAGGTTGCTCGGGTTTATAAGCACCGCACGTTTGTGGGTGGCCAATACTGTAAATCAGTTTGCCATCTAAGGTCATTTTGGAAATAAAGCCAGCCTGTGGAATGACATTGTTAGTAGGGCTATCCCATTGCTCTGTGCTGTGACCATCCCAGTGGCGATTAACAATCCAGCCACTATCTACAATGTATAAAAATTCTTGCTCGCCTTCTTTTACAATTTTTATAGCGTGTCCACCAGGAAAAGAGCTTCCAAAAGCGTCAAGTAATTCACCGTTTTGGCTATACACTAAAATATTATTAGTCGTGTTATCGGTGATCATAAATATTCTCCCTTGTGAGTCCATCACCATCGCATGACAATTTTCTATAGGGTATTTATTGGGGTTTAACTTCCCCCAGTGGGCGTCTATTTTGTATTTAAATTGACCCTGGCCAATTATTTTCCCGTGCGGGTCTTCGTCATTTTTAGGAGTAGCGTGAGGTATAAGGTGTTTTTGCTCTGAGGTTAACATACAGAATTTTCCATATAAAAAAACCAGCTTATGCATTGGGCTATAATGCATAAGCTGGTTTAGGCTAGAAGGTTACTTTAAGTGCGTTCTTTTGCTTTAAAATTTAAAATAGCATCATCGTTAACGCGATTTAAAGGATAATAAACAGCTTCGTTTTCTTTAAATGGTTGGTTGCTAATCGCATTGTAAGCACTGATCATTGACCAACGAGGTTCTGCAGCACGGTTTTGATTTGATTTATGCAGTAAATTACAGTGGAAAAACAGTACATCACCTGGTTCAAGTTCTACATTGATAAGTTCATGGTACTTCATTGCTTCTTCTACAAACTCTAAACAGGCGCCTTTTTGGTCACCCGTTTTACTGTGATCCAATCGTCCCAAATGATGTGAGCCTTTAAGTACTTGCAAGCAACCATTTTCTTGCGTCGCTTTATTAATGGCGACCATACAGCTAATTGATTTTGGATAAAGCATGTAGTTATCACGATGCCAGTAGCCAAAATCTTGGTGCCATTCCCAGGCACCACCTACAAATGGTTCTTTCATCATAATTTTAGTGCTGGTGTGGTACACCTCTTCGCCAATAAGTGTTTCGCATACTTCAATTAAGCGACGACCGCGAGAAAACATACTGTATAAATCGTCGCCTGTTTTTTGCCATAAACAGACTTTACTTACAGCGCCGTCGGCGTCTTTTTTGTCCCATGCTCGCTCATAGAGTGTATCGTCATTAAAAGCAGTTTGTTGTAATAGCTCAATTTCATCAGCGCTGTAGTAATTTTTGACAATAATATAACCATCACGATGAAAATCAGCTATTTGTTGTGGTGTTAAATAAGTGTGTGACATAAATATATTTCCATTTTCTCTTACAGTTGTATATTGTTAACAATGATTGCTCGGTTAAGCATTTAGGTCAAGCGTAATTTATATAAAAATATAGAATTCATATATGAATGAATTTTGTTTTATTAAGTTATTGATTTTAAATTATTATTGAAAATTTCAAGCTAAAAAAAAGTTTTAAATTTATATATAAACAAACGTATTGTTTATCAATTTTAAAAGGCATAAATAAGTACAAATGAACGATAAATCAAAAACTAAATATGCAGTTCCTGCTTTAGATAAGGGGTTGGATATATTAGAATTTTTAGCAAAAAATAAAAGGCCTTGTACACAAAGTGAGATAGCGGCTGGTATTTTAAAAACACCTAACGAAGTCTATAGAGTACTTATTGGGCTTGAAAAACGCGGTTATCTAATTCGCTCTGAAACCTCTGGTCGATATCATTTGTCATTAAAGTTGTATAATTTATCGCGAAGTATTTCACCAATGGATAATGTACTAAAATCGGCCTTGCCACATATGGAAGATCTAGCTGTAAATATTGAACAGTCATGTCATCTAAGTATGCTTTATCAAAGCCAAGCTATGGTGGTAGTGCAAGCGCGTAGCAAAAGCCCTATGCATTTGAGTATTGCAGAGGGGGCTTTATTTCCACTTAGTAGCTCAAGCGCTGGTAAACTGCTTTTAGCCAACAGTAATGACGAAGTGCGGCAAATGCTTATCGAACACGATGAAATTTACAGTGCTAGTAAAGACGTCTATAAAGCATTATTAAATGAGCTAAACACAATCAAAGTGCAAGGGCACATAATGCAAAGCAATCCACTTATCGCCGGAGTACACGATTTTAGTGTCTTAATTGGCAGGCCTAATGCAAATTTAATAGCTGCATTGACCATTTCTTCTTTTGACTCAACCCTAAACACTCACGCTAATAAACACAGTGTAATTAGCGAGCTTAAAAATACCGCCCAAAAAATAACCTCATTATTAGAGCGCTAATACCAACTAGCGCTTTTGTAGGGAGCAACCCGCTCAACAGTCATGCATAAGTCTCAGTACTTTACTGCTTGCTTACAATGTCGAATAAAAAACCAACGCTAACTGTAAAATAAATGGTCAATTTGTTTGACTTAATTAGCTAAACTAATTTATTGTAAAGTTAATTGTTAACAATATTATGATGACAATAATCATCCCGTAAATAATCCGTCAACGATTACACGTAATAAACACAATATTTAGGTGCAAAAATGACTAACACACAATTTAAATTAAATGCGATTTGCGCAGCAATGCTGATAACGTCTCCTGTAAGTTATGCCGCACAGGAAAACGAGACAACTGTACAAAGTGATGTTGAAGTTATCCAAGTAACAGGTATCAGAAGCGCATTAAGTAAATCTGCTTCAATAAAGCAAGATTCATCAGGCGTAGTTGATGCTATATCAGCAGAGGACATTGGTAAGTTACCTGATACTAACTTAGCTGAATCGCTGCAACGTATAAGTGGTGTATCAATCGACCGTGCAAACAATGAAGGCAACCAAGTTAGTGTCCGTGGTTTTGGTCCAGGTTTTAACCTTGTCACCTTAAATGGTCGTCAAATGCCTAACTCCTCTGTATTGCAAGAGGCGGGTGTTTCACGCAGCTTTAACTTTAGAGAAATAGCGGCTGAAAGTGTGTCGGGCGTAGCCGTTTATAAAACGGGCAAAGCGAATGTGGCCTCAGGCGGTATTGGCGCAACGATTAATATAAATACAGCAAAACCATTTGATTTTGACGGTTTTAAAGCATTTGCAAATGCAAAGGCAATTAAAGACACCAGTTCAGAGAAATCAAACGTAACACCAGAAATTTCGGGAATGGTTAGCCAAACATTCGCTGATGATATGTTTGGTGTTTTACTTGCCCTGTCGCATTCAGAGCGAGAAAGTGGCCGAGAGCGCGTAGGCACATCGCAAGGTTGGGTGCGTAACCGAGCAAATGCTGCAGGTGTTGATAGCAGTGCAATTGATACAACAGCTAATCCAACGGGTACTTATTGGGTACCTTGGACGCCAGAAATGGAGCGCTTTGAAACTAAGCGAGAACGCCAAAATGCGCAGTTGGTTTTACAGTACGCTCCTAGTGACAACTTAACGGCTACCCTTGATTACACTTTATCGCGCTTTGAAGAAACTAGTAACACAAATAAAATGGCATTTTGGTTCGATAATCCAACCGGTACAACTGATGCCAACGGTACGTTAGTTGATATTAAAAATGCAAATGATGAGTTAAATTTTTGGGCGTGGGAACTTTACGAAAAAAAAGAAAATGATTCACTAGGCCTTAACTTAGCGTGGCAAGCCAGCGATTCATTGAAACTTACGTTTGACGCTCATAACTCTACATCGCACTCAAACCCTGATGGAGATACTGCCGAAACGATTGCTAACTTAAAAAATGTACCTGGTTCTGTTAAATCAATTGGTGCTAACTTTTCGGGTGATATTCCGAGTATTACTGTCGATGACTCTACATTGCCAGGCGGTGCATACGATCCTGCTAATATCGTATCTGATTTATATCAGCGCCGTGGCTATGAAATGAAAAATACCATTAAGCAGTATCATGCAAGTGGACAATGGGAGAATTTGAAGAGTGGGGCACTCAGCGCTATTAATTTTGGTGTAATGTATACCGATTACCAAATTGATACTTATCTTTCTGAGCAGTTTTCATTTGTCGATATTCCCCTAGACAACCTAGGGCTAACCTTTGATGAACAAGGTGACTTTGCTGATGAGTTTTCAGGTTCGGATCAGCTATTTCCATTTATTCCACGTTACAGTGCCAACGATTTTGTAGATATTGTCAGAGATGAAGGATTATTTATTGAGCCAAATATTTCTACAAATGGGGTTGAGGAGCAAACGCTCGCGATATATGTATCATTTGATCTTAAAACCGAATTTAACGATATTCCAATTGATATGAATGTCGGTGTGCGCTACGAAGACACCGATGTAACAGGTTATTCAGTCAAGCCTGGGGTTGTTGCTTTTAACTATCGTCATGCTGAAGAACTTCGCCCTGTATTTGCTGCAACAGCAACACCGCAGGAGCTTGAAGGTGGTTATACACGTATATTACCAAACTTTGATATAAGCGCCGACTTAGATGACGGCTTTAAAACTCGTTTTTCATATAGTCGTACATTAGCCCGTGCAGGTATTGGTGGTATGTTCCCATCAACTACCATTAATGCCCGTCCTGAAGGACCGTTTAATGCATCGCAAGGTAACCCTAACTTATTGCCAATTACATCAGATAACTTTGATTTTTCAGTTGAGTGGTATGGAGACGACGGAAGCTATGCATCGGTTGGTTACTTTAAAAAGTTTGTTGAAAACTTCATTGGTGCAGGCGTAGTGCAAGGTACGCTAAATGATGTAAATGGCGAGCCGTTACGCGATCCAAGTGTTAACCCCCGCCCTGGTTGTCCTGATAGTTCAGATACACCTAACCCAGCATGTTTAAGCCAAGCGTCAGACCCGATTGTTAAATTTGATATTGCAACGCCAGATAATCTTCAAAATCGTGAAGTAGATGGTTGGGAATTAAATGCGCAGTACATGGTGCCTGATACAGGCTTTGGCGTCGTTGCTAATTATACGATAGTTAATAGCGATGAATCGTTTAAACCGTATGATTTTGACCAAACAATTGCACTAGCAGGACTAAGCGACTCAGGTAATTTGGTCGGCTTTTACGAAAACGATGATTACCAAGTTCGTTTAGCCTATAACTGGCGCGATGATTTCTTACTGTCTTTGGGAACTGAGCCTACATTTACAGAGGCGTACGGTCAGCTAGATTTTAGTTTTAATTACACCATTAACGACACCTTGGGTGTTAGCTTTGATGCACTTAATTTAACTAATGAAACAACACGCCGCCATGGTCGTTTTGCAGAGCAATTAGTATCTGCTGAGCAATATGGTCCGCGCTTTAGCATTGGCTTAAGTGCTAAATGGTAAATGATAAGTTAGTTTTTGACAAATAATACAAAACGACAGCTCAGCGCTGTCGTTTTTGCCTTTTAACTAACGAGGTTGCTATGAACGATGATATTAAATTAATAGTAATAGTTGGCGGTGGAACAGCAGGATGGCTAAGTGCAGGAATAATTGCAGCTTATTTACAAAAGCATCACAGTAAAAAAATAAATATTACGCTGTTAGAGTCATCTGATATTCCAACAGTGGGAGTAGGTGAGGGGACGTGGCCTACTATGCGAAGAACCCTTAAAGATATGGGAATACGTGAGAGTGAGTTTATTCAAAAGTGTAATGTGTCGTTTAAACAAGGCGCCAAGTTTGCCAAATGGATTACAGGTGAAGAAGACGACTATTACTATCACCCGCTTGAACTACCAACAGGGATGTATGAACATAACTTAGCTACTAGTTGGCTAACTAAAAACGAGCCAAAACTTCCTTTTGCCCAGTATGTAAGTGCGCAGCAATCAATATGCGAAAGCGGATTAGCTCCCAAACAAATCACCACACCCGAATTTAGTGCAATAGCAAATTATGCTTATCACTTGGATGCAGGCTTATTCGCTACATTCTTAAAAAACCACTGCATTAATAATCTTAATGTTAAACACATTGTAGGCACTGTCGTCGGTGTAAACAATTGCACAAATGGCGATATTAAAAGCGTTAGCCTTAATAATAAAATAGAGATAGCTGGGGATCTATTTATTGATTGCAGTGGCTTTAAATCGTTATTACTAGGTGAGAACTTAGGGGTGGGGTTTAAATCTTGTAAAGATGTATTATTTGCTGATAGTGCGCTTGCCATACACATGCCATACAAAGATGACGAACCAATATGCTCGCATACTTTATCTACAGCACAAACATCTGGCTGGATTTGGGATATAGGGTTACAAACACGCCGTGGAGTAGGGCATGTGTACTCTAGTAAACACATTAGTGATGAAGATGCTAAGCAGCAATTATTTGATTACTTAAATATTAATAAAGATCAGCAAAGCGAATACAAAGTTAAAAAGCTTAGTTTCGAACCAGGACATCGTGAAAAATTTTGGCATAAAAACTGTGTCGCAGTAGGCCTCTCAGCTGGTTTTTTGGAGCCACTGGAAGCCTCTGCTTTATTACTGGTAGAAATATCAGCCAATTTTGTTGCCCAGCAATTTCCGGCCAATAGGCATGTAATGAATATAACTGCGCAGCGTTTTAACCGCACATTTAGTTATCGATGGGAGCGAATAATCGACTTTTTAAAGTTGCATTATATGTTGAGTAAACGAACCGACAGCCCATTTTGGCAAGCGCACTGTCATCAAAGTACTATTCCACAAAGCTTAAAAGATAACTTATCACTTTGGGAATTTCATACACCAAGCGATAACCACTTTGATCATTCACAAGAAGTGTTTCCAGCAGCAAGCTATCAATATGTGATGTATGGCATGGGGTTTACAGGCTCAAGCGAACTGTATGGCAACTCAGAAAGTTATTTTAAAAAGGCCATTGCGCTTGTTAATAACAACCAGCAAGTCACCCAAAAATTACTTAATAAATTACCTACAAATAAAGAATTATTAGTGCAAATTAATCAATTTGGTATGCAGCAAATATAGTTAAAACATAAGAGCGACACACTATGACAAACTCAGTATTACTCGATAAAAATACACATAAGTACACTCGCATTAAAACTGAGCGAGGTGCACAGTACGGTGAGGCAATAAACTACATTCCGGTTGTTGCCGATGAGCTTTCTCAACTTGCATTAGACTACCCAGTCTATTTTATGAAAAATAATCAGACTGGGCAATTTGAGCTGTTTGCTTTAACCGGTTTTGATGAGGGACAAAATCTATTTTTACAAAAGGATATCTGGCAAGCTACTTACGTGCCATTACACATTCAGCGACAACCATTTAAGCTAGGCGTAGGTAATAGGCTTTCAAATAATAGTGAGCAAACCCAGTTAGCCGTTACAATTAACGAGCAGCACCCAAGAGTAAGTAATAGCGAAGGGGTACAATTATTTGATGAAAATTCAGAGCCAACTGCTTATCTAACTAATGTGAGTGAGCAATTGATAAAGCTTATGCATGGCGGCGAACGTACAACCGCTTTTATCAATACCTTACTAAAACACGATTTAATTGAAGCAGTGCAGCTAAACATCACTAAATCAAATGGCAAAACACAAGGCTACAATGGCTTGTATTCTATTGCCGCAGATACACTACAACAACTACCGACAGAAACACTAAACGTTTTGCACTCAATGGGTTACATACAAGCTTGCCATCTAATCTTATGTTCGAGCGGACATGTTCAAAAATTAGTAAAATGGTTACACGATTTAAAATAAGTTTTTTATTAATTAGCGTTACTTACACCCACTGATTGTTCGTGTGAATTAGTTAATGCTCATACCTATGAAATAAGGAATGAACTACAACTCGAGACTATTATGTGTTCACTTCTTAGGTTTTGGAGTTCGATTATTTGCCTTGGTTTTGGTATCATTTAACTTATCGGCTTGTATCGCAATGGGAAATGTCTAGCCAGTAAACATTGATGATTAAGAGAATGGACATGCTCGAACAAATAGAACAATGGATTGATGCAACAAATATTAAATATAAAAACCAAAGAATTAGCTGTGAAAAATTTGCCAGTGAGTTTGCTGGGTTTTATCCTACTGAATTTTTAAAAAATGCCTTTTACGTTATTGTCGATGAAATACCCAAACCTAACTTTCCTTTTTTGCGTGAAATGGGGCTAGGCGATTTTATTGACATGGATGCGGCTGGTACTACATACAAAAACACTTACTACATGCTTCCTTACGTGGCTGATAATTTAGCTGTGCATTTTCATGAACTTGTTCACGTAGCCCAATGGAGTGAACTTGGCGCCGAGGCTTTTATGTTGCGTTACATAACCGAAATTCAGCAGGTTGGTTATGCAGCTGCGCCACTTGAAGTAATGGCGTATGGTCTTGATAAGCACTTTACAAATAATGGCAAGAAAATAAACGTGCCTGAACACGTGGTTCAAGCGTTGTAGTTAATGAACATTTTCAAAGGATTGCATATGACACGCTTTACTGTTTTTTTACTGAGCTTACTTAGTGTAAATGCCTATGCGGCATCGTTTGATGACGATATTGTTGCAGCGCTGCTTGAAAGAACAACATACAACGTTACCTACGATGGGTCTTATCGCTCTATTACTTATCCGGGTGGCGATGTGCCCGCTAATGTAGGGGTGTGTACCGATGTAGTTATTCGATCATATCGACTTTTAGGTATTGATTTGCAAAAGCTTGTGCATGAGGACATGCTAAAAAGCTTTGAGCTATATCCCTCTAAGCGTATTTGGGGTTTAACCAAACCTGATAAAAATATAGATCACCGCCGAGTGCCAAACTTACAGGCTTACTTTAAAAATCATGGTCAAGTGCTCACTAAATCAAGTAACGCGAACGACTATAAAACGGGTGACATTGTAACGTGGATGCTGCCAGGTAATTTGCCGCATATTGGTATGGTTGTGAATGAGTTAGCAAAAGACACAGGGAATCCATTAATTGTTCATAATATTGGTAGAGGACCTGAAAAAAGCGACATGCTTTTCGATTTTAAAATTACGGGGCATTACCGTTTCGTCCCACAAGAATATAAATAATCAGATTATAAGTATGAGTTCTCTCATTTATTGATATGCAGTATAAAGAAAAAGGATTTTGAACGTGAATACAAAAACCGATTCAAAAGAGGCTAACCCAAAAGAGGTTAATCTTAAACAAAGTAAACTCGCTCCCAAAATAGCGAGCTTATTTATGAGTATTGTTTTTTCAGCCATAGGAACGGGCTTGTTTGGTTTGGTTGCAAGCTTATTTGGCAACGTAAATGTAACCGAAAAAACAGTTGGCAGTGTGTGGATTTTACTGACCACGTTTTTTGTTATTTTAAATGTATTTGGTGTCATTATTTGGCACAAGCCAAAGTGGTTAATTACTGCTATAAATAATGTGCTTAGATTTGCTAAAGAGCGTAAAACAGCATTTTTTAGCGCCGTGCTAATGCTGATATTAATTATAGCAGGCTATTGTTTTTTTCTTTCCTTACCACAGCCAATTAGTTACAAAGCAACTCACTCTACACCTGCTGTTACCACTTTATCTGATGTTTTAAACCCTGAACCGCTTTATATTGATTTTACTCCCGCTTTAGATGATGTAGAGAACACGGATGCAGTGTCTTACTCTGTGGCCAAGCTTGCGCTTGTTGGTAAAGTGATCCCCAAAGGTATTAAAGTCACGCCAGAGCTCATTGGACAGTGGTCTTGGAATAGTGAAAGCCAGCTTAAATTTATCCCAAAACAAGATTGGTCAGCAGGGCAAGAATATACAGTACGTTTTGATTCGTCTATTTTTAAAAGCGATATACACCTAAGCGATAATGAGCATGTATTTAAAACTCCCAACTTTGAACTAACGCTTAGCTCGCTCGCTTTTTATCAAGATCCTAACGTTAAAAAAAGTCACAAGGTGGTTGCAACATTAAAAGCGACTCACCCAACAGATATAAGCACCATAAAAAATAATTTAAAGCTGACTCAATCACTTGATCAAGATGGCAAAAACGAACTCGCGCAATATAAATTTGATGTTACTTACGACAAACATCAACGAGAGATTTACATTACTTCAGAGCAAATACGTATTCAAGATACCGAAAGCTATCTGTATTTTGTGCTTAATAGCGGTGTAAAGCCGGTTATGGGTCCTTCTAAAACAACAGTAGAGATTAAAGACGCTGTGTTGATCCCAAGTGTAAATAGCTTTTTTAGAGTAAATACTGCCAATGTGTTGATGGTAAAAAATACGCAAGGGGAGCCCGAACAAACACTTGTTTTAGACTTCACAGACGATATTTCATCGCAAGATGTGATTAGTAAAACGATTGCTTACGTATTACCGACTAAAGATTCAAAAGGTAATTATAAGTACTTCGGTAGTCCACGAGAGGTTACTGATGCAGTGCTTAAGCAATCTCAAAAAGTTAAGTTAAATGCGATTCCTACCGCGCAAGATACAACTAAGTTACACAGTTTTACGTTTGACGCCCCTCAAAACCAGCAAGTTTATATCGCGATTGATAAGGGATTAAAGTCGACGGGTGAATTTACAATGGTGAATAAATACGACACTATTTTAGATACGCCGGCGTATCCGACACAAGTAAATATTATGTCTAAAGGGTCTATATTATCAAAAAATGGTGACCATAAATTGTCATTTTTGACCCGTGGTGTAAACGCACTTCAAGTTAAAGTAGGTAGGGTAGAAGCCAATCAAATTAACCACCTTATAAGTCAAACCAGTGGTGATATTTCTAATCCAGAATTTAATAATTATTACTTTACAGAAGAAAACATAAGTTCAATTTTTACCAGACAAGTTAATTTAAAATCGGAGCACCCTAAAAAAGCGGTCTATTCATCTATTGATTTGAGTAGTAAGTATAATGAGTCAGTTGGTTTAGGCTTATTTTTTATAAATGCTCAAGCGTTAAATACAAAAGATAATTACGTATATGGACCCCAAGAAAAACGACTTATCCTTATTACTGATTTAGGTATTTTGGTAAAAAATAATGCAGATGGATCTCGCGATATATTTGTCCAATCTATTGAAACAGGAAAACCGGTAGCAAAAGCGAAGGTGTCGTTATTGGGTAAAAACGGATTAGTTATTTTAAATACTAAAACAGATTCTGAGGGGCACGCATTTTTCGACAACACAAAGTGGTTTACTGATGATCAAACTCCCGTTGCTTTTGTAGTAGAAACTAAAAGTGACATGTCTTTTATTCCTTATAATCGCTATGCCCGAATGGTTAACTACTCTCGGTTTGATACCGGCGGTGTAAGTTCTGGGCTCAGTGGTAGTAATAAAATAGATGCGTTTGTTTTTTCTGACCGTGGAATTTATCGACCAGGCGATAGCGTTAAACTTGCCACGATTGTGAAGCAACAAAACTTTACAAAACTGGGCGATATACCGCTTGAACTTATAATTACCGATCCTAAAGGGGCAACTGTTTATAATAAACGTGTGAGCTTGGATAAGTACGGATTGCTTGATTTTGACTTTAAAACACAAAATAGCGCCAACACTGGAACGTATTATGTATCGGTCCAGCTTATTAAAAATAATAATAGCCGCGACCAATTAGGCAGTACTGAGTTTAAAGTTGAAGAGTTTGTACCCGATAGATTGAAAATCAGCAGTCAATTTTCTCAGTCATCTGCAAAGGGGTGGGTAAACAGCTCAAAATTTAAAGCATTGGTGAGCCTTCAAAACTTATTTGGTACACCTGCTCAAAATAGACGTGTTACTGCTGATTTACGTTTATCTCCAGCTGGTTTTTACTTTAATGAATACAAAGATTATGTGTTTTCTGATCCCCACAGTGAAGGGAAAAATATTAGACACAGTAATGAATCATTAACCGAAACCAAAACTGATGAACAAGGCAAGGCAGAGTTTGATATTGACTTAACCCGCTATGAGGCAGGTACTTATCAGTTAAATTTTGCAGTACAAGGGTATGAAGAAGGCGGTGGTAAAAGTGTTCGCGCAAGCAGCTCGGTGCTTGTTTCGCCAGTTGAGCAATTAGTTGGTTATAAAGCCGATGGCGATTTAAGCTACATATCAAAAGAGTCAAAACGTGTTGTAAAATTTATTAATATTAATTCAGAAACTGAGCAAGTAGCTCGTGATGATTTATCGCTAAATTTAATAGAACAACAATATGTATCTACGTTGGTGCAACAAAATAACGGCACTTATAAGTACCAATCGGTTAGAAAAAACAAACAGGTATCAAGCAATCCGTTTTACATTAAAGAAGATGGCGCAGACTACGAATTACCCACTGCTGAGCCAGGTGATTACTTAGTAGAACTCGTTGATGGCAAAGGGAATACCGTCAGTAGAGTATCGTTTACGGTAACCGGTACGGGTAACATAGCGGGTAAGCTTGAAAAAAATGCTGAACTGCAAGTTAAATTAAATAAACCGGATTACAAACCGGGCGAAACAATTGAAATAAGTATTGTAGCGCCTTATGTTGGCTCGGGTTTAATTACAATTGAAACCAATAAAGTACACGCTTTTAAATGGTTTGAGAGTAAAACAACAAGTAGCATACAAACAATAACGCTACCTAAAGGAATAGAAGGCAATGCGTATGTTAATGTTTCATTTGTTCGAAGCCTTGAATCGAAAGAAATATTTACAAGCCCATTAAGCTACGCAGTTAAACCATTTGCGATTGATCGTAGTAAACGCGCAATAGATTTTGACGTAAACATACCTGATAAAGTAAAACCAGGTGACGATTTAGTCATTTCATATAGTGCCAAATCACCGTCACGTGTTCTTTTATTTGCTGTAGATGAAGGTATTTTACAAGTGGCGAATTATCGGACGCCAAAGCCGTTAAATCACTTCTTACAAAAACGTGCATTAGAAGTTAGCACTATGCAAATTGTTGATCTTATTTTACCTGAATTTAAGCTAGTGCAAGAGCTTGCAGCTGCCGGTGGTGGTTATGCTGACTCAATGGCAATGAACCGCAAGAGCAAGCAACTTAACCCGTTTTCTCGTAAGGTACAAAAACCAGTCGCATTTTGGTCTGGTATTTTATCGGCTGATGCTAAAACGAAAAAACATACGTTCACTATTCCAGATACTTTTGCAGGTCAGGTACGTGTAATTGCGATTGCCGTAAATGACGAGGGTGTTGGTGTTAAAGAAAGTACAACACTTGTAAAAGGGCCCTTTGTATTAAGCCCTAATGTATTAACGACAGCGGCACCAGGCGATGAGTTTGATATTGTACTTGGTATTGCCAATGGCGTTGAGGATTCAGGTAAACAACTCCCAATTACGGTAGAAGCGCTTGCTTCAAGCAACATTGAAATAATAAGTGATAAAAAACTAACGCTAAATATTGATGAAAAATCAGAAGACACATTGACGTTTAGAGTAAAAGTGCTCGATAAGCTTGGCGCTGCATCAATTACATTTACTGCGCTGTCGGGTGACAATGTTAGCCAACGTACGGCTACGTTAAGTGTGCGCCCTGCGGTTGCATTTGTTAGTAGTTTTGAAAGTGGCTTTAGTGAATCAGGTAAAAAAGAAATAGCGGTTTCGAGACAGCTATATCCTAATTTAGCACAAAATAATATTACCGCTTCACAAAGCCCGTTAGCGCTTGTTGATGGTCTTATTAGTTATTTAGATAACTTTCCTCATATGTGTACCGAGCAAGTGGTAAGTAGTGTGTTTCCGGTGCTGAGTTATTTAGAACACCCAAGTTATATGGGCGATGTATCTTATAAACATGAGCGTATAAACAACTTAATAGATACCCTTCGTCAACGTCAGTTACCTGATGGCAGATTTATGTTATGGCCGGGTAATGCTAGTGCATCTATTTATTCTTCTCTTTATGTTATGCATTTTTTATTAGATGCAAAAGAAGCGGGCGTAGCAATACCTTATGATATGTGGAGCAGTGGTTTTGAAGGTGTGCGCAGTATAGCGAGCGGATCTTTAGAGACGAATGACAGAAACCGCGCTTATGCTATTTATTTGCTAACACGACAAGGTGAGGTAACAACTAATTACTTATCTGATTTAGAAAAAAGCGTAAATGCGAGTAATAGCAAAGTATGGCAGCAAGATATAACGTCCGCGTTTATGGGCGCAACTTATCAGCTATTACGTGCAAGCGATAAAGCGCAAGCACTGATCAATAGCTATAAAATTGGGCAAAATACGCAACACGATAATTGGGGCGCTTACGATTCTCGTCTAGCTCACGACGGACAGTATATTTATTTATTATCAAAACATTTTCCGGCTCGCTTAAAGCAGTTAACTAAAGATGATTTGTTTACTGTAGTAGACCCTATTTTTGAAGGAGACTACAACACGTTGTCGTCTGCTTGGTCGGTACTTGCTATGACGGCATACTCAAAAGTTGCGTTATCACAAGCCCAGCCTGAAGATGTAAAAATAATGGCAACAACGACAAAGGCAGATAAAAAGGCATTAGACGTAACCTATACACCTTATCCTAAAGCCTCGTTTTTAAATGACGTTAAAACGCTTGATGTATTAGCGCAACCTCGCTCATTTTACATGATGAGCCAAGCTGGTTTTGATACAAACGTGCCACAAAAGTCATTAAGTAATGGCTTAGAAGTTGTCAGAGAATACCAAGACGATAAAGGTAATATTGTAACCACCGCAGTTCAAGGTCAAGAACTAAACGTTGTATTGCGAGTGCGTAGTACAACGGGTAAAAATATTTCGGATGTTGCTGTTATTGATTTACTACCTGGTGGCTTTGAAGTGCTCAGAGACAGCGTTCGCAATAGCTATAACCGCTGGACCTCTGACTATAAAGATATACGAGAGGATCGCGTTATATTGTATGGCAGCTTTGGCGATAGCATGAGTGAGCTTACTTACAAAGTTAAGGTTACTGCATCTGGCAGCTTTGTAGTGCCATCGGCTTATGCTGAATCTATGTATGATTTAAGTATTAAAGCGCACTCAAAATCGGGTCGTTTTGATGTTACCGCCGCTAAATAAAAAGTTTAGTTTTATAATAAAAACGGCTTTTTTTACAACAGCACTGCTTGCAGTGCTGTTGTATTTATTTACTCCAAAGCCTGATATTACTCAGCCTAATGCTTACTCAACGGCTTTTTACGATAGCAGTGGTAAATTACTGCGTTTAAATTTAGCCGCAGACGATAGATATAGATTATGGACGCCAATAGATAAAATCCCTTTGAGCGTTCAACAAGCGACTTTATTGTATGAAGACCAAGACTTTTATGAGCATGTTGGTGTCGATTTTATTGCTTTAATAAATGCGTTTTATACTAGTTATATTAAAAGAAGTCACCGAGTCGGTGCATCAACAATAACTATGCAAGTAGCTCGGTTACACTTTGGGATGAACACGCATGTTATTTCTGGAAAAGTAGAACAAATATTTCGAGCGTTACAAATTGAGCGACACTACAGTAAAAACCAAATACTCGAGGCGTATTTTAACTTAGCGCCTTATGGATCAAATATTGAAGGTGTTGGTGCAGCCAGTTTAATTTACTTTAAGAAACCAGCCATTGATCTTAATTTACCTGAGTCATTATTACTTAGCTTAATTCCGCAAAACCCTACCAAACGAAATCCCATTAAAAAATCGGCTAAATTGATATTGCTAGAAACAAGAAAAAAACTGTTTACTCGTTGGCTTGAAAAATACCCAGACGATAAACATTGGCTAGCAGCTATGCAATTACCGATAAAGGTATATGCCTCTTCAGACTTGCCTTTTGAAGCCCCACATTTTATTAATAATTTACAAAGCGAATACCCGCACTTAAAGCCTGGAGAATATAAAACGTCGATAGACCTTAATTTACAAAACTTACTTCAGCGCAATGCAAAAAATTATATTAATCGTAGGCAAAGAGACGGGCTTAGTAATACGTCTGCTATTTTACTAAATTATAAAACTATGGAAGTAGTTGCTGAATTAGGCTCTGTGGATTTTTTTAATAATGACATTAGCGGTCAAGTAAATGGTGTAAGGGCTAAACGGTCGCCAGGTTCAACCCTTAAACCCTTCATTTATGCTCTGGCGATAGATGAAGGGTTAATTCATCCATTAACGCTTGTAAAAGATGCCCCCAAACGCTTTGGAGGATATACACCAGAGAACTACGATCAGCAGTTTTTAGGCCCTATATCAGCCACTGAATCGCTCGTGTTGAGCCGTAATGTGCCTGCCGTTAATTTGATGTATCGCTTACAAAAAGTTGGGTTATACGATTTACTCGTTGCAGCCGATGTTAAAAAGCTTCAGCCTAAAGAGTTTTATGGTTTAGCGCTTGCGCTGGGCGGCAGTGAAGTAACGATGCTAGAGCTCGTTAAGTTATACGCTATGTTAGCTAATTTAGGGGTGTATAAGGATGAAGTTATATTAAAAAAAGACGCCACGGTTATTAACCAAAACAACCCAAATAATCAAAACAATCAAAACAATCATATCAAGCAACTCATCAGCCCAGAGGCAGCCTACCTGACTTTACAAATGCTAAGTGAAAATAGTGCAGTTGATGAAATCTCATTTCAAAAAGAAAGAAGACAATCATACCCTGTATATTGGAAAACAGGTACTTCATTTGCTTTTCGCGATGCATGGTCAGTAGGTATTTTTGGTCCGTATGTTTTAGCTACATGGGTGGGTAATTTCTCAGGAGAAGGGCACCCATCTTTTATTGGGCGACAAGCAGCCGCGCCTTTATTTTTTGAAATAATACGTTCATTAGATAGTTACGGCTTAATCAAAGGCAATATAAAACCAGGTGGTTTAAATATTACAGAAGTAGATATTTGTTCTACAACCGGTGATTTACCTAATGTGCATTGCCCTAAAACAGAAAAAGGGCTTTTTATTCCAGGTAAGTCACCAATTAAAGTGTCCGATGTACATCGTGAAATTTATATTGATAAAGCGTCGGGATTACGTGCTTGTCAGTATGATGAATTTACAACGACAAAAGCAGTTTATGAATTTTGGCCATCTGACTTAGTCAGATTATTTAAGCAAGCAGGTATTGTTAAACGCCAGCCTCCACCTTATTTAGATTCATGCTTAATTAATGACACGAGTACACAAGGCTCAGCACCGAGTATTACATCCCCGAGTAATTTAATTAGCTACACGATAAGAGCCAGTAAATTGAAGCAAGAAGGCCTGCCTTTTAGCGCAATCACAGATACAGATTCACGTATTTTATATTGGTTTGTAGATAACAGCTTTGTTGGTAAAGTAGAGCGAGATACGCCTTTTTTCTGGCACCCGCAAGTAGGCGAATTTGACGTAAGAGTGGTTGATAATTTAGGGCGTAGCGCATCAGTTTCAATGCGTGTAAAGCTCGTTCAGTGATATTGAGTGTTCATGCATTTAATGTAATAAATAAAGGGTAGTTTTTTATAACTGAAATTTATATAAACTAGGGCGATTTACTCTTTCTTACCTACATGGATGATGGTAAGGGGCGTGAGCTGGATGCGGAGGTTTTGCTCGGTAGCCCACTAGACTACAAATCTCGGGCCGCGATTAAATCGGCTCCTAGATTGAACAAATTTCAATCCACAAAGATCAACATGCCCTTATGACTTCATAGCCGCTAGTTTATATAACGGAGTATCAAAATGACTTCGAAAGTAGTTACTTGATATTATGTTTTACAGCCTTAACTGCTGCGGCGCTATCTTGAGCTTTAAGTGCTTCTAAAATAGCGCGATGCTCATTAACACACTCAGAGCTTGAGGTAATACGTTTGTAGTTTAAACGCATACGCATGACATACGGATACCAAATATTTACCAGCTCTTCGCCCCCAGCTTGGTATATTAAATACTGATGAAACGAAATATCGATTTTAGTTACTTCGGTATAATCTTCGCGATCGAGTGCGTCTTCTAGAGATGCTAAGATACCTTCAAGTTCAGCAATGTTTTGCTCAGTTAAATTACCGTTTAACTCTGTGATTGCGTACTCTTCTATGCTGCGACGAAGTTTAATCATTAAACGTTGTAGCTTAGGCTCTAGTACGCTGTTGACTGATGCGCCGCAATTATTTCGCGAAATCAACAGACCTTCTTTTGTTAATTGCAAAATCACATCTCGAATTGGACCTCTGGAGAGACCAAAGCGCTCTGCCAGCTCTTTTTCATTTAACTTAGTTTGTGGTGGCATTTCACCAGAGATTATATCTGAACGTAATTGTTCAGCGATTTGATCTTTTACAGACAAAATTTTTGTTGCTCTGTTACCAGCCATATTTATTCCTAGATTTAATTTACTTTATGTGACCTTAGCTACGGTTAATAAATAGTCGTTATTCGAGTTAAGATCATGTACTTATCTCAGTGTATATAAAAAAAAAGGAATGGTCTATTGTTAACACATTACAACAGACCAATAAATATACAATTAAATGATGAATGTGTAATTATTTTTTAAATCGTCGCTCATACATAGACTCATTCATCGCTTTAGCGGCTTCAATCATTTCAATGTAGGGTCTATCAGTGACACTTATAAAGCCTACATTATAATTTTCGCCATCGTAAGCTCTGCCTGTAATTGGAGAATCTATATACTGAAACCAATGAGCACCTATAAAGTAGGGGTTGTCGATCACTGAGTTCATATAATCGGTATACATATTTGCTCTGTCTTGTTGATTAGCAGCATGTATTAACCCAGGATGAAATAATCCTGAATCAGATGAACCAACATGAAACTCACCAATTATAGCGGGTTTGTCAAATTGTGATAAAAACGCCCACTTGTCATCCCTTAGACCTTCTTTGTATGCGTTAAAACTTATTACATCAACATATTTAGCTGAGGCTTTAACAACTTCTATAGGCATGCCCCAATCAGGAAAACGCGCTCCTAAATACATATGATTTGGTAGGTATTTATCCATAGCGGCATTTACCACACTAAAGTACTTATCAGCATAGGCGGTGAGTAATATAGAAAAATCGACCAGCTGCTCTTCATTTTTTATATCAACCGTTACACCTTTGTCAAACTCAACCCATGAGGCTAAGTTTAAGTGCCATACCTTATTAAGTTTAGCGACATCAGTATATTTTTCTTTCATTAAGCGAGAAAATTCAGCTTTAGTAGGCACTGTTTTAGCATCACGGCCTAATGTGTTTATTACAATACCATAATGGCTTTTAACAGAATCAGGGCGGCCAAAGCTTTTTTCGTTATCAATGAATACACCTACTGCCCAAGGCGAATTTTTAACTTCTTTTGCAACAACACTAACGGTTTCGTTAGCACGCACTGTAAATTCAGGGTCGAATACATCCGGCATGGCTCCCCAAAAATCGTTGCCGCTTGATACGGTTTTAAAATCACCTATAATCCAACCATTGGCAAAGTAGGGCACTTTTTGATTATCGTAGTAGCTTGGATCTGTCCAGTTGCCTAATGAACTAAAGCCCCATGTAATCATTCTATCGAGGGTAACTTCTCGCCATTTTTGCATGTAATCTGCATTATTTTGACCATATTTACGTTCTAAATTAGCTGCGTAAAAGCTATATGTTTCGCCGTGTTCTAACGGACCCGAATGCGCACTTTTACGATAGCCAAAATGTTTACCGAGTGGATCGGTATAATCAGGTAGCCATTCAAATAAATTTTTACGCACTTTTGACGCTACAAAGCGGCTTTTAAGCGCTTCTTTATTTACTTGGTTTAACCCTTTTGAATCCTCAGGTGTTACACCTGCATTAGCTGGTTTAGCCAACAACGCTTGATCAAAATCGTAACCAGTTAGTGTTGTTGAGTTTGCAAGACGAATAATATCAATTCCAGTTGCAAGGTATAAATAGCCATCAGGGTCGACTAATGACCATTTATCATTATATTTAGCCGTTCTAAAATAACCAGTAGCTTCTAATTTTGGACCTTCTGCCCAGCCACCAAAGCGTGAGCGATTAGTAGGGCGTTTAGAAAGTAACTGTGCTGCTTCTTGTTTTTTGTCGCTCAATAGCTCGGCTTCTGAATGTACCTTCCCTGAAAATTCTTGTTTGGCATTTTGGCCAAATTCATCAACAATTTTGGTTAAAAAAGCAGTATTAAATTGAGGGTTTTTACGAAGTGAAATAGATTTTATTGCCAGCTCTTTGTCGTGCAGATTGCTTTGCACGCTAATGGATATTTTATTTATACCTTTTAAATTAAGATTTTTTTTACCCCACATAGAAATAAACTGTACCTCATCAGACTCCCACGTATCGGGGTTTGAACGAAGTCCTGAGGTAAAGTTTAGTTCTACATTTTCCTCGCCATCAGGGGTTGCAAGGTCATGCCCATCAAGCTTTGCGTAATACGTGTTGTATCCACCTACCGGTACATTAACGCTACGCGTATAGTTAGCACCGTCAATATCGGAGATATCTAAATAGATTTGTACAGAGTGTGTTCCTGGGTTTGCCAATTCAAAGGCAAGATTAAAATCACTAAATTCACTCCAATCCCAAGGTTTTTCCGGTGAAAAAACAATACTAGCGTACGAATTTTTCTTAGATTGAAATGTCACATCTAATACAGAGTTTTCTGCCTTTACAGTGGCTGCATTACTTTTGTATTGAACTGGGGTTAGCTGTGTGTGTGCAGCATCAGCAAATAAATACATTAATGTATCTGCTGAATTAACCTCTGTAGGCTCATTGGTTGGTTTTTCAACCTTGATTTCTTGTTGGTTACAGGCACTTAGCGCAAGTAAGAGCGATGTGAGTAGTATGTTCTTTTTATATTTCATTGCTGTTCAACCTTTAATTACAATTTAACATACCATACAACAAAAAAACCAAATTGAATATTGTTGACAATATGCAATTTTTGTTTTTATGTGTTATTTATAATAAACTTTTGATTTTGTTTAACTAATTTTTAATGTTAATTGTAAAAGAGTTTAAGTTAAAGCATGATTTCTTAAAATAGATGTTGCAAGTGCGTTAATTTTGAAATAGTCTCGAAGTTATTACTCATGGTTAATTGTTAACAATGTTGGGTTTTGACACTAGCACTCGCTTTATTCTCTATATAAAGCAACACACAATGATAACAACAAAGTTGGATAGAAGTATGAATGGTAGCAAACGTAATGTGTTTTTCTTTGCATTTATCGTCGCCTTTGGTGGCTTTATTTTTGGATTAGACGCTGCTCTTATTTCAGGTACGGTTCGTTTTGTATCTGCAGAATTTAATTTATCTGACATCCAAATAGGCACTGTAGTAAGTGCGCCTGGTTTTGGTGTGCTATTTGCTTTAGTCATTACCGGTTACATATGCAATATGTTTGGCCGAAAAAATACCTTAATAGGCATTGCGTTTATATACATACTGTCGGCAATTGCATCGGTTTTCGCGCCAAGTTACGAGCTATTAGTTACTGCTCGTTTTATAGGTGGATTAGCATTCACGTCTTTATCGGTCGCTGCTATGTATATAGGTGAAGTTGCACCGTCTAAGTACCGTGGTAAATTAGTGTCTATGATTCAAATAAATATTGTTGTTGGATTATCCGCAGCGTATTTTGCTAACTACTTACTTGTTGATTTAGCTCACAGTAATTTTGAGTGGGTAACACAGTGGAATGTACAAGATAATTTATGGCGCTGGATGCTAGGCGTTGAGATTATTCCTGCTATTTTATGGTTTTTATTATTATTTACTATTCCCCAAAGCCCGCGTTGGTTAGTTATGAAAGGCAACGAAACACGTGCTATAACTATCTTGCATCGTTTAAATAAAAATACTGAATTGGCCCAAGAGCAACTTAAGAGTATTAAAGAGAGCTTGGTTGATTACAGCGAAACAGGTGGGTATTTTTCTTCATTTAAACAACTACTCGAAAGTCGTGTTCGCACAGCTGTCATTATTGCTTTTACTATTGCTATTGTGCAGCAAGTGACGGGGATTAACGCCATAATGTTTTATGCTCCAACGGTGTTTGAACAACTGGGAGTCGGCACTGATGCTGCTTTTTTTAACGCTGTTTTAATTGGTTTAGTCAGTATTGTATTTACTGTGGTAGCTATTGCTTTGATAGATAAGTTAGGGCGCAGACCCCTTGTTATTTGGGGATTAGCAGCTGCAACAATTAGTTTGTTTATGTGTTATTTAGGCTTTAGCCAGGCAGAATATAGTTTGTCGGCTGAAGATATAACCTCGTTTTCAGCGTTAAACTCTATTACAGGACTGGAGCACATAATTGGTACCGTGTATCACAGTGATATTGAATTTAAGCAGGCTTTAGCGAGCGTACTTACAGCTTCGCAACAGCAATTATTTGAAAGCGATTTAATTTCACGCGCAGCAACTATAAACGCGCCACTTATATCATTTGGTATAGCGGGCTTTATTGCAGCCTTTCACTTTTCGATTGGGCCAATTATGTGGGTAATATTTTCTGAAATATTCCCGACTCGTATTCGAGGTGTGGCCATTCCTACCTTTGCATTTATAGCCAGTGTAATTAGCTATTTTGTTCAGCAGTTTTTCCCATGGCAGCTAAGTAATTTAGGCGCTGCAAACATCTTTTTACTTTATACCGTATCGGGTGTAGCCGGCTTTGCATTGTTATTTAAGTTTATGCCAGAGACTAAAAATAAATCGATAGAAGAAATTGAAGTCTACCTAGAAGGCCTACACACTAAAAAAGTACAGGAGGGTGTGTGAGTACTTTACTCGCTATAGGCGAATGTATGGTTGAGCTAGTACCAACAGGTATTAGCGAATGCAAGCAGTCATTTGCGGGCGATACTTACAATGCTCTTGTGTATGCAAAGCGTTTTGCTAACACACTAAATTGCGCGCTATTTACAGCTGTAGGTAGCGACGTCCTGAGTGCCAATATGCTCAAATGTTGGCAACAAGAAGGTATTAATACACAAAACGTGATTACAACAGCAGACTATAACGTGGGTATTTACGCTATTTCAACGGATGCTGATGGTGAGCGAAGCTTTGATTATTGGCGTAATCAATCAGCAGCGAAGCATATGATGAGTTTATATACTCAAAAGCCATTTAATTTAGGTTTGAAAGAATCAGACTGGGTGTTTTTCAGTGGCATTAGTTTAGGTATTTTAGATGATGAATCTAAACAAGGTTTACTCACATTATTAGCTGCTCTTAAAAAACAAGGCTGCACAATTGCGTTCGACCCTAATTATCGCGCGCGTATGTGGCAATCAAAAAGCCACGCTATTGAATGGCTAGAGCGTGCTTATGCGCTTAGTAATGTAGTTTTACCAGGTCTTGATGATCACCGTGTGTTATTCGGTCATTCAAGCATTGAAGAGATTGTTCAGTACTGTACACAATTTGATATCGACGAAATTGTTATTAAAGCTGGTAGTGCCGGGATGCAGGTTTATTGCAAAGATGATCTTAAAGCGTCATGTCCGTTTACACCCGCTGCAAAGCAAGTTGATAGTACAGCGGCAGGTGACTCATTTGCCGGAACCTACTTAGCCGCCAGAATGTGTGCACAAAACCCTCAAAATGCATTAGAAATGGCTGACAGTGTTGCCTCACAAGTTGTGCAGCATCAAGGCGCGATTTTACCTCTTGACGTATACCAGTCGCTAAATATAAGCCTAGGTAAGTAAGGAATTAACATGTCTGATAAAAAATTAAGTTTAGCAAGTAAGCGTGCAATAGAGCGTGGCTACGATAAATATGGCCCGCAGTGGCTTACAGAATTTGATATAGAACCGTTGCTGGGTGATTTTGCCTATGAAGAAGGGGTTATACGTCGCGATCCTTCATCTGTTTTATACATTGATGGTGTTTACCATTGTTGGTACACCAAAGGTGAGGGGGAAACGGTTGGTTTTAACTCTACTAATCCGAATGACAAAGTATTTCCATGGGATTTAACGCAAGTTTGGCATGCCACCTCAAAAGACAGTATTACATGGCAAGAACAAGGCTTAGCTGTAAGCCCAGGTAAACCAGGTGATTACGACGACAGAGCAATTTTTACGCCTGAAGTGTTTGAACACCAAGGTCATTATTATTTGGTTTATCAAACAGTACAAACACCTTATACAAATCGTCAGTACGAACATATTGCAATAGCTCACTCTGAATCTGCATTTGGGCCGTGGATAAAATCACCAAAACCGATTGTAAGCCCAAGCAAAGATGGTAAATGGCTTGGTGATGAAGACAGTCGTTTTGCAGTAACAGCTAAAGGTAGTTTTGATAGTCATAAAGTACACGACCCATGTTTAGTATTTTTTAATAATAAATTTTACTTGTACTACAAAGGCGAAACCCAAGGTGAAGGAATGAACTTTGGTGGTCGTGAAATAAAACACGGTGTTGCTATTGCTGATGATGTATTAGGTCCTTATGTTAAATCGCCTTATAACCCTATTTCAAATAGCGGTCATGAGGTCGTTGTTTGGAATTATAAAGGGGGTATTGCTAGTTTGCTAACAACCGATGGCCCTGAAAAAAACACCATTCAATTTGCTCAGGACGGTATTAATTTTGAAATTATGGCGCATATAAAAGGCGGTCCAGAAGCGATAGGCTTATATCGACCAGCGCAAGGGTTTGAGCAAAATCCAGCACCTGGAATTAGCTGGGGGTTGTGCCATAAATACGATGCCAGTTGGAACTGGAACTATATTTGTCGTTTTACTCCTCGTAAGCAAGTGCTCGACGCCGGTACCTTTCAAAACAGTAACTAGGGAAAGTAAAGAATGAGTGAGCAACAAAATCAATTTGACCCGACAGAGCATCCACACCGGCGTTTAAACCCATTATTAAATGAATATGTGTTGGTGTCGCCACACCGGGCTAAACGCCCATGGCAAGGTCAAGAAGAAAGTGTAGATATTGAGGTTAAACCAGAATACGACGAAAGCTGCTTTTTATGTAAAGGCAATACGCGTATTAACGGTGAAGTAAATCCAGATTACAAAAACACCTTTGTGTTTACTAATGACTTTGCCGCCTTGCGTGAAGGTGTGCCTGATGTGGAGCAAACCGAACCCCTATTTAGTATGCATACAGAGCGTGGCACTGCGCGTGTTATTTGTTTTTCGCCTAATCATGCAAAAACACTACCAGAGCTTAGTGTTTCGCAAGTTACAAATGTAGTAAGCACATGGCAAGAGCAATGCATAGAGTTATCAAAAACTTACAAATGGGTTCAGGTATTTGAAAATAAAGGCGCTGTAATGGGGTGCTCTAACCCACATCCACATGGTCAAATTTGGGCACAAAATAAATTACCTAGTTTGGTTGCGCGTAAACACGAAAACCTCAAACGATATTACGAAAAGTATAAAAGTAATTTACTGCTTGATTACGCAAAACGTGAAATTGAAAAGCAAGAACGCGTGGTTTGTGTAAACGATGATTGGCTGGTGGTTGTGCCTTATTGGGCTGCATGGCCATTTGAAACACTGCTATTGCCTCGGTTTGCGATTACTCAAATGATACAGCTGACAGACCCTCAACAAAGTAGTCTAGCTGAAATTATTAAAAATATAACAACTCGTTACGATAACTTATTTCAATGTTCATTTCCGTACTCTATGGGCTGGCATGGCGCGCCTTATGATGGTCAAAGCCACTTATTTTGGCAATTACATGCGCAGTTTTTACCGCCATTACTACGATCAGCCAGTGTTAAAAAATTTATGGTTGGTTACGAGATGATGGCCGAAGCACAGCGTGATATTACACCCGAGCAAGCTGCCACTATTTTGAAGAAACAATCACTAACGCATTATAAAGAGAACACTAAATGAATGTTGAACAAAGCGCACGGTTAGCTTTTTCAAACCACTTTGGACGCGATGCCGACTTTGTTGTCAAAGCCCCAGGGCGTGTTAATTTAATTGGTGAGCACACCGATTACAATGATGGTTTTGTACTGCCTTGTGCCATTGAATACGCTACTTACATTGCGGTGTCCCCTCGAACTGACGATGTAGTAAATGTACTTGCACTTGATTGCGATAACCAAACCGACAACTTTTTAGTAAATAAACCGCTTAATAGCCACAGTACGCAAACGTGGAGTAATTATGTTCGCGGCGTAGTTGATGAACTGCAAAAACGAAATCATAAACTCAGTGGCTGCGATATATGCATCACAGGTAATGTCCCGCAAGGAGCTGGTCTTAGTTCATCGGCTGCACTTGAGGTAGGTATTGCTTATGCATTTAATCATTTATGTGAATTGTTTATTGAGCGAAAAGACATAGCTCAAATTGCACAAGCCGCTGAAAACAATTTT
Organism: Pseudoalteromonas sp. Z9A4; assembly: GCF_011378845.1. NCBI lineage: Bacteria > Pseudomonadati > Pseudomonadota > Gammaproteobacteria > Alteromonadales > Pseudoalteromonadaceae > Pseudoalteromonas > Pseudoalteromonas sp. Z9A4. The sequence continues at coordinate 317,789 of NZ_WTLA01000001.1, forward strand.
GTGGGCTGCAACTGTGGAATTATGGATCAGCTTATATCGGCGTGTGGTCAGCAAGGACAAGCATTGGGTATAGATTGCCGCTCACTTGATTTAATTGAAGTGAGCATTGACCCAAAGATGACTATTTTAATGGTTAACTCAAACGTTAAACGAGGCTTGCTTGATAGCGAATATAACTTACGCCGAGAGCAATGTTATGCAGGGGCAGAAGCTTTGTCTAAACCGAGCTTGCGCGATGTAAGTATTGATGAGTTTGAGGCAAAAAAACATACATTAAGCGTTGAAGTAGCCAAGCGTGTAGAGCACATTGTGTATGAAAATGCGCGCACATTAGAAGCCATGCAAGCCTTTAGCAATAACGATATAGCCAAACTAAGCACACTAATGGCACAAAGCCATGCCTCTATGCGTGATTTGTTCGAAATAACCACCTCCCAAATTGACACTCTTGTGAATATTATCGCAAAAGTAATTAATGAACACGGCGGCGTAAGAATGACGGGCGGTGGCTTTGGTGGTTGTGTAGTGGCGTTTGTTCCTAATTTTTTTGTAGAGAATGTAATTAGTGCTATTGAAACGCAGTACGAGCAACAAACAGGATTAAAAGAAACGATTTACACAAGCGTACCTTCAGCTGGTGTATCACTTATAAGAGCATAAGGACAATCTAATGAAAAAAGTACTGGTAACAGGAGGCGCGGGATATATTGGCAGCCACACTGTTTTAAGCTTATTAAAAGATGGTTTTGACGTAGTAGTAATAGACGATTTAAGTAACTCGAGTCGTGAATCGCTAACTCGCGTAGAAGCGTTATCAAAGCGAAAAGTTGAATTTATTCACGCCAGTTTACTTGATAACGATAAGTTGTCTGCCACGTTTAGCGAGCATAAATTTGATTCGGTTATTCACTTTGCAGGTTTAAAAGCGGTAGGCGAATCCATAGAAAAACCACTTGAGTATTATTATACCAACTTGGTGTCTACCTTAAATTTATGCCAATGCATGCTTAAATATAATGTTGATAAACTCGTGTTTAGCTCATCAGCTACAGTTTATGGACAAGGCGCATCGGTGCCTTATACCGAAAGTTTACCTCTAGGGCGTGCAGCAAGCCCGTATGGGCAAACAAAGGTAATGATTGAGCAAATACTACAAGAAATAGTCGCCTCAAATACTGGTTTGCAAGTAGCCAGCCTGCGCTACTTTAATCCTATTGGCGCAGATATTAGCGGCCAAATAGGAGAAGACCCATTAGGTATTCCTAACAATTTAATGCCCTTTATTGCTCAAGTTGCTGTAGGTAAACGTGACAAATTAGCTATTTTTGGAGGTGATTACCCTACTGAAGACGGTACATGTGAGCGGGACTATATACACGTTAGTGATTTAGCCAATGGTCATATTAAAGCCCTTAAATGGCTTGGCGAGCAACACCACAGTCTATATGAAGCATTTAACCTAGGCACTGGTACTCCTTATTCTGTGCTTGGCATAGTAAAAGCATTTATTGAGTATACCGGAGTTGATATTAACTTTGACATTGTAAAGCGCCGAGATGGCGACTTAGCTGCCTTTTGGGCCGATTCATCTAAAGCCCAGTCTGTTTTAGGCTGGCAATGTCAATATACCCTCGCAGACATGATGAAAGACACATGGCGCTGGCAAAGTAATAACCCTAATGGCTATCCAAATGTATAACTTCCTTATGTAAAGCACTGTCTACACAAGGCGCCCTAATCCACACACAATAATAAAGGTGATTAAAATGAAACGGAGAAGTTTTTTAAAACTCAGCGCTGGTCTACTAAGTTCAAGCCTGTTAAGTGGTTGCAGCGGTTTATTTACATCATACCGAGGTGACTTAACCTCAACTGCGCCATTAGATAATACGAATTTTAGTAAGCAGGTGTGGCTTGGTAAGCATTTTTGGGGCAACAGACTACAAGATTGGCAGCGTATAGGTAATGAGCTTTTATGTACCCGAGAAGGAAAAGATTTTGAAGCGCGTACTGTATCGTTACTCACCAGGCAACTTAATGGCTCATTACAAAGTGGGCGCATAAAAGCCACCGTACGCAATTTAACACCGAATGAAGAGGGCTTTTGTGGATTTTTATTAGGAATTGGCAAAGGTGAGCTATCAGCTAAAGGTGCTGCTTTAGCACAGCGAGCTGGTGGCGAAAATGGCGGAATAATTGCCGCCTTTGACAGTTTAGGTAAATTATCATTTAGACAGTTTGATGATGAAAGCAAAGCGCTTGATTTTACTATTATTAATCGTGCTCCATTTAATATACAACAATATAAAAGCGGCGATAAAATAACACTCGATTGCCATTTAGACCCAATAGATGCACACCATTTTGATATTCGTCTTGTGGCAAGTAACACAAATACAGCCCAGGAGTTAGGATTTGCAGTACTTCACAAAGTACCCGCAGATCAACTGCAAGGGGGGATTTCGTTATTAAGCTCCTCAGAGCCTTTTGTAGCAGGCGCACGTTGGGGGTTTAGTGATATTGAAACCGGTGGCGGTAAAATAACTCTAAATAATGCCAATACCTTAGGCCCGGTTATGGGGTGTATGTATAGCGTTAATAAACAGGTACTCAAGTTATCTTGTCAGTTAATGCCTATTAATATTAAAGAATTTTCACGCGTAGAGCTGCAATATAAGTTTGAAAACCAATTGGATTGGCAGCATGCAGGCACAGCAAAAATTGAAGATGGGTTTGTAGCAAGGTTTAGGTTAAGTAATTGGAACTATTTAAAACAAGCTCAATACAGAATTGTTAACCCACAAAAGCCTGAAGACACTTTATACTTTGGCACTATTGCTAAGGACCCACAAAATACTAAAGAATTCACGATTGCATTGTACTCTTGTATTATTCCTACCTCCAAAAGCTTAGACAACACACATTACACGCGCCTTATTAGCAGCGAGCGCGATTTAGGGCGTTACACCAAAGATAATATTTTATTCCCTCACACTGAGCTTGTTGAAAATGCCAATTATCATAACCCTGATATGTATGTTTTTTGTGGCGATCAGTACTATGAAACATACCCAACTCGTTATGGTCGGCACACAAAAGATGCCAAACTAGATACCTTATATAAATGGTACTTATGGTACTGGGCATTTGCCGATAGTATAAAAGATAAGCCTACACTTGTTTTGGTTGATGATCATGATGTACTGCAAGGTAACTTGTGGGGCGATGGAGCCGAGCACTCCGATATGCCAAAAGAAGAAGACGGTGGTTATAAGTGGGATAAAGACTTAGTTAGAATGATTTACCGTATGCAAAACGGTCACAATCCAGACCCTTACGACCCTACGCCTATTAAATATGATATTCCTGTAGCCTACGCCGCTTTTGAATATGGCGGAATTAGCTTTGCGATGGTTGAGGATCGTAAATTTAAAACGCCACCTGACTACAAAGCTAATAAGCTTGCCACAACGGGTGAGTTATTAGGTAAACGCCAAGAAGCCTTTTTAAAAGACTGGCAAACTATGCACCCGGGTAAACCTAAAATATGTATTACAGCTTCCATGTGGGGGTCGCCTCAAACCGATGAAAATGGCAAAGCATTAATAGATTACGATGCACATGGCTACCCGGCGGATGGGCGTACACGCGCAGTAAAACTAGTAAGTGACGCTAATGCATTAGTAATTGCGGGAGATCAACACCTCGGGTTGCTTGCCTACCAAGGAATAAATACCTTTGATGATGGCAGCTTATTTTTTGCAGGCCCAGCTAGTGCGGCGTTTTGGCAGCGTTGGTTTGAACCCCACGCACCTTTACCCAATCAGCGAAACAACGACAAAAATACCGGTGATTTTACCGACACGTTTGGTAATAAAATGCGTGTACTGGCCGCAGCTAATCCAAAAGTAACGCATAAGCTTTTTGCTAAACAAAATACAACGTGGGGTAAATTTTTAGCAGACCGAAACTTAAAAAGCGAAGGTTACGGAATTATTAAAATAAATCACGCTAAAAAATATTATCAGTTAGAGTGTTGGGAATGGAATACCGATCCTTCTATAGGCAAACAGTTTGCTGGTTGGCCGTATATAAAAGAATTTTGATTAGGCTAGGGCGTGTTGATCTTTGTGGATTGAAATTTGTTCAATCTAGGGGCGATTTAATCGCGGCGCGAGGTTTGTAACCTAGTGGGCTAAGTAAAAACCGAGCAACAAAGAGTTAATCGTCCCTAGAAAGAACCCAACAGGCAGCGCATGTTTGGTATTTATGCTGCGTTATCGCCTATTTATGGGGAATAACCACACTTTATAGGCTCTGCCTTGCCTAAAAACCAAACATACTGCTGCAAATTAACCCACCAAAGATCAACACGCCCTAGATAAACTCTGTGTAAATATTTACTTTAACACTGTTAATTAAGAGCAATTTAATGCTTACGCATTAAGTTGCTTTTTTATAATTAAGTAAAGATTGTTAACAAAATACAGTTGACAATTGTTTGGTTATTATATTATTGTTTACAAAAGATTAACCTGACAACATAATAATACCTTAGAAAGGGAACACACATGACAATCATCAACAAAGCGTTCAAGTTGAGCGCGATTACAGCTGCAGTACTTGCAACACAATTGGTTTACGCCAAGCAAGACGAAAGCACACAAGAAAAATCGAAAGTAGAAGCCGATATTGAAATAATTGAAGTCAGCGGGTTAGCCGCCAGTCTTAAAAAATCTATTAATGATAAGCGTTTTGCTGAAAACGTTGTTGACTCCATAAACGCTGAAGACATTGGTAAGTCCACTGATCAAAACATCGCTGATGCGCTTTCTCGTGTAACTGGTGTGTCGGTGCAATCTGTTGATGGTGAAGGCGCACGGGTGACTGTTCGTGGCGCTAATTCACAACAAAATAACATCAGTATGAATGGTGTCCAGCTTGGCTCAACAGGTTATAGTCAAGGTGTCGATTTATCGCAGTATTCTTCAGATATCTTATCTAAAATAGAAGTGGTTAAAACCCCAAGTGCCGATCATGAAGAGGGGGCATTAGGTGCCAATATAAATTTAACAACAACTAAGCCGTTAGATTTAAACTACGAAATAAACACCATGACGCTCGAAGGTCGTTACAATGACTTATCAGAAGAAGATAATTACAAAGTGTCGGGTACATTTTCAAGAAAGTTTTTTGATGATACGTTTGGCGTGGTTGTAACAGCAGTTAAAGAAACCAATGCGTATCGTAAAGATCAATACTCGGCAACAGATTGGTATGCCTTAGAATCCCCTTTAGCGAAAGATACTAACGGTAATGTTATTGAAAATGCTGTAGGTATTACACCTCGAGCCGTACAGTATCAATATCAAGAAAGTCAAAATGATCGTGTGAATTTCAGTCTAGGTTTACAATGGCGCGCAACAGAAAATACTGAATTTAACTTTAATGCTATTGTTGGTAAGCAAGATATAAATAATTCTATGCATGGAATTAACACCCGCTCAGTAGAAACTAAAAACTTGGTTGAAGGTGAAGACCCTGGTTTGGCTGGTGTAACTGCTGAATATACAGATCCTGAACAAGACTGGCGTACCATTGATTTAGAAACGAATACATTTACTAAATTTGTTAACCGCTTTGGCAGTGGTGGCTTGGTGCAATCTGAAGGGGATTTTGAAAATAACAATCAAATATTTTCTTTAGATATGAACCATAATTTTAGTGATTCATTAACGATGGATGCGGGAGTTGGTTACTCTAAAACTGAGCAAATACCCAATAATTCTGTATATGTAGCATTACAAAATTTTGCAAACATTAGTGCATGGAGTTTAAAAAATGTTCCGCCTGAAGATATGGAACCTGTGGGTTATGACTGTATTAGTGGGAAGTGTAATTTAGTAACCGGTACGGGCTTAATTGACTATGGCGAAAATAATACCTTTGGTGATCCAGAAAGCCTGTGGGATAACTATAGCACTACCGGGTTTAACCCTGACGAATTAGATGCTCAGCATTTATCTTACATGGGCAGAACTTTAAATAGGGTAGAAGATGAACAAAAGTCATTATTTGTCGACTTTGACTACGTTCTAGATTCAAATAACTTTCGTTCAATCGAATTTGGTGCTAAATGGTCTAAACGTTCTAAGTATGTTGATGCACAGCAAGGGTCTTTTAACAGTGTAGGTGAAGGCGTTGTAATTACAAACCCAAATACTGGATTACCTGCGGTTTTAGGCAGTGGCTTACGTGATATCACCGGGGCAATGGTTACGGACGGCAATGAATTCCCAGTAGATGATTTTATGGCAGGCCTTGGTTATGGTCGCGATAATGTAACTGATGGTTGGAATAGCTTTTCAGCTTTCAAAGCGTTTGAAGTTGCGTTAGGTAGCCCAGAAGTGGCATTTAATACTGATAATTCAAATACAAGAAATACAGAATTCGATAACCTAGCATTTTACACAAAGCTCAACTTTGAGTTATTAGATGGACGCATTAGTGGTGATGTCGGTGTTCGTTATGTTAAAACAACGGTTGAAGTTCAAGGTGCATCAGGTGTGCAGTTTGCTTATGACCCATCAAATAATGCCCGTTTAATGGATCCATTCAAGCTTGCAGAACTGCGTGACCCAAGTTTACCGCTTTGTGCAGCGACTCCGTTTTATGGCACTAATTATAATGAAGAAATTCGTTGGTCTAGAACGGATGGTTTGGGTTATGACACCTTAGGAACCAATGATAAGACTGATGATGTTAGGATACCAGATCAAGGCCCGTGTCATGATCCTAACGCGATACAAGGTAGCGAGTTTGAATCTGAGTGGTATTTATGGCGTCATTCTGATGTTTCGACAGAAAAACATTGGATTTACGGTGAACGAGTTTATGATGAAGCAGGAAATTTATTACCAACGGAAGACAGAAGTTTGCGCTCTTTTGCCGTTACGGATGAGCATGAATATGATTTATTTTTACCGAGTTTAAATCTAAATTACTTATACAGTGAAGATACCATTATTCGTTTCGCAGCATCAAAAACAATGGCACGCCCGCAAATTGACTCGCTTCGCCCTGGTTTTAAAGTGAGAGAAACGCAATGGGGTGGCGAAAATCGTAATAACTCAATTACACTGACTAATCCTAAATTAGACCCTCTTGAATCATTTAATTTAGATTTATCTTATGAATGGTACTTTAATGATTCCGGCTTATTAGCCGCGACGTTATTCTATAAAGATATGACTAACTTTGAAGAATCAGAAACAATCGTTACTTACATGGATGATTTACGTGACGTAGGTTTAACAGAAGGCGAAACCTATGATCCAAATGATTTAGTACTGATTGCTGGCCAAGATAGCTTAGAAGGGTGTATGCCTAAACGGTTCCAAGGTGGCCAGGATTATCAAAAAGAGTGGATGTATTCAGGTGACTTAGAGCAAATGTGTGCCAAATTTAACACTACCCGTATTAAAAATGGTAAAGGGGCAAGTATTAAAGGGTTAGAGCTTCAATACATGCAAACCTACGATAACTTACCGGGTATTTGGTCCGGCCTTGGCTTACAGGCTAACTATACATATCAAGACAGTAAGTACGATCAAGAAGTATCATCGATTGATAATAATGTAAAAATTCCTTCATTGGCGGTTGCCTATACGCCAGAGCATAGCTACAACGTAACGGGTTTTTGGGAAAAAGATGGTCATCAATTACGTCTATCTTACCAAGGGACAACCGATCAGCTTGTACAACGCTCATGGGAAAACGGATCGCTGTGGGAAGAGGGACGTAAAACGCTCGACTTTTCTGCAAGTTATAAAGTAAATAACTACATGACGGTATCACTACAAGTTGCCAATGTAACCGACGAAGGCGTACGCCAATACTTTACGAGTCGTTTCTTAAATGCTGGTGGCCAAACGTTCTCCGAAGGCAGCCCACTAGAAGGGGATGCAACTAAGTCACGCACGGTCTACCAGTATCATACCGGACGTACATTTAGACTTAATACCCGTATTAATTTCTAAATTTTTAATCTAATAAAAAGCCCGCAGCATTGCTGCGGGCTTTTTGGCTTTTGTTACTTGTCTCGTCCTGAAATGTGTTTACACATTTAGGACTTATTATGACCAAGTCAAATAATACACCGATTAAAAGAACACACCGATTAAAAGAACACAACGAGATTATTCATTAGGCTTTAAATTGCAAGTTGTCGACGCTGTAGAAAAAGGCGATATGACTTATAAACAAGCCCAAAAAATTTATTAACTGAAAGTGGAGAATCTATCTCATTTTAGAAATTGTTACTGTAGTTTTCTCATAGTGGGAAGCTCTAATCGGTTATCTAAACAAAGCTTTATATAGGGCGGGTTAAGAAAACTATCAGCAATAATACCTTTTTATAACAAGCTAGGTAAAATATTTAGTGTCTAGGTAAACATCTCTGATAATACTTGCAATTAACTTTTATCAATTTGTAACCGTTTTTAGAAAAAAAATGCTGATCTTTAGTAAAAAATCAAATATAGTTTGTTTACTGTTAACAATATTTGATTTGTGAGATTAAAACTATGAACAAAAACATATCTCGTCGTTCAGTCCTCAAAATGCTAGCTGCTGGTGTTGCTGCTACAGGAATTTCTGGTTGCACTAGCAGTTTTGGGACAGTGGCTTCAACAACTACCCGCGGTACTAAATCTCATCATGATAATTGGTATAAAACGTATGATAGAGTATGGCTTGGAAAACAATATTGGGCTAATCCAATGGAGGATTGGCGCGTAGTTAATGGTGCTGCTGAATGTAGAAGTAGAGGTGGTAATCGTAGTGTTCATTCACTCACTCACCAAATAGCGCATCTTGACCAAGCTTTTACAATGTCGGTGCAAGTGTCTCGCTTAGAGCAAAACAGCAACGATGGTGGCGCGGGTATTCGTCTTGGTGCTAAAAGTGAATTAAATGAATACCGTAGTAATTGTTTTGTCCAGCAGGGTTATGACCTTGGTATTAAAAACAACGATTTATTGTTAGGCAATAACACCGTGCCTATATCGATTCCGATAGAGGATCAAGCTGTTACTTTAACGCTGACTGGAACACCTCAATCAGGTGCCATGGCTTTAGAGTTAACGGCTAGTTTAACGTCGTCAGGAAAAGTGATAGGTACTCTCACTCATTTGGCTGCAGCCACTGAATTATTAGGCAATGTGGCGTTGGTGAGTAACTTTTCGATTCCATCCGTCACATATGAAAATGCACCTGAAGACAAGTTGGGCGCACGATATAAATTTAGTAATTGGACCATGCAAGGTGAAGCATTTTCAGTAATAGATGAACAAGCGTTTGGTCCGATACTTTGGACTATGTATTCGTTAAACGATACATTGAGTGATGAAGGCTTTGTGATGAAGTTAAGTGCTTACACAGGGCCTATAGGTGAGCAAGATAATCAGCAAATAGAACTACAAATACAGCGTGATGATCAGTGGCTCGCTATTGATTCGCAAGTCATAGACCATGATGGCTGGTTGGCGACCTTTCGTATTGCTAATTGGGATGAAACACTCGATACGCCTTTTCGGGTTGTATACCGTGAAAAACACACAGATGGTACACAAACCCCAGATATATATTCAGGGATTATAAAAGCGAACCCAGCGAGTGAAAAATTACGAATGGCCGCGCTCACGTGTCAAAATGATTATGGTTTTCCGTACCAACCGGTTGCTCAAAATGTCGAAAAACTAAACCCCGATTTGGTGTTCTTTTCTGGTGATCAAATTTATGAAAGTCATGGCGGATTTGGTGTAATTCGTACTCCAGATAATTTAGCGATTTTAAATTACTTACGCAAATTCTATCAGTTTGGCTTGGCTTTCAAAGAGGTAATGCGTAATCAACCGACAATTTGTTTGCCCGATGATCATGATGTACTCCAAGGTAATTTGTGGGGGGAAGGTGGTGCAAGGATGGAAAACATTTCCAAAGACCCTTCAGCAAGTGCATTAGGTGGTTATATTGATTCTGCACGCGTGGTAAATATGATACATAAAACCACTCTCAACCATAATCCAGATCCTTATGATCCAACGCCAACTAATGGTATTAGCTCGTATTATGGCACTATGCTATATGGCGGTGTCGGTTTTGCGATTCTTGCCGACAGACAATGGAAAAGTGGCCCAGAGCGTATTAATGTTGCGGTTGGCGAAACGGGACAAGATGAAGACCCACTTTTTTATAATCCTATATTCAATCCCCCCGGCTTAGACCTGTTAGGAAACCGCCAAGAGAACTTTCTTATAAAGTGGGGTAATGATTGGCGTGGACATAAATTAAAAGCGGTATTAAGTCAAACGGTGTTTGCTGCTATTTCTACTCATCAGCCCTTGCCTGATCGCTTCTTGAAATATGATTTTGATTCGAGTGGTTGGCCTGCATCTGCACGTAACCGTGCAATTGACGCAATGCGTGACTCTATGGCGTTACATATTTGTGGAGATACCCATTTAGGTTCTTTATCGCAATATGGCGTAAACCAGCAAAGAGATAGCAATTGGGCTTTTTGTACGCCAGCTATTTCTGCCGGTTGGCCAAGATGGTGGAAACCTGATTCGATGAGCATGCCTTACCAAAACCGGCCAGCACACGGCCTTGGAGAAACTGGCGAATATAATGACACTTTCGGTAATAAGATTTATGTCTATGCGGTAGGAAATCCACAGGTTGGTAAATCCAGTAATCGTTATGTAAAGGCACATGAGAAAGGGAGTGGTTTTGGCTTTATTACATTTGATTCTGAAAAGCTGACATACACAATGGAAGCATACAAGTTTTTAATAGATATAGCCGATGGTAAAGCAAGTAATCAGTATCCAGGATGGCCAGTAACTATTCATCAACAAGAGAATAAAGGCAAAAATATATTAAGTTAACTTATATGTATTAGTTCAGACAATATCTGACAATTCAACTTGAAAAAAGTGAGAGTTACCCGTTTTGATAAAGGTGTCGAATCTTTAAATCAAAACAAACAAAAAGGTAACTCTCATGTTGCACACTAACAACCCAACCATAAAACACAAAGCCGGTTTACTTAACCTTGCTGAAGAACTAGGCAATGTATCAAGAGCCTGTAAAGTCATGGGCGTATCACGAGATACATTTTATCGTTATCAAGAACTCGTTAATGAGGGGGGATTGATGCGTTAATCGAAAAGAACCACCGTACACTAAATATAAAGAATCGCGTTGACGAAGAAACAGAGCAAGCCGTCATTAAATATGCAGTTGACTATCCTGCTCACGGCCATCATAGAAGCAGCAATGAGCTTAGTAAATTAGGCGTGTTTTTTTCAGGTAGTGGTGTTCGTTCAATTGTTAGCTATACGCTTAAGGAAGAACTATAAAAAGATCTGGACGAATGGATGGATTACTACAACAATGATCGGACTCATCAAGGGAAAGTATGTTGCGGTCGAACACCACTTAAAACATTACTGGATGGAAAAACGGTTTGGGCAGAAAAGAATTTAGCTCAAATCTAAACTAACAGTCATCATTAGAAAAATGGGTAACTGTCAGATCAAGCCTGAGCTAGTACATATTAAACAGGACTTACTTAAATTCACCCACTTTTATTAGTGAGTCTACCTTAACATTAGTGAGCGTTTTTTTGCTGCCATCTCGCCATGTAATTACAACTGATGAAAGCGTATCAGCTTGTGCTAATCCAAAATGCACAATATTAAGTAAGCTTTGCGAGTGAGATGCGCTTTGCGAACCAATAACTTGATATTGAGCTGCACTTGGCGTTTTAATTTGTACTTTTGCACCATACGGATCAATACCACTTTTTGAGTAGCCAACTCTTATAAGGGTATAATGAGCGTCGCTTAACTCAGTGGTATTTTTATACAAATGCCACTGGCCGTTGTCTGTATCACCGCTGAGTAGGTCCAATTTACCATCTTGGTCATAATCAAAGGCAGCCCCCATATCACCATGAGAATCTTGGCCTATTTCAGTATTGGCATTATGTACTGTTGTTGCTTCAAACTTGTAATCGCCTTGATTTATTAAGAGTACATCAGAAATACGCTCTTTTAACTTACCAAAGCGATAAACCATAAAGTCTATTTTAGTGTCATTATTAAAATCTCCTGGTACAACACCCCAGTTATTACTGTTTGTTAATGCTGGTAATTTAGATGAAATATCAACTAGCTTACCGTTATCGTTACGTAGTAATACATCGGTAAGGACTTGATTTTGTGGCTGCCAATCACTTTGGTATTCAGCTACATTTTTGAACGATGCACGTATATCCCATGCAAGGTTATCTGTAAGTACCCATTCAACACGCCATTTATTATTACCTAAATAACCAATGTACCAGCCGGTTTTATCAAGCTTAGTTGGAAAACCGAGCGCTTTTTGTTGGCTAATAGTTGTATTTTTATTAGGTGTATTAATTAATTTTTTTTGCTCTCCGATATATACATCCATTTGGCTTAATAGTTTGGCGCGTGGGAAGTGATAAAAGTCACTTAATATAAGGCTTCCTGAGTTTGTGTTGTCTGTAATGAGTGTTATACCGTCGTGACTCTTGTTACCTTCATCGCGCAAATCTAACCGCTTATTTTCTTTGTTATACGAGATACTATTATTAGCTATTTGGTAATTTGGTTTACCGCGAGCTAGGTAGTAATCCATATCACCATCGTTATCAATATCAGCTTGAGCAATAACTAACGTGTTTTTATATTCTTTGTTATTTGTAATAACGTTGTTAGTTTCATCAGTAAATGAAAAGTCGTTATTTCCTTTGTATATACTTAAATTATTATAAGCATCGAAGCCAAAAATATCGAGTATGTTGTCGTTATTATAATCGGTTAATAATACGCGCTCGGCTTTTATATTTTCAAAAGAAGGTGAGGGGTGATGAGCAAATTTTCCGTTACCAATATTTTCAAAAATTATATTACGTGGCGAGTTTTCGTGAATTAATTTCTCGGCGTTTATCTGTATAAAGTCCAGATCGCCATCGCCATCTACATCAATCCAACGCACAGAGCGCCCGCGAGCTCCCATTTTAGATAAGCCAGCTTCAACAGTTTTATCTTCAAATTTGCCATTATTGTTTTTAAGTAATCGTTGTGGTTTAGGTTTGGTGCCATTTCCGCCACCTAGGGCAATAAGTACGTCGAGATCGCCATCGTTGTCGTAATCACCGGCCGACATCCCATGAAGATCTGCTCGTGGAAAAATATTATCTTGTAGTGTGTATGTATTATCGCCATTTGCCATAAATAACCGAATAGGAGTGGTGTCGTGATTTGTTAGTAGTAGGTCATAGTGACCATCACTGTTTATATCTGCAATGGTAGGGCCGCCATACTTCCAATTTTTTTGTGTTATTAAACCTGCTTGTTCAGATACGTCAGAAAAGACTACGTTGTTATTTGTTTTACTACTGGGCGTGTGTGTTTGTATGTTTTGACTGCATCCCGCTAAGTTTAGAGCGCTGATAATCACTACGCTAAGCGCAGATTTTTTGTTTTTAATCATTATTGTCCCTCTTTATACCGTGTTAATTGTTGACAATATATGTTGATATTAAAACATACAAGTAAATTTTAATAACTATTCTTAATGCTTTTTAACGTATTGGCTTTTGCGCTCTAAAGTTATATTAAATTTTGATAGTGGCTTTACAAACAACATACCTAGGTGTAAATTGTTAACAATAAACCATATTAAGGTGTGATAGTTCACTTTGATATTCCTCGTATCGGCATTGTTTTAATGATGCTTTACTTGGTTACTATTTAATTAAACATTCTTGAAGGTATAAAAATATGCAAGCTGCACAATATATAGGTAACAAGTCATTTAACATTGTTGAAGGCACATCTATTAAACCTAAAGCGGGTGAGATTAGATTGAGTGTTGGATACGTTGGGATTTGCGGTACAGATATGCACATATACCACGGCGTAATGGATCAACGAGTGTCTATTCCGCAAACAATTGGCCATGAAATATCAGGTGTTGTTGCAGAAATAGGTGAAGGCGTTGAAGGCTTTGCTGTAGGCGAAAACGTGGTAGTACGTCCATTAGATTGGTGTGGCGATTGTCCTACGTGTAATGCAGGGCATACGCATATTTGTCAAAACTTAAAGTTTATGGGAATAGATACGCCAGGTGCTTTTCAGTCAAGCTGGACAGTTAAAGCGCGTACTTTGCATAAATTACCAGCAGGCGTTGATTTAAAACAAGGCGCATTAATAGAGCCGTTATCGGTTGCGTGCCATGATGTACGACGCTCGCGCTTACAAGCGGGTGAGAAAGTGGTTGTACTTGGTGGCGGGCCAATTGGGCAATTAGTTGCTGCGGTTGCTAAAAGTGTTGGAGCAGAAGTGCTCGTGTCTGAGCCTAACGAAAGCCGCCGTGCTTTTGCCAATGAGCTAGGTGTTAAATCGGTTAATCCCATTGAAGAAGATTTAGCAGCCTATGTAGATAGCTGGACGCAAACAAAAGGTGCAGATGTTGTATTTGAAGTATCAGGCGTAAAACCCGCAATAGAGGCTATGACCGAAATAGCAGGGCGTCGGGGTCGTATAGTCATGGTGGCTATTCACAGTGTTAAACCTGAAATCGATTTATTTCAATTCTTTTGGAAAGAGTTGGAGTTATTAGGTGCGCGCGTATACGAAGCGGCAGATTTTGATTGGGCAATAGAGTTAATTTCATCGGGCCAAATAGATCTTAAACCTTTTATTAGTTCGGTTAGTTCGTTAACTGATATTGGTAGTGCATTTTCGAGTATGGATGGAAATCCAGAAGGCATGAAAGCGCTTGTTGAATGTAATCCACAATAATAAAAATTATAAAGGTATTAAAATGAATAATATGTTAGAAAAATTTAGCTTAGAAGGCAAAGTAGCCCTTGTTACAGGTTGTAAGCGCGGTATTGGTAAAGGTATTGCACTAGGTTTAGCACAGGCTGGCGCTGATATTATTGGTGTGTCTGCAAGCTTAGAGCTTGAAGGCTCAGAAGTAGAAAAAGAAGTTAAAGCCCTTGGCCGAAACTTTAAAGCCTATCAATGTGACTTTGGTGATCGTGATGCGCTTTATTCTTTTATTAATGATGTTAAAAGCGATTTTCCTAAAATTGATATTTTAGTCAATAATGCAGGTACAATCCTACGTGCTCCTGCGGCTGAGCATGGAGATGATTTATGGGATAAAGTGATTGAAGTTAACTTAAATGCTCAATTTATTTTAAGCCGCGAAATAGGCAAACAAATGATAGAACATGGCGAGGGTAAAGTTATTTTTACAGCTTCTTTGCTTACCTTTCAAGGTGGTATTACAGTACCAGGTTACGCAGCTAGTAAAGGTGCTATTGGGCAATTGGTTATGGCGCTTTCTAACGAATGGGCAGGTAAAGGCATTAATGTAAATGCCATTGCGCCAGGTTACATTGATACCGATAACACTGAAGCATTACGCAATGACAAAGAGCGTAATGCAGCCATCTTAGCGCGCATTCCACAAGGTCGATGGGGAAATCCTGAAGACTTTAAAGGACCCGCAGTGTTCTTGGCTTCTGAGGCTGCTAGTTATGTAAACGGCGCTATTTTATTGGTTGATGGCGGATGGATGGGGAGATAGTTCAATGAACTTCCATAATAATGTAAATTTTATAAACGGTGAATATGTTGCGTCTAAAGCGAGCGGCATCATTGAAATACTAAGCCCCTCTACGGGTAAAAAAATTGGTGAAATACCAAAAGGCTGTATAGAAGATGCGCAGTATGCACTTGAGTCAGCGAATGTAGGCCAGAAAAAGTGGGCTAAATTGACAGCTCGCACACGTCAAAATATATTGCGCGTGTTTGCTAATAAAATTCGTGAAAATAAAGATATTCTTGCACCAATGCTTGTTGCAGAGCAAGGTAAATTGCTATCAGTTGCACAAATGGAAGTCGACGTAACAGCGACTTTTATTGACTATGCATGCGACCATGCACTTACTATTGAAGGCGATATTTTACCTTCAGATAACGAAGATGAAAAAATATACATTCATAAAGTGCCGCGTGGCGTAGTTGTTGGTATTACTGCGTGGAATTTTCCGCTGGCATTGGCTGGTCGTAAAATTGGACCTGCGTTGATTACAGGTAACTCTATTGTATTAAAACCTACCCAAGAAACACCTTTAGCAACCACCGAGCTGGGTCGTTTAGCAAACGAAGCGGGGATTCCTGCTGGCGTGCTAAACGTTATTAATGGATCAGGTTCTGTTGTTGGCCAAGCATTGTGTGAAAGCCCAATTACTAAAATGATCACCATGACAGGCTCTACTGCGGCAGGTAAGCAAATTTATAAAACTAGCGCAGAATACATGACGCCTGTAATGCTTGAACTTGGCGGTAAAGCCCCGATGGTTGTTATGGCAGATGCCGACCTTGATGAGGCTGTTGAAGGTGCGCTTTGGGGTCGCTTTGCTAACTGCGGGCAAGTATGTACCTGTGTTGAGCGTTTATATGTTCAAGAGTCTGTGTACGATGCATTTATGGCTAAATTTATACCAGCAGTAAAAGCACTTCGTGTTGGGGATCCTATGAACCCAGATACACAAATGGGGCCTAAATGTAATCAACGTGAAATAGACAACATTGATCACATTGTTCAACAAAGTATTAAGCAAGGTGCAAGCATTGCCACTGGTGGTAAAGTTGCGTCTGTTGAGGGTTTCGAAGGTGGTTGTTGGTACGAACCAACGTTACTTGTAGACGTTAAGCAAGATAACATTGCAGTACACGAAGAAACTTTTGGCCCAGTACTCCCTATTGTAAAAGTTAAAGATATGGATCAAGCAATACAGTACTGTAACGACAGTATTTATGGCTTAAGCGCCTATATATTCACTCAAAACTTTTTTGATATTAATAAAGCTATTAACGAATTAGAAGTGGGTGAAGTTTATATTAACCGTGGTATGGGTGAGCAGCATCAAGGTTTTCATAATGGCTGGAAACAAAGTGGTTTTGGCGGTGAAGACGGTAAGTTTGGTTTAGAGCAATATCTAGAAAAGAAAACCGTTTACTTAAAAGAAAAATAATATGATAAAACAACAATCTCCCTGGGTCGTTGATTTATAAATAACAAAGCCGATAATTTATTATCGGCTTTTTATTTTGTTCATAATTATTTTAAATTTATGCTTATGTCACCATTAGGCTTGCAGCAGCACAGGAGTATTTCGCCTTCGCGCACAAACGCCAGTGGCTCTTCGTTATACTCAACACTACCTGACACTAACGTTGCCCTGCAGGCGCCGCAATAACCTTCGCGACATTGATACGCAACGTCTATTTTCATGGATTCTAAGCACTGTAAAACAGAAGGGCAGCCAGTGGTAAATTCTATACACTGGCTGTTTTCTGCAAGCGTTATGCTTGCAGTAGACTTGTCACTCATTATAAATCAAAGTCACCAAATTCAGAGGCATCTACTTGCGAGTCGATTTGACCAACAAGGTATGAGCTAATTTCAGCTTCTTGTGGTGCTACTTGCACGTTATCAGACACTAACCATGAATTGATCCATGGAATAGGGTTACTGTTATTTTCAAACTGTGCTGGTAAGCCAATAGCGGTCATACGTGCGTTAGTAATGTATTCAACGTACTGACATAAAATATGCTTGTTTAGACCAATCATAGAACCATCTTTAAATAGGTACTCTGCCCATTCTTTTTCTTGCTCTGCGGCTTCTACAAACATTTTAATAGCTTCGTCGCGGCACTGAGCTGCAACAATTGCCATTTCTGGGTCGTCTTTACCGTCTTGCATAATATTTAAAATATGCTGAGTACCCGAAAGATGAAGTGCTTCATCACGCGCAATAAGCTTAATGATTTTAGCGTTACCTTCCATTAATTCACGCTCAGCAAACGCAAACGAACACGCAAAGCTTACATAAAAACGAATGGCTTCAAGAATATTTACCGACATCATGGCAAGGTAAAGTTTCTTTTTAAGTTCGAACAAATTAACGATCACTGTTTTGCCGTTAATTTCGTGTTTGCCTTCACCGTAAAGGTTGTAAAGCGACACTGAATTAATTAAGTCATCGTAGTATGTGGTTACAGCATCGGCACGTTCGCTGATTTTATCGTTGCTAACTATGTCATCAAAAATAAGTTCAGGGGCTTGCGTAACATTACGAATAATATGCGTGTACGAGCGGCTGTGAATCGTTTCACTAAATGCCCACGTTTCTATCCATGTTTCAAGCTCTGGTAACGATACTATAGGAAGTAGGGCAACGTTAGGTGAACGACCTTGTACGCTATCAAGCAAAGTTTGATATTTTAAGTTACTTAAAAATATATGCTTTTCGTGATCTGGTAATGCTTGAAAGTCTAAACGGTCTTTGCTTACATCTACTTCTTCAGGACGCCAAAAGAAAGACAGTTGCTTTTCGATTAACTTTTCAAAAATTGGGTATTTTTGTTGGTCATAACGAGATACGTTAACAGTTTGGCCAAAAAACATTGGCTCTAGCATTTGGTTATTATGGTTTCGGCTAAATGTAGTATAAGACATGTTTATCACTCAAAAAACTATCAGAAAAAGCGGGCTAAATGCCCGCTTAAAATAAAAATTAATAACTATATTTTACACGCGCCGCCTTCACAATCATCATCTTCCACTTCTGGAGTATCTTCTTGCATATCTGAGGCACCATCGCGAGTGTTGTGGTAGTACAAGGTTTTAACACCCAGTTTGTACGCTGTTAGTAAGTCTTTTAATAAGACTTGCATAGGTACTTTACCGCCTTCGAATTTATTTGGATCATAATTTGTGTTTGCCGATATAGTTTGGTCAACAAATTTCTGCATTATGCCCACAAGTTGTAGGTAACCATCGTTTGATGGAATATCCCATAATAACTCGTAGTTATTCTTTAAACGTTCGTACTCAGGCACTACTTGTTTCAAAATACCGTCTTTACTTGCTTTAACGCTAATGTGACCACGTGGTGGCTCAATACCATTTGTTGCGTTAGAGATTTGCGACGATGTTTCTGAAGGCATTAACGCACTTAGTGTTGAGTTACGCATGCCGTGCTCTTTAATGCTGGCACGTAGTGTATCCCAATCAAGATGAAGTGGTTCATCACAAATTTTATCTAAGTCACGTTTGTACGTATCTGTTGGCATAATGCCCTGTGAATACGTTGTTTCGTTAAACTTAGGACATGCACCACGTTCTTTAGCAAGCTCGTTTGATGCTTTCATTAGGTAGTATTGAATAGCTTCAAAGGTTTTGTGAGTCAGTGCATTTGCGCTGCCATCTGAGTAACGCTTACCGTTTTTAGCTAAGTAGTATGCGTAGTTAATTACGCCTATGCCTAGTGTACGACGACCCATAGTCGCATTTTTTGCAGCCGGTACTGGGTAGTCTTGGAAATCAAGTAAGTTATCAAGTGCGCGCACTGCAAGTTCAGCTAGCTCTTCAAGCTCGTCTAGTGACTCAATGGCACCTAAGTTAAACGCAGACAGTGTACAAAGGGCAATTTCGCCTTCTTCGTCGTTTACGTTGCTTAGTGGCTTAGTTGGCAATGCAATTTCTAAACATAAGTTAGATTGGCGAATAGGCGCAACTTTAGCAATGAACGGGCTGTGTGTATTACAGTGGTCCACATTTTGTAAATAAATACGACCTGTACTTGCACGCTCTTGTGCAAACATAGAGAAAAGCTCAATCGCTTTAATACGCTTTTTACGAATCGATTCGTCTTGTTCGTATTTTACGTAAAGCGCATCAAATTCTTCTTGGTCTTCAAAAAATGCATCGTAAAGGCCTGGCACGTCTGATGGGCTAAATAACGTAATGTAATCGTCTTTAATTAAACGAGAGTACATTAATTTATTAAACTGTACGCCGTAATCAAGGTGGCGAACACGGTTGTCATCTACACCACGGTTATTTTTAAGCACAAGTAGGTTCTCTACTTCTAGGTGCCAAAGCGGGTAAAACAATGTTGCTGCGCCGCCACGTACACCACCTTGTGAACAGCTTTTAACAGCTGTTTGAAAGTGCTTATAAAAAGGAATACAACCTGTGTGGTACGCTTCGCCGTTACGAATGTGGCTACCTAGCGCACGAATACGACCTGCGTTAATACCAATGCCCGCACGTTGTGATACGTATTTAACAATCGCAGACGATGTAGCATTGATTGAATCAAGGCTGTCGCCACACTCAATTAATACACATGAGCTAAACTGGCGAGTAGGCGTACGTACACCTGCCATAATAGGCGTAGGTAATGATATTTTAAATAACGAGACTGCATCATAAAAACGCTTAATGTAAGAAACGCGTGTTTCACGTGGGTAGTCAGAGAATAAGCTTGCCGCGACTAAAATATATAAAAACTGTGCACTTTCGTAAATCTCACCCGATACACGGTTTTGAACAAGGTATTTACCTTCAAGCTGTTTTACAGCCGCGTAGCTAAAATTAAGATCGCGAGAATGATCGAGGTATGCATCAAGCTCGTCTAACTCTTGCTCAGTGTAATCTACAAGTAAGTGAGCGTCGTAGCGTTTATCTTCAACCATTTTTGTTACATGGTTAAATAAACGTGGTGGCTCAAATTGGCCGTACGCTTTTTTACGTAAATGGAATACAGCTAAACGTGCCGCTAGGTATTGGTAATCAGGCGATTCTTTTGAAATTTGATCTGCAGCAGCTTTAATAATGGTTTCGTGTATGTCTTTAGTACGAATACCGTCGTAAAACTGAATGTGTGATTTTAATTCAACTTGCGAAACCGATACGTTTTTTAAACCTTCGGCGGCCCATTCAATAACGCGATGGATCTTATCAAGATCAAGAGGCTCTTTACGCCCGTCACGTTTGCTTACAGATAACTGTTGGTTCATTTGCCTGTATTCCTTGGGAATTATGTATTTTGACCAATGCGTCATACCTCGCAATGGCAAGGTAAGTACTCATTTATTATAAGTTTCACCGTAATGGCGAATTTAATTGAATAACATTTGGCCACAATATCTGGTGTTGTTCAATTTAGAGATCACAAGATAGTGTGGTCTGAGTTGTTTTGCAAGGGACATAATTGCCCCTATATGTGGATAACTTTGGGATAACGCATTTGTGTTAGTAGACACTCACCTTCGAACAATCATTTAAGTTAGAATATGCAAAAATCAACTAATGATCTGCTAAATTTACGCATTTTAAAAATAAATTTTGACTGCTTTTTTTATCGACAAGCTTTGTGTGAAAACTAACACAATCACAATATATAGTGTTTAATAATTAACATGGCACTATATATGGTTAAAACCATCAATTGGACTTTGCCAGTTAAAATCAGCATTCCAGCTGTTGGCTTTATCAATACTTGGTATATAACCCCAAAGTGCCGTTGCAGTGTGCATACCTGCCGCTTTGCCTGCTTGTATGTCACGCTGTGCATCACCAATGTACAAACAACGGTTTGGTTTTACCCCCATAAGCTTTGCACAATGTAGCAGTGGTAGCGGTGATGGTTTGGCCTCAGCGAAGGTATCGCCACTTATTACTACACTGGCGTTTTTTAAAGCGAGGATAGCAGCCACTAAAGGCTCGGTCAAAAAGCCAGGTTTGTTAGTCATGATCCCCCATTTGATCTTTTTTTGATCAAGGGCGATAAGTAACGATTCAACTCCAGAGAAGCAATGCGTGTGTTTTGCTATGTTTGCAGCGTACTCGTCAACTAATTGCTTAATCAGCTCGCTTTGGGGTTGTTTAGCCCATAACTCTTTAAAACCAGCCTCTAATAGCGCACCTGCGCCGTTAGATGCTGCAGGGCGGTATACATCACTACTAACAGGTGTGATTTTATTACTTATAAGCACTGCGTTTAAAGCGGCGCCTAAATCATCAGCGGTATCGAGCAGGGTGCCGTCTAAATCAAATAAAAATGCATCGTACTCAATAAGAGGCAGTGGGGCTTGAGAGCTAGCCATTAAGCTAACTTCTCAAAATAAAGTATGTAATTTACGCTAACGTCGTTATTAAGCGTATATTGCTTTGATAGTGGGTTATAAGAAAGCCCTGTACTTGCACGTACTTTTAAACCCGCTTGCTCCGCCCATGCAATAAGCTGTGCAGGCTTTATAAACTTTTTATGGTCGTGTGTACCTTCAGGCACCATTTTTAAGAGTTTTTCAGCGCCAACAATCGCGTATAAATATGCTTTAGGGGTTTTGTTCAGGGTTGAAAAAAACACGTCTGCACCTGGTTTGGCAAGTGCAGCTACAGCATGAATGATAGAAGCTGGGTCGGGTACGTGCTCAAGCATTTCCATACACGTTATTACATCAAAGCGCTCAGGGTACTGCGATGCAAACTCTTCGGCAGGTACTTTTATGTAATCTACATTTACGCCTGTCTCTAAACTATGCAATTTAGCAACAGTTAAAGGCTCTTGCCCCATATCGATACCGGTTACTTTAGCACCCATACGCGCCATGCTTTGGCTTAAAATGCCGCCACCACAGCCAACATCGAGTGTTTCTTTATCGAATAAGCCTTGCGTTTTGTTTGCTATAAAATCTAAACGTAACGGGTTAATTTCGTGAAGAGGTTTGAATTCTCCGTCTAGGTCCCACCAACGCTCTGCGATGGCTTCAAATTTTGCTATTTCTGCGTGATCTACATTTTGATGTTCGGTCATAAAATACTTCCTCGTCAATCTGAGGCCATTATATAGGGCTAAATTGATAAATCGCAAAGTTTTGCGCCTGTAAATTGAAATTAATTGTGATAGCATGGCTATTAGTAATAATAACAAATACTCTTAATACCCAATACCGGGTTGTTGAGAGCTGATACTGAAGGAATGTGATATCAAATGACTGATCTCGCCAATGAAATTCTGCCAGTCAATATTGAAGACGAGTTAAAAAACTCCTACTTAGATTACGCAATGAGCGTAATAGTAGGACGTGCATTACCAGACGTACGTGACGGTTTAAAACCTGTTCACCGCCGCGTTTTGTTTGCAATGAACGAGCTTAGTAATGACTGGAACAAGCCTTACAAAAAATCGGCCCGTGTGGTCGGTGACGTAATCGGTAAATACCACCCACACGGCGACAGTGCAGTTTATGACACGATAGTTCGTATGGCTCAGCCATTCTCACTACGTTATATGCTTGTAGATGGCCAAGGTAACTTCGGTTCGGTTGATGGTGATTCAGCAGCGGCAATGCGTTATACAGAAGTACGTATGGCAAAAATGTCGCATGAGTTATTAGCCGATCTTGAAAAAGAAACGGTTGATTTCGTTCCTAACTACGATGGCACAGAGTTCATCCCTGATGTTTTACCAACGAAAGTTCCTAATTTATTAGTGAATGGTTCGTCGGGTATTGCAGTAGGCATGGCTACAAACATTCCACCACATAACTTAACTGAAGTTGTGAACGGGTGTTTGGCACTTATTCAAAATCCTGATTTAACTATTTTAGAGTTAATGGATTATATCCCTGGTCCTGATTTCCCAACGGCTGCAATTATCAACGGTAAGAAGGGCATCGAACAAGCCTACTTAACTGGCCGTGGTAAAGTGTACATGCGTGCACGCGCCGACGTCGAAACCGATGAAAAAACAGGCCGTGAAACAATCATCGTTCACGAAATTCCTTATCAAGTTAACAAAGCCCGTTTAATTGAAAAAATTGCTGAGCTTGTTAAAGATAAGAAAATTGAAGGTATTAGTGCACTACGTGATGAATCAGATAAAGACGGTATGCGTATCGTTATTGAGATCAAACGTGGTGACGTAGGCGAAGTTATTCTAAATAACTTATATTCACAAACTCAGTTACAAACTGTGTTTGGTATGAATATGGTTGCTTTAATTAATAACCAACCTAAGTGTTTTAATTTAAAAGAAATGCTTGAAGAGTTTATTATTCACCGTCGTGAAGTAGTAACTCGTCGTACCGTGTTTGATTTACGCAAAGCCCGCGACCGTGCACACACGCTTGAAGGCTTAGCGATTGCACTTGCAAACATTGACCCAATTATCGAGCTTATTCGTAAATCTCCTACACCTGCTGAAGCTAAAATTGCTTTAACAGCGCGTCCGTGGGAACTAGGTCATGTACAAGGCATGCTTGAGAAAGCGGGTGAAGATAATGTAGCTCGTCCTGATTGGTTAGCCGCTGATTTAGGTATTCGTGATGGTCAATATTATATTTCTGAGCAACAAGCTCAAGCAATATTAGATTTACGTTTACATAAGTTGACTGGTCTTGAACACGAAAAAATTATAAGTGAATACCAAACCTTATTAGATTTAATTGCTGATCTTTTATATATTTTGGCTACGCCTGAGCGTTTAATGGAAGTTATTCGTGACGAACTAGTAGAAATTAAAGAGCAATATGGCGATGAGCGTCGTACAGAAATTAACGCCGCAGCTCACGATATAAGCTTAGAAGATTTAATTACTGAAGAAAACGTTGTAGTAACGCTTTCTCACGAAGGTTATGTGAAGTATCAGGCATTGTCTGATTACGAAGCGCAGCGTCGTGGTGGTAAAGGTAAGTCAGCAACGAAGATGAAAGATGAAGATTTCATTGAACGTCTGTTAGTTGCAAATACACACGATACTATTTTATGTTTCTCTACGGCCGGTCGTTTATATTGGCTTAAAGTGTATCAGTTACCACTAGCAAGTCGTGCAGCGCGCGGCAAGCCAATTGTTAACTTGTTACCACTTGAAGCTGATGAACGTATTACAGCTATATTGCCAGTACGCGAGTACGCAGAAGATAAATACATCTTTATGGCAACTGCATTTGGTACTGTTAAGAAAACACCATTAACGGCTTACAGTCGTCAACGTGCAAGCGGTATCATTGCTGTTAACTTAAATGATGGCGATAGCTTAATTGGTGTTGATATTACCGATGGTAGCAACGAAATTATGTTGTTCACTGATGCTGGTAAAGTAGTACGCTTTAAAGAAGCTGAAGAAACAACCGTTGTTGATGAAAACGGTAACCCAGTACTTGATGAAGAAGGCAACCCTGAGATTCGTTTCAAAGGTGTTCGTCCAATGGGTCGTACTGCTACAGGTGTTCGTGGTATTAAAATGCCAGACGAGCAACGCGTAGTATCGTTAATTGTACCAAAAACTGACGGTGCTATTCTAACAGTAACTGAAAATGGTTACGGTAAACGTACACAGCTTGAAGATTATCCATCTAAGAGTCGTGCAACACAAGGTGTTGTATCTATCAAGGTGAGTGAACGTAACGGTGCTGTTGTTGGTGCTGTGCAAGTTGATGACAACGATGAAATAATGATTATTTCTAATCGTGGTACCTTAGTACGAACTCGCGTTAATGAAGTTTCTACGGTTGGACGTAACACGCAAGGTGTTATTTTGATCAGAACTATTGACGGAGAGCAAGTAGTTGGTTTACAACGTATAGAAGAGATTGAAGTTACTGAGAGTGACTTAATTGATATTGAAGACGTTGAAACAGTAGATACGGTTATTGATGAAGTAGCGGATGATAATCCTCCTTCAGAATAATTGATATTGAAAAAGCGGCCTTGGCCGCTTTTTTTAATGTTGTTGAAAAAAATTAATAGGGTGTGAAATTATACTCATACCAATTCGCTTAATTAAGAGATCTATTTTGAGGGTGGAAAAACGTGTTGATAGCTAGGCAAAAAATTCGCTATTTAGTTGTTCTAAATGAGAATTTTTTAACGCAAGTAGCGACACGTTTAGCCCCGCAAAATGATTAAGTATTATTGCGGATTGGTATTATTCATTAAATTTTAAAGGTTTAGCGGATTGGTATTAAATGTTCATGCTTAGTAGTTAAATTACTGGAATGAGGCAAAGGTAATGAGTAAATATAATTTTTGTGCGGGGCCAGCTATGCTTCCGCAAGCGGTTATGAAAAAAGCGCAAAAAGAGTTTCTAGATTGGCAAGACCTAGGTGTGTCTGTGATGGAGATTAGCCATCGTAGTAAAGAGTTTTTAGCGCTTACAGCTAAATGTGAAGCTAGCCTTCGTCGCCTAATGAATATTAGTGATGAATTTGAAGTGCTGTTTATGCATGGTGGTGGTCGTGGTCAGTTTAGTGCTGTGCCATTAAACTTACACCAAGAAGGCAAAACAGCGTTTTATTGCGAGAATGGCGTATGGTCGAAAAGCGCCAGAGATGAAGCGAATAAGTTTACTCAAACGTCTTTTACGGATGTCCGTAATGATGCTGATGGTGAGTTTTCAATTAAAGACGTTGCTGACTGGGAATTACCAGAAGACGCTGCGTACATCCACTATTGCCCTAATGAAACTGTCGATGGCTTAGAGATTTTTGATGTACCAAGCCACCCAACAGCTCCGATTATTGCTGATATGTCTTCAACTATTTTATCGCGTGAGATAGACGTTAATAAATTTGATTTGATTTACGCTGGTGCGCAAAAAAATATCGGTCCATCGGGCATATCAATTGTTATTGTTCGTAAAACATTACTTGAGCGCGAAGGTTTGCCAAAGCCCGGTATTTTAGATTACGCACTTGAAGCAAAGCAGGGCAGTATGTTTAATACCCCACCTACCTTTGCTTGGTATTTAGCGGCTGAAGTATTTGAATGGCTTGAAAGCAATGGTGGGGTAAAAGCCATGGAAGCACAAAATATTGCTAAAGCAAATTTACTGTATGATTTTATCGATAACTCAGATTTTTATTCAAATATAGTCGCTAAACACTGCCGCTCACGCATGAATGTTCCATTTTGGTTAAACGATGAAAGCTTAAATAGCAAATTTGTTGCTCAATCAAACGAGGCCGGTTTACTTGCACTTGAAGGTCACAGAATTGTGGGCGGTATGCGCGCAAGTATTTATAACGCTATGCCTCTTGAAGGTGTTCAAGCACTTGTAGATTTTATGGCTGCATTTGCAAAGGAGCACAGCTAATGGAGCAGCTCCGTTTAGAACCTATTTCTAAAGTAAATGGCACGGTAACCCTACCAGGTTCAAAGAGTCTATCGAACAGAATTTTATTATTAGCAGCACTGGCAAACGGTACCACCGTTGTAGAAAACTTACTTGATAGTGACGATATACGCCATATGCTGGGTGCTTTAAAGTTATTAGGTGTAAATGTAACTTTAAATGATGAACACACTGTAGCGACCGTAGAGGGAGTTTGTGGTGTGTTTAATACACCTACTGAGCCTTTGTTTTTAGGTAATGCGGGTACTGCTTACAGACCTTTAACGGCTGTACTTGCTGCCGTTGCTGGTGAGTATGAGCTAATAGGCGAGCCACGTATGGAAGAGCGTCCGATAGGGCACTTAGTTGATGCTCTACAAGCGCTTGGTGGTGATGTTACCTATACAAAACACAAAGACTATCCACCACTTAAAATTGTAGGTGGTCAAATAAAAGGTGGTGAGGTTGAAATTGACGGTAGTATTTCAAGTCAATTTTTAACGGCTCTATTAATGGCAGCGCCATTATTTAGCGGTGATACAACGATAACTATTAAAGGTACTTTAGTATCTAAACCTTATATTGATATTACGCTTGATGTAATGGCACGTTTTGGTGTTAATGTTGAACACAGTGATTATGCAACTTTTAAAGTTAAAGGTGGTCAACAGTATCAATCACTCGATCGAATTATGGTTGAAGGCGATGCATCTTCTGCTTCTTACTTTGTTGCTGCGGCTGCAATTGCTGGCGGCGAGATTGAAATTAAAGGCGTGGGTGCTAAATCAGTTCAAGGTGATATAGGCTTTGCTAAAGTAATGGAGCAAGTAGGCGCAAAAATCGATTGGTATGATGAGCGTTTAGTTGTTCGCAAAGGCGAATTAAAAGGCGTAGATATTGACGCTAATGCAATTCCTGATGCTGCTATGACCCTTGCAACTGTTGCTCTTTTCGCTAAAGGCCCAACTGCCATTCGTAACATTTATAACTGGCGAGTAAAAGAAACAGACCGTTTATATGCGATGGCAACTGAGCTTAGAAAAGTAGGTGCAGAAGTGGTAGAAGGGCATGACTTTATAGAAATCACACCGCCTAAACACTTCAACGATGTAGCAATAGACACTTACGACGATCACCGTATAGCCATGTGTTTTGCAATGGTTGCCGTTGGTGGAAAGCCAATAACGATTAATGATCCAAAGTGTACCTATAAAACATTTCCTACATTTTTCAATGTTTTAGCGTCAGTCAGTGAATAAGCTAATTAGAAGTAATTACAAAAGTTACACACTAATAGCAGATATATTTTAATAACTGACGTATAATGTCGCGGTTTATTTAGGTGTGCATTGCAGGAGGTTTTAAATGCAGGCGTTATTAATGCCCGTGATCACCGTTGATGGCCCAAGTGGTTCAGGTAAAGGAACTGTTTGTCGCTTGTTAGCCGACAAGTTAGGGTGGGATGTATTAGATAGCGGTGCGATTTATCGCGTTTTATCTTTAGCTGCACTTCATCACCAAATTGCATTAGACAATGAAGAAGGGCTTGTCCCTCTTGCTGCAAATTTAGATGTGCAGTTTTTGGTAGATAGCCAAACTAATGCAGGAAAAGTTATTTTAGAAGGCGAAGATGTAACTACTACTATTCGTAATGAAGAAGTAGGCGCTGCAGCATCAAAAGTTGCAGCATTACCTCGCGTTCGTGAAGCGTTATTACGTCGCCAGCGTGCATTTCGCACTGAAAACGGCTTAATTGCCGATGGCCGTGATATGGGCACTGTGGTTTTTCAAGATGCGCCGTTAAAAATATATTTAACAGCAAGTGCAGAAGAGCGTGCTCGTAGACGCTTTGTTGAGTTGAATACGCGCGGTCTTGATGTTACACTAAGTGGTCTATTACAGGACATTCAAGCTCGTGACGAGCGCGATATGAATCGTGCCGTTGCTCCGCTTGTACCTGCAGATGATGCTATTGAGCTTGATACTAGCGAGCTCAATGCACAGCAAGTGTTTGATAAGGTAATAACTTTATTGGATATTGCAATCTCTGAAGGTAAGCTTCCTAAACGAAGCTAAACACATTTTATGCGCCAGCAGGATGCCAGTGCTATTTTAACAACCCCATGCAGCATGGTTGCTTATTGGTATTAATATATGAGACGTATATTCGTATGTCAGAAAATTTTGCGCAGTTATTTGAAGAAAGCTTAAAGGGTTTTGAAGCAGAGCAAGGCTCTATCGTTAAAGGTACAGTAATCTCTATCGAGAATAACATTGTACTTGTAGATGCTGGTCTTAAATCAGAAAGTGCTATCCCTGCAGAGCAGTTCAAAAATGCTGCTGGTGAACTTGAAGTTGCTGTAGGCGACGAAGTAGATGTTGCACTAGATGCAATTGAAGACGGTTTCGGTGAAACTATTCTTTCTCGTGAGAAAGCTAAGCGTCACGAAGCATGGATCCGTCTTGAGAAAGCATGTGAAGAGCAAGAGACTGTTACTGGTGTTATCAACGGTAAAGTTAAAGGCGGTTTCACAGTTGAAGTTGATTCAATCCGTGCTTTCCTACCTGGTTCACTTGTTGATGTTCGTCCAGTACGTGACACGACTCACCTTGAAGGCAAAGAGCTTGAATTTAAAGTAATCAAGCTTGACCAAAAACGTAACAACGTTGTTGTTTCACGTCGTGCAGTTATCGAATCTGAAAACTCACAAGAACGTGAAGAGCTTCTTGCTAACCTTGTTGAAGGCCAAGAAGTTAAAGGTATCGTTAAGAACCTTACTGACTACGGTGCATTCGTTGACCTTGGTGGTGTTGATGGTCTACTACACATTACTGATATGGCTTGGAAGCGTGTTAAGCACCCTTCAGAAATCGTTAATGTTGGCGACGAAATCGCAGTTAAAGTTCTAAAATTCGACAAAGATAAAACTCGTGTATCTCTAGGCCTTAAACAGCTTGGTGAAGATCCATGGGCAGCTATCGCTGGTCGTTACCCAGAAGGTTCTAAACTTTCTGGTCGTGTTACTAACCTTACAGATTACGGCTGTTTCGTGGAAATCGAAGAAGGCGTTGAAGGTTTAGTACACGTTTCTGAAATGGATTGGACTAACAAGAACATCCATCCTTCAAAAGTTGTTAGCTTAGGCGACACTGTTGAAGTTATGGTTTTAGAAATTGACGAAGAACGTCGTCGTATTTCTCTTGGTCTTAAGCAATGTATTGCTAATCCTTGGCAGGAATTTGCTCGTCTACAAAACAAAGGCGATCAAGTTACTGGTAAGATCAAATCAATCACTGACTTCGGTATCTTTATCGGTCTTGACGGTGGTATTGACGGTCTTGTACACCTTTCAGACATTTCTTGGAATACACCTGGCGAAGAAGCTGTACGTGAATTCAAGAAAGGCGACGAAATCACTGCTATCGTATTGCAAGTTGACCCAGAGCGTGAACGTATCTCTCTAGGTGTTAAGCAAATCGAAGCTGACCCATTCAATAACTACCTTGATGCAAACAAAAAAGGTGCTATTGTTAAAGGTAAAGTGACTGAAGTTGATGCGAAAGGCGCAACTGTTGAACTTATCGAAGGCGTTGAAGGTTACATCCGTGTAGCTGATATCGCTCAAGAACGCGTTGAAGATGCAACTTCTGTTGTTTCTGTAGGCGACGAGATTGAAGTTAAATACGTTGGTGTTGATCGTAAGAACCGCACTTTAAGCTTATCTGTAAAAGCTCTTTTCGAAGCAGAAGAGAAAGAAGTACTAGAGAAGCTTAAGAAAGAAGAGCCAGTGTTTGAAAACGCAATGGCAGCTGCTTTCGCAAATGCACAAAAAGACTAATATATAATTAGTTTTTAGTTGGAAGGGCATTTTTTGCCCTTCCTATATCTCTTTTTAAGGAAACGCTATGACTAAGTCAGAACTGATAGAAACACTTGCGGAACAACACGCACACGTTCCAGTGAAAGATGTTGAGAATGCTGTAAAAGAAATTCTTGAACAAATGGCCGGCTCATTATCTACTTCAGATCGTATTGAGATCAGAGGTTTTGGTAGTTTCTCTTTGCATTTCCGCGCTCCTCGCACAGGTCGTAATCCTAAGACTGGCGATACAGTTGAGCTTGAAGGAAAGCATGTACCTCATTTTAAACCAGGCAAAGAATTACGCGACCGCGTAAATGAAAGCATTGCCTAGTTAACTTAGTGGAGTAGTTACTTGTTCAAGGTATTAAAAATTATTCTGGTTGCGCTATGCCTCATCAGTGCATTTGTATTAGGGTCACAAAACCCACAGTTAGTACAAATAAATTATATTATAGCCAGTAATACACTACCTTTAGCTGTAATAATAAGTATCTGCTTTTTATTAGGTGTTTTAGTGGGTTGTTTTATTAGCTTTAAATTGTTTTCACAATTAAAGTGGCAAAACTACCGCTTAAAAAAGCAATTAGCGCCTGAAAAAGATAAAAAAAAGCTTGCCGCGAATAAAGACACCTAACTATGATTGAGCTTTTGTTTTTACTATTACCTGTTGCCGCCGGTTACGGCTGGATTATGGGTAAAAACAGTGCTAAAAACCAAGCTCATCAACTAAATCGTCAGATCACTTCTGAATACAGCAAAGGCTTAAAGTTTCTACTCGACAGAGAAGAAGACCAAGGCTTAGAGCACTTGATTAATTTGCTTGAAGTTTCAGCTGACTCTGTTGAACACTATTCTACACTTGCCACCATGTTTCGCCGTAGAGGTGAATTAGACCGCGCAATTAAAATTCATGAACTTCTGTTAAAACACCCAGGCTTAAATGAACAACAAGCTGCAACTAGCCGTTTAGAACTTGCCGAAGATTATATAATGGCTGGTCTACTAGATAGTGCAGAAGAGCACTTAGTTTGGTTAGTTAAGGCTGGCCATGTAGAAGCGCTAGACCCTATTATTACTTTATACTCGCAAACCCGTGAATGGGAAAAAGGCATCAACATGTTTGAAGCCCACAGCGAACTATTTTCAAAAGAACAACAATTTAAAGCGATTGCTAATTTTTATTGTGAATCAGCTTTAAGTGATAACACACCCCAACTAATGAGAAAAGCGATTAGCTTAAATTATAAAGCCGTACGTCCGCTTTACGAGTTAGGATTAGTTGCTTACGCGAGAGAAGATTACGTTAAAGCTATTTATTACTGGCGTGAGCTTGTATCACAATTCACTTTGTTTGCGCCGTTGTTTATTGATGAGCTAGCTCACAGCTATAAACAATTAAATTTAACGCATCAATTTCATGAATTAGTCAGTGACTTGTTAGAAAAGGGCGGTGTATTAATTAAAATAAAACATTGCCAGGCACTGCTTGAGCAAGGACACACTAAACAAGCCTTTGAATTTCTAACTGATAGCTTAAAACGTCAACCTACTATTCGTGGTTTCAGTTTTTTACTGCAATTAATGGGTGACCAAAATAAAAATACTAAAGAAGTACTTAATGAAATTGATAAGCTTGTAACCTCTTATATTGCTACAAAACCTGATTTCCAATGTCAGCATTGCGGTTTTACAAGCTACACCATATATTGGAATTGCCCTTCTTGTAAGCATTGGGAAACCATTGTTCCAAGTCGAGGCTTAGACGGATTTTAATAACCCCTTAAATAATATCGGATTTAACTATGATAATTTTAGCAAATTAAACTGAGAGTTTACTGGGTTGGAATTTTTTGATGTTGTGTCTATATAAATTTCTCTACACCTTCTCTCAAATTACCAGCTAGCACTATTGCATTAAATCTACTTATACAATTACTTTATATCAATTCGCTTAATTAAGTGGTCTGTTTTGAGGTAAAAAAATTGTGTCGATAACAAGGCAAAAAATTTCGTAATATTATTGTTCTATATAAGAAATTTTTAACGCAGTTAGCGTCAGATTTGGTCCTCAAATTGATTAAGTATTATTGCGGATTGGTATTATAGCCATACATTAGGATAGTCATGTCTTTCGAACACTCAAAAAAAATTCTTATAGCATTAGATTACGATGATCAAGAGGTTGCTTTAAGCTTTGTTAAACAACTTTCTCCTGATACATGTCGTCTTAAAGTAGGCAAAGAGATGTTTACTTATTTTGGACCTACATTTGTTAAAGAGTTAATTGATTTAGGTTTTGATGTTTTTCTAGATTTAAAATTTCATGACATCCCTAATACAGTAGCTAAAGCTGTTACTGCAGCTGCGAAAATGGGCGTGTGGATGGTAAACGTTCATGCTTCTGGTGGTTTTGAAATGATGAGCAAAGCTAAATCGGCTCTAGAACAATTTGGCGATAAAGCGCCATTACTTATCGCGGTTACTGTATTAACAAGCATGGATGAAACAGAACTAAAGCGTTTAGGCGTTGATAAATCTGCTCAAGAGCAAGTTATATATTTAGCTAAGCTTGCAAAGGAAGCTGGGCTTGATGGCGTTGTGTGTTCTGCACAAGAAGCAAAAGCTTTAAAAGCAGAGTTAGGTGAGAACTTTAAACTTGTAACACCAGGTATACGTCCTGAAGGCAGTGATGCTGGCGATCAAAAGCGTATTATGACTCCTAAGCAAGCAATAGATGCAGGAAGTGATTATTTAGTTATAGGACGACCTATTACTCAGGCGGATGATCCCGTAAAAGTGCTTAGTGATGTTAATATATCTATAGCATAATTTAACAAAAAGCAGCAATATAGTGCTAAAAGCCCTTACCTCATGTGTATTTTATGTTACATTATTAGGATTGAAATGTAGTAGGGGTTTGTTTTGAAGTTATTATTAGGTTTTATAATTATTATTGTTGCGGGTTTTTCAGTAAATAAAAATCTTTTTTCTAATAAAGCATATGATGATGTTACATCAGTAACAGATATAATCACGAATTACCCTGTCAATATGTTCGATTTTAAACAAACAATGCAAGATTATGCACACCACCTGTGTTACAAAAATGAGGATACACTTACATCTCAGCATATAACAGTAACTGATTGCATATCTAAGCTTGATGATAAAAAATAGAATGCGAAAAGAAGATTTTTCGTTTGGCACCGCTTAACCTAGAGTCAAAAGGTGAAGTGCTTGATTATTCAAGGCAATATACGCAATGTACATTGCCTTATAAGTATATTTTAGGTTAATTACAAACAGATAATATTAGTAATTACAGCTTATTATTTATAATTAAGATCTTAAGCGAATGGATTTCGCTTCAATATCTATCAACTCTTGTTTGAATAATCCACCAATTGCTTTTTTATAGTTAGCTTTACTAGTAGAAAACATCTTTTTTATTGCTTCAGGTTCAGATTTATCACCTAATGGGATAACACCACCTTCATTTTTTAGTTTTTGCATAATAGTTTCACCAAGGTCACTTACTTTTCCCATACCTGGCTTTTCTAATACAACATCAATTTTTCCATCTTCACGTACTTTTTGAATGAAGCCTTTAAGCTTTTGACCCACAAATAAGCTTTTAAATACCATATTGTAAAAAACAACACCGAAATGCGATTCTTCAATTAATACCTTGTAGCCAATATCTGTTTTGCCAGCAACAATTAAATCTACTTCTTGTAAGTGAGTATATTGTGGCTCATCTTTAGATAGGAAGCGATTAAAGTTGTTTGATGCACAAATACGTTGGCTTGCATTATCAAGGTACAAACGAACTAAATATGAGTGACCTTCTTGCATGCGTGGTTTTTGTTCGTTAAACGGGGTTAGTACATCTTTCTCAAGACCCCAATCTAAAAATGCACCAATACTATTAATTTCTTTAACGCGAAGCAGGGCATATTCACCTACTTGTGCGTGTGGCTTTTTAGTTGTGGCAGTTGCTAAGTTAGCGTTGTCTAAAAAGATAAATACACTAATGCTATCGCCCGCTTCAAGCTCATGTTTAATTTCTTGTTTTGGTAAAAACACTTCACCTAAATCATGACCATCTAAGTAAGCACCTTCGTTACTCACTTCTTTTACAAATAATGTTTGTGTGGTTCCTAGGTAACTCATAATTATTCCTGCTCAGTCTTTTTTTTACGGCGCATTGGTGTATCGCCATCAATGTTCATTGGTGCTTTAATTGGTGCTGTTGGCTTTTTAGGTTTGGCTTTGCGTTTAAATACAGGCTTTTTAACAGCGGCGGATTTTTCTTTAGATTTATCCCACGTTGCCTCAGGCTTTTTCTCTTTTAAACCTTTAAACTTAGCTTTTAAGCCCTCTACGCTCGCAAATTTTAACTCATCATTTAAAAATGCTTTAATAGCTAAATAACTTGCCCAATCTTTTGGGCCAACTAATGAAATTGCGTTACCTTTAAAGCCAGCTCGTCCTGTACGACCTATGCGGTGTACATACTCTTCAGCGTGTTTTGGTAAATCAAAGTTAATAACATGCGTTACACTTAGTAAATCTAAACCACGAGATGCAACATCGGTTGTGATTAATATTTTAAAGTTTTCGCGACTAAACGAATCCATTATATCTAAACGTTTATTTTGTGTTAAATCACCAGCAAGCGCTACAGACTTGAAGCCTTTAGCATTAAGCGCTTCACTCAAGCGACTCGTGTCAGAACGTGTTGCTGTGAAGATAATGCATTGACCAACATCATCTTGATTCAAAAAGTGCTCTAATAGCGCTTCTTTATGATCAAGGTGATCGGCTAGATATAAAGTTTGTTTAATATCGCTATGTTGCTCGTTCGCTGCACTTAGCGTAATTTGCTTTGGTTTTTTTAATAGGTTACGTGATAGAGCATCTACTTGAGCATGGTCAAGTGTTGCAGAAAACAATAACGTTTGACGTAAACGGTGATTAGCTTGCTCGTTAATCATTTTTAACTGCTCGGTAAAGCCTAAATCTAAAATACGATCGGCTTCATCAAAAATAAGCAGTTCTAGTCCACTCAATTGTAATGAACGTTTTGTAATGTGATCAGCTAAACGCCCTGGTGTAGCAACTACGAATTGTGGGTCGTTTCTAAGTGCTTTTATTTGGTCATTAAAGTTTTCGCCACCAAGTATTTTTACGGCCTTAATGGCTGTGCCTGCAATTAATAAACGCAGCTGAGTAAATACTTGCGTAGCAAGCTCACGAGTAGGAGCAACAATAAGTACACGAGGATCGCGTTTACTGAGTGCTTTTTGTTTCATAACCCTTTGTACAGCAGGTAATAAAAACGCCAAGGTTTTGCCCGACCCAGTTTTAGACTGAGCGAAAATGTCATGCCCTGCAAGTGCGGTAGGCACTGCATGCGCTTGAATATCGGTGGGCTGGGTGATCCCTTGATGTGCTAGTTGTGTTTCAAGGCGTGTATCAATCCCAAGATCAGTAAACTGCAATGTGTGTTTCTCCAAAATGAGCAAATTAAGTCTATAAATTTATCAGCGCATTATAGCTTACACAGATAGGTCGCTAACAGTAAAAACCAATCTATAGCGCTATTTTTTGCAATTAAACTAAAAAAGCGTAAAATACGCGCCCCATATGCGCCGGATTTACGATTCGGTAAACGCCAATACTGGCTAACAAGGCAAAATAGGAAATATAATGACTGTTGTTCATAAAGATAATGTAACGGGCGATCACTTTGTAGTATGTGCGCTGTATAAATTTGTTGGTTTACCTGAATTTGAAGCTATCCGTAAGCCGTTGCTTGAAGTGATGGAAGCAAATGAAGTACGCGGTACTTTACTACTCGCTGCCGAAGGTATAAACGGCACTGTTTCTGCAAAACGTGAAGGGATAGACAACTTATTAGCATGGCTTGATGAGCAACCAAATTTAAAAAACATTGTAACAAAAGAATCTTACGATGATGAATGCCCGTTTTACCGCACTAAAGTAAAACTAAAAAAAGAAATTGTAACGATGGGCGTTGAAGGTGTAGATCCGCTTAAAGTTGTGGGTAGCTATGTAAAGCCAAATGAGTGGAACGCACTTATATCTGATCCAGAAGTAATTTTAATTGATACACGTAATGATTACGAAATTGAAATTGGTACATTTCAAAACGCAGTCGATCCAAATACTAAAACTTTTCGCGAATTTCCACAGTGGGCTAAAGAAAACTTAGACCCTGAAAAACATAAAAAAGTAGCGATGTTTTGTACAGGTGGTATCCGCTGCGAAAAATCGACGGCCTACATGAAAGAGCAAGGTTTTGACGAAGTTTATCATCTTGAAGGCGGCATTTTAAAATATCTAGAAGAAGTGCCAAAAGAAGAAACCATGTGGGAAGGCGAATGTTTTGTATTTGATAATCGCGTTGCGGTTGATCACGACTTACAAAAGGGCTCTTATGATCAATGCCACGCGTGCCGTATGCCAATTACAGAAGACGAAAAGTTAAAGCCTGAATACATGGAAGGTGTATCTTGTCATCATTGTATTGAAGAAGTGACAGACGAGCAGCGGACACGTTTTGCGGAGCGCCAAAAGCAAATAGAATTAGCGCAAGCACGTGGCGAAGGCCATATTGGTAATGAGGCACAAGCTGTTTTACAGCAACGTAAAGAAGCCAAAAAAGCCCAAAAAGACGCTCAGCGCGGTAAATAAATTTTTACAATAAGTATTACATTTAAAGAGTCTATTTAGGCTCTTTTTTTGTGCCCAAAATTGTGCAGTAATTGTTTTCACACTCCGATGATAGTGTTAATCTGCAAAACATATTTAGTCATTTTAATGCGCATACAGGAAGGGATTTATGCAAGCCGAACAAGTTGAAATCGCACAATTTTTAGCACAACATCCTCCTTTTGATGACTTACCTCAAAAAGCGCTTAATGAGCTAGCTCAACAAGTAGAAGTTGCTTATTTTAGAGCAAAAACAGACATTTTAAGTTTTGGACAAGACATATCTGATTTGTATGTGATTAGAAGTGGTTCTGTAGAAATGTATCGCCGAAATGGTGAGCTATACAATCGCTTGGCCATCGCAGGGATATTTGGTCAAATGGGTTTATTGATGAACCGTAAGGTGCGTTTTCCTGCAACTGCTCTTGAAGATACGTTAGTTTATTGTATAAATGTTGAGCTATTTAATCGTTACTGCGATGAGTTTGATGCGTTTGCTGATTACTTTGAAACAGATGGTAACGTGCGTTTACGTCAAGCTATTGTTGAACAAGCTGATGGCAACGACCTTACAACAGCTAAAGTAAAATCATTAATTCACAGAGATGTAGTCACCGTAGATGCAACCTCTACAATACAAGATATCGCTAAATTAATGACCGAAGAGGCGGTATCGTCAGTTTTGGTAACCGATGTAAATAAACCCATAAATGATGACCCAGAAGAAGATGACGGACAAGTAGTTGGTATAATAACCGATAGGGATTTACGTTCAAAAGTAGTGGCTAAAGGGCTTGATTTTAACACACAAGCAAAAGAGATTATGTCTACTAACTTAGTGCTTTTAGATGCTAATGACTATATTTTTGAGGCGGTACTGGCCATGCTCAGAGATAATCTCCATCATTTACCCGTAGTACAAAAAAGACGTCCTATAGGAGTTATCTCCCTCTCTGATATTTTACGTTACGAATCGCAAAGCAGCTTATTACTTGTACGCGGCATACTTGCTCAACAAACAATTGAGGATTTAGCGCATTATGCACGCCAATTACCCAATGTATTTGTCCGTATGGTTAACGAAGATGCAAATTCACATATGATTGGCACTGCCATGGCCGTTATAGGACGTACATTTAAACAAAGATTACTTGTATTAGCTGAAGAAAAGTTTGGTTCACCTCCTGTTCCTTATTGTTTTATTGCACTGGGCTCCATGGCTCGCGACGAGCAACTTATTGTAACTGATCAAGATAATGCACTAATTTTAGATGACAGTTACGACGAAGAAAAACATAACGCGTACTTTCAAAATATTGCCGATTTTGTGTGTGATGGCTTAGCGCAGTGTGGTTACACTTATTGTGATGGCGAAATAATGGCGTCGTTTAAAAAATGGCGTAAAACTCGCTCAGAGTGGTTCGATCAATTTGCTGATTGGATAGCCCAGCCAAAACCACAAGCACTGCTTAATAGCTCTATATTTTTTGATTTAGACGGTGTGTGGGGCAAAACCAAGTGGGCCGACGAGCTTAAAATATTTATAGCGAAACAAAGTAAAGTGAATCGTATATTTCTAGCAAATATGGCGGCAAATGCTCGAAATAGGACACCACCTCTTGGCTTTTTTAAAGGCTTTGTTATGGAGCATAACGGCCAACATAAGCGTTCAATGAACTTAAAACGAAGAGGTACTGCACCACTTTCTGATGTTATACGTGTACACGCATTAGCTATTGGTTCGCGTAAACAAAACTCGTTTGAGCGATTAGAAGATATTATTGAAGCTAAGCTATTACCGCAGGGTAAAGCGCAAGATTTACGTGATTCACTTGAGTATATTGCCATGATGCGAATTCGCCATCAAGCGTGGCAAATAGAGAAGGGCGAAGAGCCTGATAACGACTTAGACCCACATTTACTGTCTCCTTTTGAACAGCGAAACTTGAAAGAGGCATTCGCTATTTTAGAAAAAGCACAAAGCTATTTAAAATTTAGCTACACAGCAAATTCTGGTGTGAAGTAGCCTATGAATCCGCGTAA
This sequence comes from Pseudoalteromonas sp. Z9A4, assembly GCF_011378845.1. NCBI lineage: Bacteria > Pseudomonadati > Pseudomonadota > Gammaproteobacteria > Alteromonadales > Pseudoalteromonadaceae > Pseudoalteromonas > Pseudoalteromonas sp. Z9A4. The sequence continues at coordinate 357,517 of NZ_WTLA01000001.1, forward strand.
TTACAAAGCAGTTGATTGGCAAGCTAGATACAACGAGCTTGCCAACAACACCGAAAATAAACTTCTAAAACACTTTTATGCAGGTGCTTATAACCAAGATAAAGCAGCAGTAGAAGATGTGCCTTTTGTAGCAATGGACTTTGAAACAACAGGTTTAAATAGCCAAAACGACGATATTGTGAGTGTTGGCTTAGTGCCATTTAATTTAAAGCGTATTTATTGTAAGCACAGCCGTCATTGGGTTGTTCAACCAAGACGTAACCTGCATGAAGAATCTATTTTAATCCATGGAATAACGCACTCTGAGGTGGATGACGCCCCTGACTTTAACCGAATTATTGAACCTTTACTTGAAGCGCTAAGTGGCAAAGTTGTCGTGGTGCATTACGCTGCAATAGAGCGACATTTTTTAAATAATGCGTTATTACTGAGGCTTAAAGAAGGTATTGAGTTTGCACTTGTTGATACAATGGAGCTAGAAAAAAGAGCACTAAAAGCAAGGCAGGGAGTATTAGGTCGATTGTTTAACACAAAACTAGGATCGCTCAGATTAACAGATTGCCGCGAGCGTTACTCATTACCTCCATATAATAACCATAATGCTTTAACGGATGCGCTTGCTACAGCCGAGCTTCTACAAGCGCAACTGAGTCATCATTACCGTGTAGATACTCCAATTTCAGAGTTGTGGCTATAATACCAATACGCAATGATACTTTAATCGTTTTTGGAGTTAAACCTGACGCTAGCTGTGTTAAAAATTTCTCATTTAGAATAACTAAATAACGAAATTTTTGCCTTACTATCGACACGATTTTCCTGCCACAAAATAGATCACTTTATTAAGCGAATTGGTATGATTTTAAATAGTTAAACAAAAAAACGCCGCAAAAATTGCGGCGCTTTTGTTACTAAGTAAAAGTGTTACTTACTCAAAGTATTATTTAATTGAGCGAGGCTCAGTTCGTAAACCTAAAACTAAGCTTAAACACATAAATAACAATACAATAGTGAAAGGTAATCCTGCTGATACAGAGCCAGCTTGAAGTGCTTGAATCGCTTCAGTCCCGCCTATCCAAAGTAATGCAGCGGCTACCGCACCTTGAGTCACAGCCCAAAAAATACGCTGTGGTACTGGAGCATCAATTTTGCCACCGGCAGTGATTGAATCAATTACCAAAGAACCAGAGTCCGATGAAGTAATAAAGAAAACCAATACTAAAATAATTGCTACAAATGATAAAATGTTCGCCATAGGTAATGCATCAAACATTTGGAACATAGCTAAAGGTACTTCAGTTAGGCCATTAGCACCTAGTTCACCTACACCGTTGATTACTTGATCAATTGCAATTCCGCCGTATATAGACATCCATAAAATAGTAACAGCAGTAGGAACAAGCAATACCGCAATTAAGAATTCACGAATTGTACGACCACGTGATACACGCGCGATAAACATACCTACGAACGGTGACCAAGAAATCCACCATGCCCAATAAGATACAGTCCACCCGTGCATCCAAGTTTCATCTTCACGACCATGAGGATTACTTAGTGGAATAATATTTTCTATATACCCCATAACAGTAGTTGGGATATTACCTACAGAAACAGCAAAGCCTACTAAAAAAACAAAGATAAGCAAAACTAAGGCGATTAGCATATTGGCATTACTAAGTACTTTAACGCCGCCATCAATCCCTCGAATTACTGAAACAATAGCTAAAAGTGAAACACCTATAATGACTAAAATTTGTGAACCAACTCCGCCTGAGGTACCAAATACATGGTCTATTCCTGCAGAAGCTTGCTGTGCCCCAAGTCCTAAAGAAGTAGCAAGACCAAACAGGGTTGCAAGCACGGCTAAAATATCGATAAGGTGACCTGGCCAGCCCCATGCTCTATCACCTAAAATAGGATAAAAGATAGAACGAATAGACAGTGGTAAGCCTTTATTATAAGTAAAAAATGCAAGCGAAAGCCCTACAACGGCATAAATAGCCCACGGGTGAAGACCCCAGTGGAACATAGTCGCACCCATTGCTACTTTTGCCGCCTCGGGTGTATTAGGTGTTACATTCAGTGGTGTTTCAAACCAGCCTGTATAATAAGCAAGTGGTTCAGCAACGCCCCAAAACATTAAGCCAATACCCATCCCCGCAGCAAATAACATAGCTAACCATGAGATACGTGAATGAGTCGGTTTAGCATCATCACCACCTAAACGAATGTTACCGTAAGGTGAAACAATAAGCGCTAAACAAAAAACAACGAAAAAATTAGCAGCCCACATAAATAAGGCGTCAAAGTTATTGATAATATCTGTTTTTATACCATCAAGAGCAGATTTAGCCGTTTGTGGATCGGTAACAAGAATGGCGATTAAAAAAATGACAATCAGTCCGGCACTTATGCCGAAAACAGAGTTATGTATATCAAGCCCCCATTTTTGTACGTTGTCTTGACCTACAGTGTAGTCTGTACTGTCAATACTATATTTGTCATGATTTTCCTTCATGCAATACCTCTTTAGTTGTCCTAACAAGCCAAAATAAATTCGGCGTCATATCGAATTACATTAGCCTTTAAATATTAAGTAAATGTAATACCATAATTATTTGAAGACTAACTAATTTGAAGAGTGATCATACAGCTAGTAGTGTATGAGTTAAATATTAAATGTAAATGAATTTGCATTTAAAACGCTGTTTATATAGCCAAATTCATGATTCTTTTATTTAAAAAGCCCTAAAATTATAAATTCAGTGAACGTTAAAATTTAGTTTGCTATTAAAAGTATTAATTTACTTGGTTAAGTAAAAAAAGATCACTTTTAAGCAACTTAATTAATGCTTAAATACTAGGGCTTGTTGACCTTTTAGGATTGAAATTTGTTCTATTTAGGAGCGATTTAATCGATCCTAAGTTTGTAACCTAACGGTGCTGTTTCAAATCTGCGTTATTCTACATGCTTACATACACGTGAGAATAATTAAAAGCTGAGCAGTAAAGAGCAAATTTCCCTCCAGGGCTAGTATAAATTTATAAGCTGATAAGCATCTTTAATCAAGTTGTAATATGAATATGATTTAACACAACACTAAGCTATATTTTATAAATAGATAGGCAAAGGATTAATACTATTATGCGTGAATGCGCTTTAAACAATACCAATCAAAACGAACTTGTTAAACGCTTTTACAGCGTTAGAGGCGAAAGCCTGGCTATTATTGAACCACTCACTGTAGAAGATTGCCAATTACAAGCTATGGCAGATGCCAGCCCAAGTAAATGGCATTTAGCGCACACGACGTGGTTTTTTGAAACGTTTTTACTTAGTGTTTATTGCAAGCAGTACACTGTGTTTAACTCTCACTATAGAATGCTTTTCAATTCTTACTACAATGGGATTGGAGAGCAATTTAAGCGCGCACACCGAGGTAGTTTATCCAGGCCTAGTTTAGATGAAGTGCTAGCTTACAGAGAGCATGTTGATAGCTGTATGGTTGAATTACTTAAAACTGAAGTTAGTCCAAAAATTAAAGATATTATTAATCTTGGATTACACCACGAGCAACAGCATCAAGAACTAATGCTTATGGACATCAAATATAACTTTTCAGTAAATCCATTATTTCCGCAATATAAAACATCGCCTTTAAACAGCCAAAACAAATCAGCAGATATTAAGCCTCTTAATTTTATAAATTTTGAGCAAGGTATTATTAATATAGGTACAAATGCTGACGATGAATTTGCATATGATAACGAGCGCCCCAAACACCAAGTATTAATTCATCCATTCAGTTTTGCTAATAGATTGGTCACCAATGGTGAATATTTAGACTTTATAAATGCAGGTGGATACAGCAATCCACAGTATTGGTTAAGTGACGGTTGGGCAAATATACAAAACAACGCTCTAACGCAACCATTATATTGGCATTGTATAGATAACGAGTGGTTTGAGTTTACACACTATGGATTAGAGCCTCTCAATTTAAATGCCCCGATCTGTCATGTTAGTTATTTTGAGGCCAGCGCCTATGCTAATTTTGTTAAAGCTCGCTTGCCTACAGAGTTCGAATGGGAATATGCAGCTAAAAATACTCCTTCAAAAGACACTAATAATCACCACCTAACACCACCGCAAGCAAAAGGTGATGCTGAAATAAACCAGTTAACTGATTCGTGTTGGCAATGGACGAACAGTGCATATTTACCATACCCCGGTTTTAAGCCTATTGAAGGAATAGCAGGGGAATACAATGGTAAGTTTATGAATAACCAAATGGTGTTACGTGGTGGGTGTGTGTTTACCCCTCAAAACCATTTACGACAAACATACCGTAATTTTTATTACCCGCATCAAGCGTGGATGTGCAGCGGGATAAGACTAGCTAAGGATATAGTATGAGCCAAGTAACAGCGATTAAGCAAAGCAACATAACCGACACTGAATTTCTAAACGACGTGATAAGCGGATTAACTCAACAACAAAAAACGCTTCCGTGTAAATATTTTTATGATGATAAAGGTGCTGCATTATTTGAGCAAATAACAACCTTACAAGAGTATTATGTTACACGTACTGAGCTTTCTATATTAGCGCAACACTCAAAGTCGATTGCTCAAATGCTACCTGAAAACCTCTCTATTATAGAGCCCGGCTGTGGCTCGGGTAAAAAGGTAGCCTATTTATTAGCGCATATGGCAAACGTTAAAACCTTTGTACCGTTTGAAATATCTGAGGAGATGCTCAGTTATTCACTTGCACATTTGTCACCGTTATTTCCAGATTTGGCAATTTCGCCATTATTAGGAGACTTTACACATAGCCAAATGGTCAAACAGCTAACCAAAGACACCGCTTTAGACAGTCAAACTAATTTGGTGTACTTTCCGGGCTCTACTCTTGGTAATTTTGCCCCAGTTAAAGCCATAGAAATTATGAATAATTTCCATCGCTTATGCGGTGTAAATGGTTATGTATTAATTGGGGTTGATTTAGTAAAAGAGCGCCAAGTGTTACTTGATGCATATAACGATAAAGCGGGAGTTACCGGTGCTTTTAATAAAAATTTACTACAACGTATTAATAACGAGCTAAACGGCACATTTAATATAGATAACTTTAGCCACGAGTCACGCTTTAACGAGCAACATAGCCGTATCGAAATGCATTTAGTAAGTAATCGTACTCAAAGCGTGATTATAAATGATCAGCAAATAGACTTTATAGAAGGCGAAAGTATCCATACAGAAAACTCTCACAAGTACACGCTCGAGTCGTTTAAGCAGCTTGCAGCGCAAGCTAATTTAAAGTTAGAGCAAACATGGCAAGACGATAGTAACTATTTTGCCCTGTGTTTATTAAGACCGCTTTAAGCATTACTTAAGTTATGTTTAGTAAATGACAACTTTAGCATTGTTAAACTCATAGTTTAGCAATGCGCCATTATTTGATTGTTGTATAAGCTTGGCTTTATTTAAACCGTACAGTCTAAATAGCAGGGGGGCAATAACAGATATCGCAGAGCCTGTAGCACTGTCTTCATTAACACCAAACTGGGGTGCAAAGTATCTAAAATGCGCTATGGTATTTTTTTTGTCTGTATTTTTTATACTGAGCGCTATAACAGCATTCTTATGGAGTTTATTCAACGCGTTAAAATCAACGTGTAAGCTTTTTAAATCATCTTTTTTAACTGATTTATCGAATTCTTTACTAAATTCCTTATTAAATTCTTTACTAAATAATACAACCGTATAACCGTTTTTGTCGCCGGTACTGTAGGCTGCTTTTATTGCTACTGAAAACACACTTTTTAACTCACCTTCAGCTAACTCGCTTTTTTTAGGCTCTATGCTTTTTAGTAACAGCTGAGCGCGTTGTTTTTTTACTCTTATAGTAAAGCGCTCATTACTCATTGAAGTAAATATTTCAGGGCAATAACCCAAATAACCTATTAAAAAATTAGCGGCCGCTAAAGTGCCATGTCCGCAGCGTTTAATTTCACTTGTTTGGTTAAACCAGCGAATATTGCAATGGCGTTTAGCTATCTCATTTTGATTTAAAAATACGGTAGCAGGGTAAGTTGATTGTGATGCAATATATTGCATTGTTTTTGATGTTAACCCATTTTTATAAATAACAATTAAAGCGCTTGAGCCTTTTAAGTTATGTGCAGAGCTATAAAAAACAGATTCGGTGGAAATGAGCTCTATAAAGCGAAGCGTAAACCATTTAGGCTTACGCTTCGCTAAACAAAGAGTATTAACCTTTGCTTGCATATGCGTCGTTATGAACGCCTGCAGCACGACCTGATGGATCAGCATTGTTTTGGAACGATGCGTCCCATGCAAGTGCTTCAGGAGTCGAACACGCTACCGATTTACCATGAGGTACACATTTAGCTGATGCATCACCAGGGAAATGCGATTCAAAAATAGTACGGTAGTAGTAAGCTTCTTTTGAATCTGGCGTATTAATAGGGTATTTAAATTTCGCATTTTCAAGCTCTTGATCGCTCACTTGCTCATTTACAAACTCTTTTAAGGTATCAATCCAGCTGTAGCCTACACCGTCTGAAAATTGCTCTTTTTGACGCCATAGCACTTCATCAGGTAAGTAACCTTCAAAGCCTTCACGTAAAATGTGTTTTTCAATTTTGCCATCTTTACACATTTTAGCTTCAGGGTTGATACGCATAGCAACATCAACAAATTCTTTATCAAGAAACGGTACACGTGCTTCTACGCCCCATGCCGCCATTGATTTATTAGCACGTAAACAGTCAAACATATGCAGTTTTGATACTTTACGGTTTAGCTCTTCATGAAACTCTTGTGCGTTAGGGGCTTTATGGAAGTATAAGTAACCACCAAATAGCTCATCAGCACCTTCGCCAGATAACACCATTTTAATGCCCATTGCTTTAATCTGGCGAGCCATTAGGTACATAGGTGTAGAGGCACGAATAGTTGTTACGTCATAGGTTTCTATGTGGTAAATCACTTCACGTAATGCATCAATACCTTCTTGAATGGTAAAAATGATAGGGTGGTGAATAGTACCAATCATGTCAGCTACTTTTTGTGCAGCCGCTAAATCAGGCGAGCCTTCAAGGCCTACTGAAAAAGAATGCAGCTTAGGCCACCATGCGTCGCTTTCGTCGTTATCTTCAATACGTTTTGCAGCAAAGCGCTGGGTAATAGCAGAGATAACCGATGAGTCTAAACCACCAGACAGTAATACACCGTAAGGCACGTCACACATTAATTGGCGTTTAACGGCGGCTTCTAATGCATCTTTAACGTCTTGCGCTTCTGCGCTGTTATCTTTAACTGCATCAAATGTTTCCCAATCACGTTTGTAATAAGGCGTCATTTTGCCATCTTTGCTATACAGGTAATGCCCTGGAGGAAATTCTTCAATATGCTTACAAATTGGAGAAAGTGCTTTTAGCTCAGAAGCAACGTAAAAGTTACCGTGCTCGTCGTGACCGGTGTAAAGCGGGATAATACCAATATGGTCACGGCCAATTAAGTAGGCGTCATTTTCTTCATCGTATAAACAAAATGCAAAAATGCCATTTAGGTCATCTAAAAAGTCAGGCCCTTTTTGTTTATACAGCGCTAAAATAACTTCACAGTCTGATTGAGTTTGAAAAGTAAAATCAACATCTAGCTCTGCTGCAAGTTCTTTATGATTATAAATCTCGCCGTTAACCGCTAAAATATTTGTTTTTTCAGGATTGTATAAAGGCTGCGCACCGCTTGATACACCAACAATAGCTAAACGCTCATGCACTAAAATAGCTTTTTCAGATGCATATACACCAGACCAATCTGGGCCACGGTGTCTAAGCAGCTTTGACATTTCAATTGCTTGGGTACGCAATTGAGTGGGATCAGATTTAATATCTAATACCCCAAAAATTGAACACATAGTAACTCCTCATTCCTATTATGTGTGCAGCAGAGCCAATTTGCTGTGCTGCGAAACCTTGTTTTATCAGAAAAAATTACTCAAGTCACATAGCTTTTACAATTAATTAAGAATAATTTATGCACCAAGCTAGATGTAATTGCACCAAAGTGGTTAATGCGTGGTTCCTGCTGCTATTTTTACGTCGCTATTATTGTTCAAAGCTTGTGCAATCATAACTCTCAGGGCATTAATAACGGTTTCTTCGCTCATGCTTGGTGCGCCATTGTGGTGCACAGCTTGGCTTGGTAAATAAGGAATATGCACAAAGCCACCTTTCATTACAGCGCAGTGATCATTTATGTAATGCATAAGACCATACATAACGTGATTACACACATAAGTACCTGCTGTATTGGAAATGGCAGCAGGTATATTGCTGTTGTGCAATGCTTGTAACATGCGCTTTATTGGTAAGTTTGTGAAATAGGCATCAGGGCCATTTTTTTCTATTGGTGTATCGATAGGCTGCTTACCTGCATTGTCTTTAATGCGTGCATCGTCAACGTTTATTGCAATACGCTCAATTGATATTTCGCTGCGCCCACCAGCTTGGCCTATACATAAAACAACCGCCGGATTGTGCGACTCAATGGCGTTTATAAGCTGACTGATAGACGTATTAAATTCACAGGCAAGGTCTAGTGTACATATTTTGTGTTTCATGATGATAGTTTCATCAAGTTTTTGCACTGCTTGCCAAGAAGGGTTTATAGCTTCGCCACCAAAAGGAGCAAAGCCAGTTATTAATACACACGGCATAGTAGAAGTTGATTTAGTCATTAAACACCAAGCTATACATTAAAATAATATTAACGGCGAGTAAGGAAACGGCCGTCGGAATTTGAACCTTTATTACATGGTACCTATTTTTTAAATCTAGGGCGTGTTGATTCTAGAATATTTTATAGGTTATTTTTAAGTGCAAGGCTCAATTGATGTAGGTGCCCGTCAAGTTTCTGCTTCGCCTTTGCTGCTTCTTCAAACGTTACATATTTAAATTCAACAGTATCTAAAGGTCTAAATTGTGCAAATTGATGTAAGTCGGCTTCAATTACAGTCCCTAAAAGAGGGTAGCCCCCGGTTGTTTGACCATCGTTAAGTAGCACAATAGGCTCACCATTCGGTGGCAGTTGAATACTCCCAGGACTCACCCCTAGTGATGGCAAAGAGTGCGAATGTGCCAAATTATTTTTATGCTCAAGCCTTACGCCCATTCGGTTGCTGTTACTACTAACTTTAAATGCGGTAGATACAAAGTTGTTAAGTAAAGGCTCGCCTAATAAATTAGCATGAGGACTTGGGTGCAGTCGTATAAGCTTGCGCTGGGCGGGAGCAATTGCGCCTACTTTTATAAACTCTCCATAATAAGGAGTAATAGGTATTTCATCACCAGTGGCGAGAGCTCTACCTTCAATACCACCAAAACATGCGTTTAAATCTGTAGATTTAGAGCCCATAACATCAGTATTTTGTATACCGCCTTTCACTGCTAAATAAGCTCTTAAGCCGGCTCTACCAGTAGCAAAGCTCAGTACTTGTTTGTTTTTTACTGCGTATGTCCAACCAGGGTAAATTGCTTGTCCATCAAGGGTTGCTTGCAAATCTGCACCATGAAGCGCAATTACTGTGTCGCAGGTGAATTCCAGCTCGCACAAACCAACGGTTATTTCTAAAACGGCATCATTGTCGTTATTGTTAAGTAATCTATTAGCAATTATTTGTGCAAATGGGTCTAAGCTACCCGCTTTGCTTACACCTAAATGGCGGTAGCCTTCACGGCCAAAATCTTGAATTGTAAGTAATACACCACTTCTAAGTACTTTAATCATGAGTTGCTCCTTTATTAACTAGCGGAACAAATTCAAGCGTATCGCCTGGTTGAATTAAACAAGGTTGCTCCGAGGTCGAATCAAACAAAGCAGTATCTGTATGACCTATTATGTGCCAACCACCAGGGGTATCTGCGGGGTAAATTCCGGTTTGTTCAGCACCTATCGCAACAGAGCCTTTAGGAACTTTAATGCGTGGCTCATCACGCCTTGGTGTATGTAATTGCTGATTTAAGCCATGTAGGTAGGCAAAACCGGGCTGAAAGCCTAAAAATAAAACGTGGTATTTGGTTTCACTATGAATATTAATAACCTCATCAGCGCTTAAATTATGATAACGAGCCACGTAATTAATATCCTCACCCTTGTATATAGTTTCGATTAAGTGATGTTGCCCTTTAAAAGTACTCGTTTTAATATCATTCCACAGCGAAGGTAGCACTTGTAACCACTTATTTAAGTGTTTATCTGATTTTAAATAGAGAGTGAGCGAGTTCATGGCTGGCACCAAATCGGTAAATTCATCAGTGCATTTACAGTGGCTGGTTAAAGCCCAAATTTTCTTTTGAACAGAGAGTCTATCTGTAGCGTCTAAATGCGATGCATCAAGTAGTAAACTACTGTTTGTTAATGCATAAATATGGGGAGCTGGCTTCATTAAATAAACCTATTTGTACAACATAATTTAAACGTAACACAGTTTTATTAATTTATTTACACCATTGCGACTAAGTGGTTATGTTTAGTGTTTATTTACCCAGCTTACCTTAAGAGTGTTTTTATATTCAATTAATCGTATTTAACTTATTGAGGACTAAAACTTAATACATTTCGTACTAAATAAGTAATTAGGTTGAAATGAAAATTAAGATAAGGAGGTCTTAATTAGCACGCACTTGTTTATGAGGTACTTTATGAAACACCAGCATTTATTATATTTATCAGGCGCTGCTATTATATTTAGCGCAGGCAGCTTTGCTTTATCTATGGAAAAGGTAGAACACAGTAATGTAGAAGCCACCATGCATGTAGAAACCATTGTACTGGGGTCTGGTTGTTTTTGGGGAGCAGAAAAACGCTACGAAGCGCTTAATGGCGTTATTGATGCTGAGTCGGGTTATGCTGACGGTAATGGGTTTAAAGCAACGTACAGAAATATTACTGATCAGTCTCGTCGTTTTGACGAGGACAATTATGCTGAAGTTGTGCAAGTTATGTATAACAGCAATATAATTTCAGCAGAAGACCTCTTAAAAAACTATTTTGAAAGTCACGATCCTACGCAAAAAAATCGCCAAGGTAACGACATCGGTACTCAATATCGTTCAATTGTATTAACGACTACTGATGCACAAGCTAAAGTAGCTGAGCAAGTTAAATCGCAATATCAGCAGCTTTTAACTGATGCGAGCTACGGCAAAATCGAAACGGTTATTAAACCGCTTACAGGTTTTGTATCGGCAGAAGAATATCACCAAAATTATCTAGAAAAGAACCCTAATGGCTATTGCCCCGATCATTCTACAGGCGTAGTTTTTAATAAAACACCCGTAGAAAAAGCAGACAACAGTGCTCTACTCGCAGGTAAGCAAATAGTGGTACTTGATTCTCGTGATTACTGCCCGTACTGTGAAAAATTTAAAAAAGCAGTCGCAAATGATTACAAAGGCACAATACCTATGACATTTCGCCATGCTGACCAACTTAATGATTTAACTATTAAGTCAGCCACGTGGGCAACGCCGACTATTTTGTTTCTAGAAAATGGCGTTGAGGTATATGGCCGTCAAGGCTATGCAACACCTGAAGAGTTTTATAAAGCATTAGGCGCTTTTAAATTAGGTAACAGTGATGCTTATAAAGTTGCATTCGATGCACGAACAGATAGACCTTATTGTAAAGAGTACAAAGAGTTTAAAAATACACCTGATGGTACTTTTGTTGATAAATTAAGTGGAGAGCCACTATTTGATACAAGCGATAGGTTTAACTCCGGTACTGGTTGGTTGTCGTTTAAGCACCCAGTAAAAAGTAGTGTAACGCAGCATGACGATAGCAGCTGGGGAATAACACGTATTGAGCTACGTTCTAAAAGTACAGGTATTCATCTTGGTCATTTATTCCCAGGAGAAGGCCCTAGAGGCACAGACCGCTACTGTATAAACGCAACAGTACTCGATTTTGTACCAAGAGATAAAAGCTAAACCTTTTACTTTGTAAAGCCTGATTTTAATCAGGCTTTTTTTTGCATAAAATAAAATAGATTTATCATATTCTTTGCAAATTTGTTAAAATTAAAGCGTTGAGCTACACATCAATAATATTACTTAGGTTGTAAATGAATCAATTTATAAAAATAACAACGCAGTTAATGTATTTGCCTTTAGCTTTATTAATTTTTATTACCGATGCTAAGTCGGCAACGCACTATGTCGTCGGCGTAGAGAATATAGAGTATAGAGTATCTACCTTACTTTGATGGTAGTGGAACAAATGGTGCAGATTATTATGGCTTCAGTCAAAAATTACTTACTTTGTTCGCCCAGCAGCACGATTTTGAATTTGAGTTTTACACGCTGCCAATTAATCGTCTTTATAAAGAATTTATTGATCACCATCATGTTGATTTTAAATATCCAGATAACCCTCAATGGAAACCAAGTTATAAAGCTTCCTTTGGTGATTTAAATGAAATTATTTATTCGCAGCCAACCGTTGTGACTAAAACGGGTATTGCGAGTTTAAATAAAAATATCACTATTGATGAATGCGTTAGTTTTGCAACGGTGAGAGGGTTTACGTCTCAAAGCTTTAAACCTTTAATGAATAACGAAAACGTTGAGCTAATTGAAACAGCTAACGTAATGGAATTAATAGAGATGCTTTTGAAAGAGCGAGTGGAGTGTATTTACATATCTAACGATGTATTAAACTATAATATCGTTAAATATTTCAAATTAACCCGACCCGTTTATTTTCAAAACGAATTGCCGACAGATTTACAAGCCTTTTTATTATCGTCGATTGACTACCCTGAGGTAGTTAAGAAATTTGATACATTCTTGCTTTCACATAAAGTGCAAATAAGTAAATTAAAAAAAGAGTATCAAATAAAAAATTAACTAAAAAAGCCCCGTAAGTTATAACTTACGGGGCTTTTTAAAAGGTATTAACCTGTATATAACTATATTATGTATGTGCTTAATAATAAAAACAGTCCAAGCCAAGTCACCACCTAACTTGAACCGCTTTTCACACTGACAACATCTTCACACACAATATAAAGATTCTGTTTACTACGCTCTCAAAGCATTTGTATTGCATATCATGTGGTTTGAGCCAAGAATAAAAACAGTTCAAGCCAAGTCACCACCTAACTTGAACCGCTTTTTCACACTGACAACATCTTCACACACAATATAAAGATTCTGTTTACTACGCTTTAGTAGCTTTGTAATGCATATCATGTGGTTGAGCCAAGAATAAAAACAGTTCAAGCCAAGTCACCACCTAACTTGAACCATTTTTCACACTGACAACATCTTCACACACAATATAAAGATTCTTTTCACTGCAAGGTTTGAGTCACTAAAACTCAAAAGGTTGCATTATTACTCTTAAAAAACAAATTAACTAAGTTGTTTTGAGCTGATGAAGTAACTTTAATATTTAACTTTATTTTCGACAAACGATAAAAATGAAACCAATGAGTGAAAAAAATTAAACTATAGACTTTAGTCTAATGCTCGGCGTTAAGTTTATGTATTTAAATAAAAAATATTATTAAAAATTGCAGAGAGGTTTAGACGAGTTCAGTAATAAAACACAGAGTGGGTTGTATTACTGAACTCGTCTAATAGGGGATTATTCTTGGATTTTTCTAAACGTATTTACAACCCACTTCGCAAATAAATCAAGCGGGTGATTAGGCGTGCTTGATTCGTGCTGCACTAAATAGTATTTATCTTTAGTTGTTAAAGGCTGCTCGAATAATTTGTACAGCCATTGCTCATCTAACCAGCTTTGACTAATAGGCAGTGGAATAAGCGCAATGCCCATGCCTTGCTGCGCTGCACGCGCTACACCAAACATGCTATCTATTTGAATAATCTGCGAAGGAGAAAAGTCATCAATACCCGCTTTTTCGGCCCACTGGTGCCATGCCCAAGGGCGAGCTTTGTGGAGGATCAGCGGAACTTGGTTAAGCGCTTGACGATGATCGTCTTTCCATTGATCGAGCAATTTTTTATTACATGCAGGGATGTATTCAAGGTTAAATAACTCTGTCGCTAACCCTTCAGTAGGTTTACCTGAGGACAATACAATAGATAAATCGCTATGACGCGTTAATTCTTTGCGCGTTTTAAGCGTGTCCATTTGCAGGTTTATATTAGGATGCTCTGACGTCCACTCACTTAATTTAGGCATGAGTAGCTCGCTGGCAAAAAACTCAGGCAACGTAATTGTCAAATTTGTATTTTGCTGCATCTGACTAAACTCGTTAATGGTGCCCTCTAACATTGTGATGATAGGAGACACTGCATCAAAAAAGTTTTTACCCGCTGTGGTTAAGCTAATTGAACGCGTTTTACGTTGAAAAAGTTCAATACCAAGTTGTTCTTCAAGTTGTTTTATTTGATGGCTTACCGCAGACGGCGTTAAGTACAGCTCATTAGCTGCATGCTTAAAACTTAGGCTTCTTGCGGCAAAGCAAAAAGAGCGAAGGCCACGAATAGGAGTTTGCATGTTTTCCAGAATTATTTAATTTATTGAGACGCCTTACTTAGGCAAAATTTGAACCAACTATTTAATATTTAAATATCAGTAGGTTAAAAATAAATTTAACGCTAGTTCACAAAAAGGGTGCAGACTATCCACAAAATAGTGCAAAGAATCTAAGCGCTTACATTTAATTTATATTTGTATTATAGATAAAATTTACTACAGATGTATGAATGACGGTAAAAATAATGGCAAAAGATAAAAAAAATCCCTCGTGAGAGGGATTTTGGGTAACTCAGCGCCATTGGCACTGGGAATGAGGTCGGTACAGGGTAAAGCGTTATTTTAAGCTAAAGCTTAAAAAACCATTTCTGGTACTTCACCGTCAACAAGTAATTTACCTGCTGTTTTACTAATGATTTCATCAACAGTTACGCCCGGAGCGCGTTCTAATAAATGAAATGCGCCGTCTTTAACTTCTAGTACGGCTAAATCTGTCACTATTTTTTTAACGCAATTAACGCCAGTAAGCGGTAAAGAGCAGGCTTCTAATAGTTTAGAGTCACCATGCTTACTTGCATGGGTCATAGTAACAATAATGTTTTTCGCGCCAGCGACTAAATCCATCGCGCCACCCATGCCTTTAATCAGCTTTTTAGGGATCATCCACGATGCGATGTTGCCGTTCTGGTCAACTTCAAATGCACCCAGAACAGTTAAGTCTACATGACCACCCCGTATCATGGCAAAACTATCTGCACTATTAAATATGGCTGCACCTTTAGCTGCTGTCACGGTT
This sequence comes from Pseudoalteromonas sp. Z9A4, assembly GCF_011378845.1. Taxonomy (NCBI): domain Bacteria; kingdom Pseudomonadati; phylum Pseudomonadota; class Gammaproteobacteria; order Alteromonadales; family Pseudoalteromonadaceae; genus Pseudoalteromonas; species Pseudoalteromonas sp. Z9A4. The sequence goes on from NZ_WTLA01000001.1 coordinate 372,863, forward strand.
TCTTTACCCGCGTTAATCATATCGGCATCTAGCTCTGCTTTAGTAGGGTACGGGCCCATGCCTAAAAGGCCATTTTCGGACTGTAACATAACTTCAATATCATCCGGTACATAGTTTGCGACGAGTGTCGGAATTCCTATGCCCAAATTTACGTAGTAACCGTCTTGAAGTTCTTGTGCAACGCGCATTGCAACTTGTTCACGTGATAATGCCATAATTATGCTCCTGCTTAATCTCGTGTTGTTACACGTTCAATGCGTTTTTCAAAGCTGCCTTTAATAACGCGATTTACAAAAATACCCGGGGTATGAATTTGGCTTGGTTCAAGCTCACCCGGCTCTACAATTTCTTCTACTTCGGCAACGGTAATTTTACCCGCCGTTGCTGCCATTGGGTTAAAGTTCATGGCGGTGTGTCTAAACACTAAATTACCGTAACGATCGGCTTTCCATGCTTTTACTATGGCAAATTCACCTGTTATAGACTCTTCTAAAATATACGGGCGACCATTAAATTCTTTTACGTCTTTACCTTCAGCCACTGGAGTACCGTAACCTGTAGCGGTGTAAAACGCAGGGATACCCGCGCCACCAGCACGCATTTTTTCAGCCAAAGTACCTTGTGGCGTAAGTTCTACATCAATTTCGCCACTTAATAACTGCTGCTCGAATAGGGCGTTTTCGCCAACGTATGAAGCAACTACTTTTTTAATTTGTTTGTCTTGTAATAAAATACCTAAACCAAAGTCATCAACACCACAGTTATTAGATACCACGGTTAAGTCTTTTGTTTGCATGTACTTAATTTGTTTAATTAAGCCCTCAGGAATACCACATAAACCAAAACCACCGGCAATAATAGTATCGCCGTCTTTTAATCCTTCCATTGCAGCTTCGTAACTAGAAACTACTTTATCAAAACCGGCCATGAGTCTCTCCTCATTGTGTGCTATTTGTTGTTAACTATCTTGTATTAGTAGTGAGTTATCATTTTATAAGATAGCTATTTAGTGTGTAGTGCCACAGATACTTTGCTCACAGGTTGCTTACCAAGTGCTTTGGTTATCTCCCAGCCAGCATTACTTAACCTTTGTAAATCAATTCCGTGTTCAATGCCAAGCCCTTGCAGTAAGTAAACTACATCTTCGGTGGCAACATTTCCTGACGCACCCTTAGCATAAGGGCAGCCACCAAGGCCTGCAACTGCTGCGTCAACCGTTGCTATACCTAGGTTTAAGGCTGCGTAAATATTTGTAAGCGCTTGCCCGTAAGTATCGTGAAAATGCACGGCCAACTTGGTTTTATCAATGTGTGTTAAAAGTAATTCTATTAGCTGCGTTACTTTTTTAGCAGTGCCAACACCTATGGTATCGCCAAGGCTTACTTCGTAACAGCCTAAATCTAATAGCTTTTGCGATACACTCAGCACTGCTTGCGGGTCAATCTCACCTTCATAGGGGCAACCTAACACACAGCTTACATAACCACGTACGCGGATATTATTCGCTTTAGCAAACGCCATTACTTCACTAAAGCGCTCAATACTTTCATCAATTGAGCAGTTTATGTTTTTTTTACAAAACGACTCACTCGCAGCGGTAAATATAGCAAACTCTTTAATGCCAACAGCGTGCGCTGCTTGTGCACCTTTTAAGTTAGGTGTAAGGGCACTTAAATTCACATCAGGTAAATCAAGGGCTGATATTACATCCGCTGAGTCTGCCATTTGCGGCACCCATTTGGGTGATACAAACGCGCCGGCTTCAATGTCTTTTAAACCAGCAGCACTTAGCGCGTTAATAAGCGCTACTTTATCGGCTGTGCTTACTGCTTTTTCGTTTTGAAGGCCGTCACGAGCGCCAACTTCAACAATACGTACTTTACTCGGAAAAGCACTCATTATGCACCTTCCTCAGTCGTATCTTCGACTATTGCAAGCAGGGCACCATGGGTTACCAATTCGCCTTCACCAAAACAGTAGCTTTTTAAAATACCATCGTGAGGCGCGTTAAGTGTGTATTCCATTTTCATAGCTTCAATAATCACTACCGCGTCGCCTTTGGTAATTGTGCTGCCAATGTCGATTAAGTTTTTTACTACCGTACCATTAAGAGGAGCGGCAAGTGGCAAAGCTTCGCTTTCGTGCGAACTAATATAATGCTTATCAACTAGTTCAAGCTTAGTTTGCAGTGCTTTATTCATCACAGTCACACTATTACCTACTGTACTATTGCCAACGGTATTATTACCTACCGTATTTACGTGTGCGCTGTGTTTTTCACCGTTAATAAATACGCTGCACAGGCCGTTATTCAATGTGCCTTGTAGGTTAAATACGTGCTCGTTATGCGTAATACTATATCCCTCGGCCGTTTTTATAGCGCTTAGCTGTAAATCGGCAAAAGGAATTTTAATTGCTTGCGGCGCATTGAGTGTAAAACCACTCAGTTGTTGCCAAGGATTTACACTCTTTGCTGCATTTTGTGTATTAGTTAACGACTCTAAATATGCAAACGCACCAATAAGTTGGCTTGCTTGCAATAACTGCTCATCAACAGTAACTAACGAGTCTCCTTGCTCTGCAATAAAGTGCGTACTTGGCGCTCCTTTTTTAAAGGTAGGGTGGCTTGCTAAATTATGTAAAAAACCAATGTTAGTGCTAAAACCCGCTAAATGAAATTGCTCAAGGGCGTGTTGTAAACGGATCAAAGCTTGTTCGCGATTGTCGTCGTGCACAATAAGTTTTGCAATCATCGGGTCGTAAAATGGGCTGATTTCATCGCCTTGTGCAATACCTGTATCAATGCGTACAAATTCACTGTTAAGTGGTGTGTGCAGTGCTTCAATAGTGCCCGAGCATGGAATGAAGTCGTTGGCTGGATCTTCTGCGTATATACGCGCTTCAAAGCTATGACCCTGCAATTGAATATCACTTTGTGTCAGTGGCAGTGTTTGCCCACCCGCAATATTAATTTGCCAAGTGACTAAATCTACACCGGTTACCATTTCGGTCACTGGGTGTTCTACTTGAAGGCGCGTGTTCATTTCCATAAAGAAAAATTCATCACCGCACAGTAAAAACTCAACCGTACCCGCGCCTCTATAATTTATTGCCAGTGCACAACGTACAGCTGCTTCGCCCATTTCTTTGCGTAGCTCGTCAGATAAACCTGGAGCAGGGGCTTCTTCAATTACTTTTTGATGCCGACGTTGCAAAGAACAATCACGATCGCCTAAATAAACACAGTTACCGTGGTTATCTGCAAATACTTGTACTTCAACATGGCGAGGCTGATTTACGTAGCGCTCAAGCAGAACTAAATCGTTACCAAAGCCGGCAATAGCTTCACGTTGCGCACCTTGTAGTGCGCTCATAAAGTCTTTTGCTTTTTCAACTACGCGCATGCCTTTACCACCGCCACCAAAGGCGGCTTTAATAAGTACAGGGTAGCCAATTTTTTCAGCTTCACTTTGTAAAAAAGCAGGGTCTTGTTTATCACCGTAATAACCAGGTACTAAAGGCACATTAGCAGCGGCCATTATTTCTTTAGCGCGGGTTTTAGACCCCATTGCTTCAATACTGCTTGCTGGTGGCCCTACAAAAGCAATATTGTTCGCTTCGCAGGCTTTAGCAAATTCGCTGTTTTCAGATAAAAAACCATACCCCGGGTGAATACAATCAGCGCCGCAGTCTTTGGCTACTTGTAAAATTTTGTCTGCCACTAAATACGAGTCTTTACTTGGCGCAGCGCCAATATGGTAAGCCTCGTCAGCCATTTTTACGTGCTGGGCATTTTTGTCTGCATCAGAGTAAACCGCGACCGTGGTTAAGCCCATTTGTTTCGCGCTACGCATTACGCGGCACGCAATTTCTCCACGATTGGCAATCAGTATTTTTTGTAATCGTTGTGTGTTCATAATTAATCCTACAGTTGCCAAGCGGGTGGACGTTTATCAAAAAAAGCAGTAAGCCCTTCTTGACCTTCTTCAGATACACGAATTTTTGCAATACGCTCAGCGGTAAGCTCAATGAGTTCATCGGTAATTGGCTTATTTGCGACATCGTTAATTAATGCTTTTGCGGCTTTTACTGCAACAGGCCCGTTATCAACCAGTGTTTGCAACATGTTATCGAGCGCACAGTCTAAATTACCGGTTACTTGATGAATTAAACCCAGTTGCTTAGCAGTATGCGCATCAAATACTTCAGCCGTTAAAAAGTATCTGCGAGCAGAGCGCTCACCAATGGCTTTAATTACATACGGGCTAATAACAGCCGGAATAAGGCCAAGCTTTACTTCGCTTAAACAAAATTGCGCATCGTCTTTACTAAGGGCTATGTCGCAACAGGCTATTAAGCCCAGTGCACCGCCAAAAGCAGCGCCTTGTACGGCGCAAATTGTTGGATGCGGCGAGCTTGCCAACACTTGCATTAATTTAGCTAATTGCATTGAGTCAGCTAAATTATCGGCGTAGTTATTATCCGCCATCGACTTCATCCAGGCTAAATCGGCACCGGCTGAAAAATGCTTACCTTCAGTTTTTAAAACCAAAGCGCGAATATCAAGCGTATTTGCATGTTCAATACACTGAATCAGCTCGTGTATTACTTCACTGTTAAATGCGTTTCTTTTTTCTGGGCGACTTAACACAAGTACAGCCACATTAGATTTTGTTATTTGTAGTGTTACTGACATTTTGCGCTCCGGTTACATTCTAAATACGCCAAATTTCGAATCACGTTTTGGTGCGTTGTTCGCAGCCGTTAACGCAAGCCCTAATACATTACGCGTATCGGCAGGGTCTATAATGCCGTCATCCCACAAGCGGGCGCTGGCGTAATACGGATGACCTTGCTCTTCGTACTGATCAATAATTGGCTTTTTAAAGTCACTGATTTCTTGCTCGCTCATGCTTTGACCTTTGCGTGCTAAACCATCTTGTTTAACTTGCGCCATTACACCGGCTGCTTGCTCGCCGCCCATTACCGAAATACGGGCATTAGGCCACATCCACATCATGGTAGGTTCAAATGCACGGCCACACATTCCGTAGTTACCTGCGCCGTAAGAGCCGCCAATAAGTACTGTGAATTTAGGCACATCAGCACACGAAACCGCCATCACCATTTTAGCGCCGTGCTTTGCAATGCCTTCGGCTTCGTATTTTTTACCCACCATAAAGCCAGTAATATTTTGTAAAAACACCAAAGGAATATTGCGCTGAGCACACAGCTGAATAAAGTGCGCGCCTTTTTGCGCCGACTCACTAAATAAAATACCGTTATTAGCCACTATGCCAACAGGGTTGCCATAAATGCTGGCAAAACCGGTGACGAGTGTCTCACCAAAGTAGCGTTTAAATTCATCAAATGATGAGTCGTCCACTGTGCGCGCTATTACTTCGCGTACATCAAATGGCTTTTTAAGGTCGGTGCCTACAATGCCGTAAAGCTCGTTAATATCGTAACGCGGTGGTTTTACATCCTCTAGAAGAGGGGCTGTAGGGCGTGTGTAATTAATTCGCTCAATACACTGGCGCGCAATAGAAAGCGCATGAGCATCATTCTCAGCAAAGTGGTCAGCCACACCCGACACTTTACAGTGCACATCGGCGCCGCCTAGTTCTTCGGCTGTTACTTCCTCGCCGGTTGCTGCTTTTACAAGCGGCGGGCCTGCTAAAAATATAGTGCCTTGTTCTTTTACGATAATGCTTTCGTCTGCCATTGCTGGTACATATGCACCGCCTGCGGTACATAAACCCATTACCACGGCAATTTGTGGAATACCTTTACCCGACATACGCGCTTGATTATAAAAAATACGACCAAAATGCAGCTTATCGGGAAATACATCGTCTTGCTCTGGCAGGTTTGCACCGCCCGAATCAACCAAATAAATACACGGTAAGTGGCAACGCTCTGCGATATCTTGTGCACGTAAATGCTTTTTAACAGTAAGCGGAAAGTACGTACCGCCTTTAACCGTGGCATCGTTTGCAATAATCATGCATTCAATGCCTTTAACACGGCCAATACCGGCTACAACACCGGCGCACGGTATTGCTTGTTCGTACACACCAAATGCCGCAAATTGTGAAATTTCTAAAAACGGTGAGCCTTCGTCAATTAACGTACTTATACGGTCGCGTACAAATAACTTACCACGGCCTTCGTGGCGCTCTTTTAATGCGGCGCCTCCGCCTTGGCTAATAGTGGCTACTTTACTGCGTAAATCATCCACCAGCGTCGACATGTTTTTATGGTTTTGCACAAACGTTGGATCGTGAGGATTAACGCTCGATTTTAAAATCGTCATGGTTTAATCCTTAACGGCTTTCAGTGAAAAGTTCGCGGCCAATAAGCATGCGGCGTATTTCTGATGTACCTGCACCAATTTCGTATAATTTGGCGTCACGCAGCAGGCGGCCTGTGGCGTATTCGTTTATGTAGCCATTGCCACCTAAAATTTGAATCGCATCTAGCGCCATTTTGGTTGCAAGCTCTGCGGCGTATAAAATTGCACCGGCGGCATCTTTACGGGTGGTTTCACCTCGGTCACAAGAGCGAGCTACCGTGTATACATATGAGCGCGCAGCATTCATTTGTGTATACATGTCGGCTACTTTGCCTTGAATTAACTGAAACTGCCCAATAGGGGTGTCAAACTGTTTACGCTCATGAATGTACGGTACTACTATATCCATACACGCTTGCATTATGCCAAGCGGGCCTGCTGCAAGCACTACGCGTTCGTAATCAAGGCCACTCATAAGTACTTTAACGCCTTCGTTTAAGTTACCTAAAATGTTTTCCTCGGGTACTTCACAGTTTTCAAATACTAGCTCACAGGTGTTTGAGCCACGCATGCCCAGTTTGTCGAGTTTTTGCGCCGTAGAAAAACCAGGAAAGTTGCTCTCAACAATAAACGCGGTAATACCTTTAGCACCAGCATCTAAATCTGTTTTAGCGTAAATAACGAGTGTATGTGCGTCTGGGCCATTGGTGATCCACATTTTGTTACCGTTTAAAATGTACTTATCGCCTTTTTTCTCAGCTTTAAGTTTCATTGATACAACGTCAGAGCCTGCATTAGGCTCACTCATTGCAAGGGCACCAATGTGCTCACCACTAATAAGCTTAGGTAAGTATTTTTCTTTTTGAGCTTGTGTGCCATTACGGTTAATTTGATTAACACACAGGTTTGAATGCGCGCCATAGCTTAGGCCAATAGAGGCACTGGCACGGCTAATTTCTTCCATAGCAATAACATGTTCTAAGTAACCTAACCCCGCGCCACCTAACTCTTCAGATACGGTCATACCCAGTACGCCCATTTCGCCCATTTGTGCCCAAAGTTGATTTGGAAAAGCGTTATCTAAGTCAGTTTTTTCAGCAAGCGGGGCAATTTCCTGACTCGCAAAACTGTTTACGTGGTCGCGGATCATATCGGCGGTTTCGCCTAGGCCAAAGTTCATTTCTTTATATAGTGAAATAGTGCTCATGATTCATTCCTGTGTGTCGTCAGTGTGTTGTTATTCTTAAAATAGGCTACTCGTCTATTTTGTTAAGTGTGTCTCTGCAGCGGCGTTCGGCCGTCACTAATTCCATAAGAACAACTTTAATGTCGTCCATTTGTTGAGATAGGTCAGACTTTTTATCAGCTATTAAATCAAGCATGGTAACCAGCTGCTTAGCGCTCGACTTATCAGCGTCGTACAGTTCAAACAAACGGCCGGTTTCGGCAAGCGTAAAGCCCAATCGTTTACCACGTAATATTAGTTTTAAGCGAACTTTGTCGCGTTTTGAATAAATACGGGTTTGACCATTACGCTCAGGTGTTATTAGCCCTTGGTCTTCGTAAAAGCGAATAGAGCGGGTAGTAATGTCAAACTCTTTAGCGAGTTCGCTAATGCTAAATGTTTGTTCATTACTTGCTGGCACCTTGGCAGAGCTTGCAAAGTTTGTTTGATTATCTGGTTTCATAGTTGTATTTACCTCATTCGAATAACCCCAATATAAGTGAAGTTTACGTAAAGGTAAAGCTTGGCGTGATTTGAAACTATTTATAAAGGAGTGTTGGTGTAAAATGTTAAATTATATTATTAATATTCAATGGTTTAATTTCATTTGTTTGATGCAGACTTACGACTGGAAAATAATGCTTACACTTTTAAAACTAAAAATTAAGCTGTTTTTAGTTGACGTTGGCGTAAACGTTAGTATTGTGTGTAGGTATTAAATAATAAATGAATACTAAATTAATAGAGCAAATATACTAACAATTATTTGCATTAAATTACAACGGAGTTAGTTATGACTTTAGAATCAGTGGTAATTGTAGCAGCAAAACGCACCCCAATGGGTGGTTTTATGGGAGCGTTAAGTGATGCGCAGTCTACCGAGCTTGGCGCAACCGCCATTGCCAGTGCACTTGCACAAACTGGTTTAGCTAATGATGCAATAGACGAAGTAATTATGGGTTGTGTATTACCAGCAGGCCTTGGGCAAGCACCCGCACGCCAAGCCATGTTAAAAGCAGGGCTTGCACTTAGCACCGGTGCTACAACAATCAACAAAGTATGTGGCTCTGGTTTAAAAGCGGCCATGCTTGCAAACGATTTAATTAAAGCAGGCTCTATTCAATCTGCTATTGCCGGTGGCATGGAAAGCATGACTAACGCACCGTACTTTATTCCAAAAGCGCGTGGCGGAATGCGTATGGGCCACGGCGAAATAAAAGATCACATGATGAGCGATGGCCTTGAAGATGCTTACGACAACAAAGCAATGGGCTGTTTTGCACAAGACACGGCCGACGAATACGGCATTGGCCGCGAGCAAATGGATACGTTTGCACTGGGCTCATTAAGTAAAGCAAAAGCCGCTATACAAAATGGTAGCTTTGATAACGAAGTTGCGCCGCACACTATGCAAACACGAAAAGGCGATGTAACAGTTTCGATTGACGAGCAACCAGGTAACGCCCGCCCAGAAAAAATTCCAAGCTTACGTGCAGCCTTTAAAAAAGACGGCACTATTACTGCCGCTAATTCATCGTCAATTTCAGACGGTGGCGCAGCGCTTGTATTAATGAGCGAATCAAAAGCAAAAGAGCAGGGCTTAACACCGCTTTGTAAAATTGTAGCGCACAGCACGCATTCTCAAAAACCAAGTGAATTTACAGTAGCGCCAGTAGGCGCAATAAGCAGCGTGCTTGAAAAAGCAGGTTGGGCTGTAAACGACGTTGACCTTTGGGAAATTAACGAAGCATTTGCCATGGTAACCATGCTGGCTATTAACGAGTTAAAACTCGATGAAAGCAAAGTAAACGTAAATGGCGGTGCATGTGCACTTGGCCACCCAATTGGTGCAAGCGGCGCGCGTATTTTAGTCACGCTTATTCATGCCCTTAAAAATCGTGGTCTTAAAAAAGGCATCGCGTCTTTATGTATTGGTGGCGGTGAAGCGGTTGCTATGGCCGTAGAAGCTTACTAATTAGCTATTTAACAGCAACATGAATAGCTAGACGAATGCTTTAACGAATAACTTAATTAACAACTATAAAAGCGCTGCACTAATAATACTAACAAAGCGGCGCTACCAATTTTAAAAGAGAACACACAACTCACACACTAGGATTTAATCATGCACCAAGTACCACTACTTATTAATGGCGAATTTATTCAATCAGCATCCAAAGAGCTTATCGATGTTATAAACCCAGCAACTCAAGAAGTACTTGCACAAGTGCCATGTACCACCGAGTCAGAAATGGACGCGGCAATTGCCTCAGCTTCTGAGACGTTTAAAACATGGAAAGACGTACCCATTACCGAACGTGCTCGCATTATGATGAAGTACGCAGCGTTATTAAAAGAACATCACGATGAGCTTGCTACTATTATTTGTCATGAGCTGGGTAAAACATTTGAAGATGCAAAAGGCGATGTTTGGCGTGGTATTGAAGTAGTAGAACAAGCAGCTAACGCGCCATCATTAATGATGGGTGAAACAATGGAAAACGTAGCGCGTAAAATCGATACGTATTCTTACATGCAGCCACTTGGCGTATGTGCGGGCGTTACTCCGTTTAACTTCCCTGCAATGATCCCACTTTGGATGTTCCCGCTGGCTATTGTGTGTGGTAACACCTTTATTTTAAAACCGTCTGAGCAAGACCCACTTACACCAACGCGCTTAGCCGAGCTATTTATTGAAGCGGGCGCACCAAAAGGCGTATTACAAGTTGTACACGGTACAAAACCACAAGTAGACCGTCTACTAGAAGATAAAGCAGTACGCGCTATTTCGTTTGTTGGTTCGTGTGGTGTAGGTGCTTATATTTATTCTAAAGGCACGCAAAACCTTAAACGCGTTCAAGCGTGTGTTGGTGCTAAAAACCACATGGTTATTATGCCAGATGCAAGTAAATCGCACGTTGTAAACAACCTAGTTGGCGCCTCAGTCGGTGCTGCTGGCCAACGTTGTATGGGTATTTCGGTTGCTGTATTTGTAGGTCAAGCGAGCGAATGGGTAGATGAAATTAAAGCAGGCTTTGAAAATGTACGCCCAGGCGTGTGGAATGATGCAAATGCGGCATACGGTCCACAAACATCAAAAGCAGCAAAATCGCGTATTTTATCGCTTATTGCCGGTGGTAAAGAGCAAGGCGCTACCTGTTTAATTGATGGCTCAGACTTTACGGTTGAAGGGTACGAGCAAGGTAACTGGGTTGGCCCAACGTTATTTACTGACGTAACCAAAGAGATGGATTTATACAAAGAAGAAATATTTGGTCCCGTACTAGCGTGTATGTTTGTAGACACGCTTGATGAAGCAATCGCACTTATTAACGACAGCCCTTACGGTAACGGCACCTCGTTATTTACCTCAAGCGGCGCAGTGGCTCGTAAATTCCAACACGAAATTGAAGTAGGGCAAGTAGGTATTAATGTGCCAATTCCGGTGCCGCTTCCGTTCTTTTCGTTCACTGGTTGGAAAGGCTCGTTTTACGGCGATACGCACACGTACGGTAAGCAAGGTATTCGCTTTTACACAGAAACTAAAACGATTACCTCACGTTGGTTTGAAGACGATATTGCCTCGGGTCCAAACATGAGCATTAACTTAAAGTAATCGTAATAAAAAATGAGTAACTAAAAAACGAATAACTAAATAACTAATAATAATAAAGATGGGCGCGAAGGCTACTTCACACACAACACACATAAGCCTTCGCCGCTCGTCACGATATCCCCGTAACGGGAAAACACACAACAACACACACACAACTAACACAATTAAAGAGGTCTACCATGGACTTTAACTTATCAGAAGATCAGCAAGCTTTTGCGCAAACAGCGCGCCAATTTGCCGAGTCAGAACTCGCACCTTATGCAGCAAAATGGGATCGCGAACATATTTTTCCTAAAGACACGATTAAAGCCGCAGGCGAGCTTGGATTTTGTGGTTTATACACGCCAGAGGAAGCCGGCGGCCTTGGTTTATCGCGTTTAGATTCGAGTATTATTTTTGAACAGCTTGCTATGGGCTGTACAGCAACCACTGCCATGTTGACCATTCATAATATGGCAACGTGGATGGTAGCAAGTTTTGGTACCGATGCAGTTAAAGACCAATACGTAGAGCAATTAGTAATGGGCGAGCTACTTGCCTCTTACTGTTTAACAGAGCCAGGTTCGGGTTCAGATGCAGCATCACTTAAAACAAAAGCCGTGCTTGAGGGCGATGAGTACGTTATTAACGGCTCAAAAATGTTTATATCGGGCGCTGGCGAAACCGAAGTATTAGTTGTAATGGCACGTACAGGCGGCGAAGGCGCAGCGGGTATTTCGGCATTTTTAGTCCCTGCCGATGCAAAAGGCGTTGAATACGGCAAAGCAGAAGAAAAAATGGGATGGAACGCACAACCTACACGGCTAATTAGCTTTGAAGATGTACGCATTCCTGCACACAACTTATTAGGCGCTGAGGGCGAAGGCTTTAAATTTGCAATGCAAGGCCTTGATGGCGGTCGAATTAACATTGCCACGTGTTCAATTGGTACAGCGCAGGCAGCACTCAATACCGCCCGTGAATATTTAAAAGAACGCACGCAATTTGGTAAACCACTCGCTGCGTTTCAAGCGCTGCAATTTAAAATTGCAGATATGAACACCGAGCTTGTAGCTGCGCGTCAAATGGTAAGGCTTGCTGCATTTAAACTTGATAATAACGACGTTGAAAAAACCACTTACTGCGCCATGGCTAAACGCTTTGCTACCGATGTGGGCTTTACCGTGTGTAACGATGCACTGCAAATACATGGTGGTTACGGTTACATAAAAGAATACCCGCTAGAGCGCCATGTACGCGATGTACGCGTTCATCAAATTTTAGAAGGCACTAACGAAATCATGCGCGTAATTATTGCGCGCCGTATTTTAGCAGAGTCAGCAAGCGACGTTTTATAAGGAGCAATGTATGTCAGAATCTAAATCTAATCCAAGTATTGAACTTACAACCGAAGGTCATGTTGCTATTTTAACAATGTCTAACCCGCCAGCAAACACCTGGACAAAAGACACCTTAGTTGATTTAAAAAATATCGTTAACGAGCTAAACAATAATAAAAATATTTATGCATTAGTGCTCACTGGCGAAGGCGAGAAGTTTTTTAGCGCCGGTGCCGACCTAAACGTATTTGCATGCGGCGATAAAGGCGTAGCCGCTGATATGTCGCGTGTATTTGGTGAAGCATTTGAAGCGCTTACTAATTTTAGAGGTGTATCGGTCGCTGCCATTAACGGTTATGCAATGGGCGGCGGGCTAGAAGTTGCCCTTGCGTGCGATTTACGTATAGCGGAAGAACAAGCACAAATGGCATTGCCTGAAGCTAAAGTAGGGTTATTACCGTGTGCGGGTGGTACACAAAATTTAGCTTGGCTTGTAGGTGAAGGCTGGGCAAAACGCATGATTTTATGCGGCGAGCGCTTAAAAGCCGATAAAGCCCTGCAAATTGGCTTAGTAGAAGAAGTAGTACCACAAGGTGAAAGCTTTGCAGCTGCATTAAAACTAGCTAACCAAGTGGTCGATCAAAGTCCAAGCTCAGTAGCTGCGTGTAAAATATTGATTCAAAAAGGGCGTCATCAACCAATGGCAAGCATATTACCCCTTGAACGAGAGTTATTTGTTGGTTTGTTTGATACCGAAGATCAACAAGAGGGCGTAAATGCCTTTTTAGAAAAACGCCGCGCTAACTGGGTAAACGGCTAATGAGTGCTTTAACAGTATTAAATAGCGCCGAAGAGCCTGTAGTATTTGAAACTGCAACCGCAGAAAATGGCAGTTTAATAGGGCTTGTTACACTCAATGCGCCAAAAGCGTTAAACGCGCTTAATTTTGAGATGATCAAATTACTTGAGCCGCAATTGCGAGCTTGGCAAGACGATGATGCTATTGCAATGGTCTTGTTAAAAGGCGCTGGCGATAAAGCATTTTGTGCTGGTGGCGATGTTGTCAGCCTTCATCATGCAATGGCGCAAGGTAAACCAACAAGCTTAGTTGAAGCGTTTTTTACTCTTGAGTACAAACTTGATTACCTTATTCATACCTTTGATAAACCAATTCTTGTTTGGGGTAACGGCATAGTAATGGGCGGCGGTTTAGGGTTAATGGCTGGTGCTAGCCACCGCGTAGTAACTGAAACATCACGCATTGCCATGCCAGAGCAAACCATTGGTTTATACCCAGATGTAGGCGGCAGTTACTTTTTACATAAAATGCCACAAAGCGTCGGGCTATTTTTAGGGTTAACGTCGGCTTCTATTAATTGCGACGACGCGCGTTTTGTATCGCTTGCCGATCACTTTATCGATAGCAACAAATATGATGCCATGCTTGCGCAAATTTTAACTGCCAAGTGGGGAAAAACTGCAAGTCTAAATCATGACAGGTTAACCGATTTGCTCACCGATTTAGACAACCAATCGGCGCGTATGCCCAAAGGCAACGTAAAAGCTAACCTAAAAACGATTCAAAAACTGGGTGAGTTTACAACCTTGCAGGAGCAGGTTGATTATATTTTAGGGCTAACCACTGACGATAAATGGCTACAACGCGCTCAAAAATCACTTAAACATGGCTGCCCACTAAGTTGTGCACTTGTAAGTGAGCAATTAAAAAAAAGCCAAGGCAAAAGCTTATTAACGTGTTTTAAAATGGAACTGGGTATGTCGGTTCGCGCTGGCGAAGTAGGTGAATTTCAAGAAGGTGTAAGGGCGCTACTAATAGATAAAGACGGCTCGCCAAATTGGCAATACAAAACACTTAGTGATGTACCACAAACGATAATAGATAGCTTTTTTGCTAACCGCTTTGGCGAAAATCACCCGCTCAATGAGCTTGCTGTTAAATAAAATTGGTATCTAAAAGGAACAACTATGAGTAAATTAAACATAGGTTTTATTGGTTTAGGTAATATGGGCGGCCCAATGGCGGCTAACTTAATTAAAGCTGGGCATACTGTTAGCGTGTTCGATTTAAACCAGTCGGTCGTAAATATACTTGCAAGCAAAGGCGCAAAAGCAGCGGTTGATGCAAAGCAGTGTGCAACTAATGCTGACGTGCTTATTAGCATGTTACCTGCGGGCAAACATGTTAAGTCGCTTTACTTAGGTAATAACGACGACAGCGGTTTAATTAACGTGCTAAGCAAAAATACATTAGTCATTGATTGCTCAACAATAGATGCAGAATCAGCCCGTGTTGTAGGCAGTGCACTTGGCAAACAAGGCATAAGCTTTGTAGATGCACCGGTGTCGGGCGGCGTTGCAGGCGCAACTGCAGGTACACTTACTTTTATTGTAGGCGGCGAAAAAGCAGCGTTTGATAAAGCAAATACAGTGCTTAGTGATATGGGTAAAAACATATTTCATGCAGGCGATATTGGCGCAGGGCAAGTTGCCAAAATATGTAACAACATGCTACTTAGTATTTTAATGGCAGGCACCAGCGAAGCCCTGCAAATGGGCATAAATAACGGCCTCGATCCTAAAGTACTTAGCGACATTATGACCGCAAGTTCTGGCCGTAACTGGACGCTCGAACTTTACAACCCTTGCCCAGGTGTAATGGATACAGCACCTGCAAGTAACGATTACAAACCAGGCTTTATGGTTGATTTAATGGCTAAAGACTTAGGACTTGCCATGGAAGCCGCGCAGCAAAGTAATTCATCAACCCCTATGGGTTCAATGGCTAAAAATTTATACACTATGCTACAACACCAAGGTGCGGGTAGTGATGACTTTAGTGCCATTTTTAAACTGTTTTCTAAGTAGGAGCAACGCGTGGAAATTAAAAATAACACGGTAGTAATAACCGGTGGCGCACAAGGTTTAGGCTTTGCAATGGCGCAAAAGTTCGCACTTATGGGCGCAAACATTGCTTTAATAGATATGGCGCAAGACTTATTAAACACCGCATGCGAGCAGTTAACGCAGCTTGAAGGTGTCACAGGCAACATTAAAGGTTATGCCGCAAACGTAACAACTGAAAGCGAAGTAGAAAACGTATTTAATACCATTAACAGCGATTTTGGCCACATTGGTGTGCTTATAAACAACGCCGGTATTTTACGCGATGGCATGTTTATAAAGGCTAAAGATGGCAAAGTCGTTAAAAAAATGTCCCTAGAGCAATTTCAATCCGTGATTGATGTAAACCTGACAGGTGTGTTTTTAGCCGGGCGCGAAGCTGCAAGCCACATGATTGAATCAGGCAAAGGCGGCGTAATCGTTAATATGTCGAGCGTAGCGCGTGCAGGTAACATAGGCCAAACAAATTACGCGGCATCAAAAGCTGGCGTAGTGGCACTTACCACCACATGGGCTAAAGAGCTAGGTCGTTTTGGTATACGTGTAGGCGCTATTGCACCAGGTGTAATAAGCACCGCCATGACCGACGCCATGAAGCCCGAAGCCAAGCAACGTATGCTTGCAGTAACGCCAGTAGGGCGCTTAGGTGAAAGCGACGAAATTGCCCATACCGCACAATACATTATCGAAAACGACTTTTTTACCGGTCGCGTGGTAGAAATAGACGGTGGGATTCGTTTGTAAACCGATCTGGATTAAGGTTTATTTAAAAAGCATGGCGCTTGTGGGCTGTGCTTTTTTGTTTTAATTCGGGGAGTTTATAATCTTGAAAAAGTGCTAATAATGGCATTGGCAATTTGTTGTAAAACATGAGTAGGATACCCGTTGAATTAAAACGTAGAACATTCTAACGTTCTAATTAACTGCGTTAAAAACTTCTCATATAGACAAACAATATAACTAAATTTTTGCCTTGTTACTGAGATATTTATAATCTTGAAAAAGGGCTAATAACACCGTTGGCACCTTGTTGTAGTACATGGGTATATATTTGTGTAGTACGCACATCACTATGACCTAGCTGTGTTTGTAATGTGCGGATATCAGCGCCGCTTTGCAGCAAATGCGTAGCGAAAGAGTGACGCAAAGTATGTGGCGTAACGTGTTTATTAATTTCAGCTTTTGTTGAAGACAGTTTAACTGCCTTTCTTACCCCTGAATGATCTAAGTGGTGACGTCTTATTTCTCCTGTTTCAGGGTCTGTACTTAATTTATGTGATGGGAACAAAAACTGCCATTGTAAAGACTTATTAGCGCTTGGGTATTTTTTACTAAGTCGATGAGGCATCCATACACCGGCGTACGCATCATTTTTTAAATCTAACTGTAAATATTCATCAACTTGAATTATTTGATTTCTTAGCATTGGTATTAATTCTTCAGCAAGTGTCACAATACGATTTTTATTACCCTTACCGTTCCAAATGCGTATGTTTTTATAGTCGAAGTCAATATCTTGAACTCTTATTTTTACTGCTTCCATCAGCCGCAAACCACTTCCATATAGCAGGCTTGCTATCAAATAATGTCGTTTATTTATATTTCTAAAAAATAGCGATACCTCAGTTTGTGTAAGTACGACAGGAAGTTTCTGTTGGCGGTTACTTTTAACGAAATTTAAATCTAATGAGAGCTCATTCTTGATAATATGTTTATATAAAAAAGCAAGTGCATTTAAAGCGGTTGCTTGTGTTCTCGCTGCCACTTTTTTAGTGACTGTTAAGTGATTTAAAAATATTTCAACTTCATTATTGCCCATACTGGTAGGGTGCCGCTTATTATGAAAATGGATATAGGCAGTAATCCAAAATACATAAGTTTCAATAGATTTTTTAGCATAGTGATGGCTATACATATAGTTGATAATACTATTAAGAAAAGGGGATTTAGTTTTCATTTTAAATCTCAGTTAACTGTATTTATATACAGTATTGGCGTTTTTCCTCCTAAGTCAAGAAATGAGGACATTTTCCTCTTTTCTGCATTTTAATAAAAGAACAGCCTGACTTAAAGTTTAAAGCTGGCAATGTGTTACAGGATTTGTTATTAATATTAAAAATAATTAAGAGGACATACATTGCTCATAAAAAGAGGAAAGTGTCCTCTGATAAAGCTGTTATATTTTTTTGATGTTGGAGTATTCAAATGGCTCAAGGCAACAATAAGAAATTACTAACCAAAAAGGTTCGTAAAGGTGACAAAGGTTACCCTATAGCAACGATAGCTTTTTATGGTCCAAACAATGATCTTGCATCAAAAGCAGTATGCGCAATTATAATGCATGAAGGTGCAGAAACAAAACCAATGAAAAAGTGGTTTTCTTCAACAGACTTGAGAAAATCAGAACAGGTTATGAGTGAAATGTTGAATTTCATTGATGCAAACGGAGCTAAATCCGTTAGCATGATCCAAGAGGTAATAGGTTGCCCTCATGAAGAAGGAATTGATTATCCTGTAGGTGACTATTGTCCTGAATGTAATTATTGGAAAGGCCGAGATAGATTCAGCGGCGAGATGGTGCATTAAAAATATAACAAGGGTTTTCAAGTCGGACAAATTACAGTTGGCTTTTTGTTCGTGCCTCACTTATTTTAGCCAACTGCAATTTGCCGCTTAAAACGGCGTTGAGGCTGTAGAATTACTCTTTTTAGGAACGTATCCAACTATTTTTTTGTTGGTTGCTTTTTAACCTTGAATCCATCTGTTCGC